>NZ_JAWLIQ010000017.1:0-84439 GCF_033485175.1 Sporosarcina sp. YIM B06819 | reverse complement strand
CTGAGGACTTAACAACATAACCAGCTTACCTCGCAACGTTTCCGATGGACTAGACAACACTTTCAGCGAACTAAGCAACGTTCTGAGGACTTAACAACGTAACCAGCTTACCTCGCAACGTTTCCGATGAACTTAACAACACTCGCCCCGAACTAAGCAACGCCAAAAGGACTTAACAACGTAACCAGCCTACCTAGCAACGTTTCCGATGAACTAGACAACACTCGCCCCAAACTAAGCAACGCGCAGAGGGCCTAACAACATAATTTGCGCTCAAAGAAAAAACCGCCTCAAAATTCGAGGCGGTTTTCGAGTGGCTTGTGGTTAGTGGTTGTTACGATTGTTGTTCTTGTTGAGATTTTCATCGATGATCACTTCATTTGGTGTAGTCGTATTGCCATCATTAATAATTTCTCCGTTTGGCGTAGTCGTGTTGCCTTCAATGATTACTCCATTGGGTGTAGTATTATTGTCTTTAATGACGCCGTTACGCACACCGTTCCCGTTCATATCTCGATTGTTATCGAGACCATCCATATTTGGTCCTGTCTGCCCATTATTAACTTTAGGCGTCAAGTCCCTCGTACGGTCCTCCACTTTTTCCATTGGCGTTTCGTTGTTCTTCGGTACTGTACCGTTGTTTGCACAAGCAGTCAGCACAAATCCCGACATCAACACGAGTGGTATCGCTTTTTTGAACATGAAATGATTTCCTCCTCTCCACAAGCCTTTTACCATACAAATCAGTATGATACTTTATAGCTTGACCAGAAAAGGAGTAACTATCCCTTTTTCTTTCTTACATTTCTAAATGATTTTTAAGCAACGTTTCAACGTATACAGCTTCAGCTTTACAATCATACTCATAATGCGTATTCAGCTGTTCCTGCATCATTTGAATTGCCACAATCTGTTCTTCGGACGGTGGTTCACCGAGGACGCGTGCGATGACTTCATTGATACGTTTTGCGAGGTCCTCATGAAAATCTGGATCGAGTTTCATGTCATCTGGAATTTTGGAATACCAAAGTGCTTTTGTCGTAATGTATTCACGCCAGCTGGCAATAAAATCATCGATGCTAAATTTTTCTTCAGACCATTCAATATCACTCATATATTGTTCAAAAGTCTGTGTGATGGACCTCGTAATGCTACTTTTTAAATTTGGAGAAAGATCTTTAAACATACTGACTTGTACCCTCCTACTTCGAAGTGCTTTGCCATTTTTTGCAATGACACTATACTGACATTGTAACTAAGTTCCAATGCGTTCGCAAACTTAATCTACTTTGGAAACGGCTGGTCCTAGTGCCAATGTAATCTCTGCTTCGCAAGCAATTTCTCCGTCAACCGTTGCCATTGCTTTTGCTTTGACGATAGTCCCCCGAAGTCTTGTAATTTCCACTTCAAGGCGCAATGTATCACCCGGTGTCACTTGGCGTTTAAAACGACAATTATCGATACCTGCGAAAAAGCCTAGTCGCCCTTTATTTTCTTCTTTTTGCAGTAGTGCGACTGCGCCGACTTGTGCAAGCGCTTCAACGATTAACACACCTGGCATTACTGGATAGCCCGGAAAATGCCCGTTAAAGAATTCTTCGTTGATTGTTACATTTTTTATTCCGACTGCACGTTTTCCTTCTTCAACCTCAAGAATACGGTCTACCATGAGAAATGGATAACGGTGTGGCAAGATTGCTTGGATTTGCTCTGTTGTTAGCATGGTCATCCCCCTGATGTTTTATTTATGTATCAAACGAAAAAGTCAATTCGACTCTTTCCCACTAATGATGTCGATAATGTGGGTCCATGTCTCTTTTTTGAGAACATCGGTAGGCTCCCCATCACCAATATAGCCATAGCCAATGATAGCCCCGAGTATAGCCGCCCCCACGAGTAACAGTAGGACGAGTATTACACGAAGCCAGATGGGCAGGAGGCGAATTTGTACCCACAACTGTTTCGGCGGTGTAGCTTGTCCAATTTCGGTGCTCCGCTTGCTATGTTCGCTGCGTGAAGACCGTGTTCGGGTGGTCGTTTTTACTGACTCATCCTCTTGTCGCTTCAAACTACTTCGTTTTTCATCTGTCATATCCCTAGTACTCCCTACCGAAATCTCATCGAATGCCGTTAATCAGACCTAACATCTGGTCTGCCATTGTAACTGAGCGCGCGTTGAATTGATAAGAGCGCTGAACAGTGATGAGATCCGTCATTTCTTTCTCATAGTTAACGTTAGATGCTTCAAGCATACCGCCTTCTAAACTCACTTGGTTTCTTGTGGCACCACGCAGATCAGTCATCACTTCTTGCTGTGTGACACCAAGGTCCGCTAAGTTTGCAGGCAGTCCAAAGTTTGTACCGGATAGACGTTGTAGCAAATTAGGACGTTGCGCCACTGTAATGCCTAATTCTACTCTCTCCACCGTTCCATTAGCATGTGTCAATGCTAGCATTCCACCCGCATCAACTGTGAAATTTGTAACATCATCTGCAAATGTAATTGGTAATCCTTCGCTGTTGGCAACGGGATAGCCTTCACTATTGACGAGCATACCTTGACCATTTGCCACAGGTGAAATGTAGAAATTTCCTTGTCGCGTATACACAGTCTGTTCTCCGCCATCACTTGGCATCAAAATCGTAAAGTATTGTTTGGGTTCTGTCAGTGCAAAATCAAGTTGACGATCTGTCGTTTGCAATGAACCCACTTTCCAATTCATTTGCGCTTGTCCAAGAACAGCTCCGGAGCCATAACGAATTCCAAGCGGTGATTGGCGCGGTGCTGTATCCGCCTTGTCATTATTGAATTGCTGATAGAGCAATTCATGGAATTTCGCATTGCTCGATTTGTAGCCATGGGTAGCTGAATTCGCAAGGTTGTTCCCAATTATGTCTAGTTGCTGTTGCAATTGATTTAATGTATTGGTAGCTGTTGACATTGTGCGTAGCATGCATTTCGGCTCCCTTCAAATCATTTATGATTAGATCAAACACGCCGAGGCATGTTTGCGTCCAGATTCTGCACAATCAAGTTAAATGCGCCCGATTTCAGTAACTGCTTTTTCCATGCTTCGGTCATAGGCTTGAAGGATTTTTTGATTGGCCTCAAATGCACGATACGCCGTCATCATATCCGTCATCGTTTGTGCAGCATCAACGTTCGAACCTTCCAGATACCCCTGTTGCATCGAATACGTCACGCCTGCAACTGCATTGGCATTCTGAAGGTTTTCGCCGCCTTCTGTCTTAAACATCCCGTTTCCTTGTTTTAGAAGCGCATCAGGACGTTGTGCGAATGAAATACCAAGTGTCGCCACAGCATTTTCCCCGTTCATGATAACGCCCTCTTGTGTAATCTCAATATCATCATTTTGTAAGGCAATTCGCTGCCCATTATTATCGAGTACATAATACCCCTGCGGATTCGTCAAATAGCCACTTGGATCAAGCGTAAAATTACCATTTTTCGTGTAATGTTCGCCACCATTGGCATCTTCAAGTCTGAAAAAGATTGCGCCTTGTGTGCCTGTTTCATTATCCACTGGTAGGAGGCCGTCAATGAGCGCCACGTCCGTCGTAAGCTCAGTTTCACGTAATTGACCTTGCGCAAACAATGGTAGCGTCTCCTGCATGTAAACACCTGTTGAAACTGCCCCAACTGGCGATAGACCTTTCAATTGAAAACCGTCTTTCGTAGGAATACGTGTCGTGTTAATGCTTGACATGTACATTTCCGGAAATGACCGTATCGATGACTGTTCCGCCTTGAAGCCTGGCGTATTGGCATTTGCAAGGTTGTTCGCTAACATTTCAGTTCTGCGCTGTTGTGCAATCATCCCAGAGCCTACTGTATAAAATCCACGGAACATGTTCCCGCCTCCTGTTTCAATAATTCACGGTTGGAATCTATTAACGACTAGCGATTTTGTCGATATTGTCCAATAAAATACCTGTCCCAATTGCGACACAATTCAATGGGTTCTCTGAAATAAATACCGGTACTTTTAGCTCTTCAGCAAGGAGTTGGTCAATGCCATGTAACAAAGCACCGCCGCCTGTTAAGAAGACGCCACGATCGATAATGTCGGCGGACAATTCAGGTGGTGTTTTTTCCAACACTGTTTTTGCTGCATGAACAATCATATAGATCGATTCTTTTAGTGCTTCACCGATTTCATCGGAATGCACCGTAATCGTACGCGGAAGGCCTGTCACCATGTCGCGCCCTCTTATATCCATTTGTTCTTTGCGGCCACCTAGGAACACCGTACCGACATTGAATTTGATATTTTCCGAAGTGCGTTCCCCAATAAGCAAATTATAATGTCGTTTAATATATTGTGTAATATCATTATCAAATGTATCCCCTGCCACTTTAATGGACTGCGAGGTTACGATGTCTCCCATCGATAAGACAGCGACATCTGTTGTACCACCGCCAATATCAATTACCATGTTGCCGCTTGGTTGGAAAATATCCATTCCTGCGCCAATTGCCGCCACTTTCGGCTCTTCTTCAAGGTATATCTTCTTGCCGCCTGATTTCTCGGCTGCTTGTCGGATGGCTTTCTGTTCAACACTCGTAATGTTTGTCGGACAGCAGATAAGAATCCGCGGTTTCGATAAAAATCCTTTAACGTCCAATTTATTAATAAAGTGACTGAGCATAGCTTCCGTCACATCAAAATCTGCGATAACACCATCTTTTAATGGTCTAATAGCCACAATATTACCTGGCGTCCTGCCGACCATTTGTTTTGCTTCTTCACCAACCGCTAGCACTTTGTTCGTGTGCTTATCAATGGCTACTACTGACGGTTCGTTAAGAACAATCCCTTTTCCTTTTACATGAATCAAGACGTTGGCTGTACCGAGGTCGATCCCAATATCTTTCGCAAACATTGTTTCTGTTTCCCCTTCCACCTGGATCATCGAATATTACCGTATATGTATACTCTCCTAACTAAATATTTTACCATAGTTCTACAATAATGAATATACTTTAGAACCATTCAGGACATAATAAAAGGCGGATCGCAATTTACGTTGCGAAACCGCCCGGCGTTGCTAACTGCTTCCAATCTTCTTAACTTCATTCATCCATTTGACTCTTGTCGCTTCGCCACCTCGTAAATGTCTGACAGACTTATGATAGGCAAGTATTTTTGCGACTTCTTCCGCCAATGCCACATCGACATTCGGTAAACGTTCCGTCAGATCTTTATGGACCGTGCTTTTCGAATAGCCCGTCGCTTTTGCTAGCGCCCGTACAGTAAGTCCTGTCTCCAGCAACATTTTTCCGAGGCGCACGCATCGCCTCCGTATTTGCTCGTGCACGCCCTCTTCCTTTCCTGTCGGCTCTGAATCTTCCTTTATTCTATGCGGTCATTTGGTGGGATATGCGTGTGGGCAAGGGGGAGAACTCTCTTGCGTGCAAGAACAACAGCGCAAGGCACACGAAGTCTAAACGCAACAAAAAAGTGCCAGCTGCTGACACAATTCACAAACCATGAATTGGATCAGTAACTGGCATTGAATGGCTAAGTGCGCCTTGTTAGAATGCAAGTTTAGAACGTGGATTGATGGCTACACCATTTTCCTGTACTTCAAAAAGTAGGTGGATACCTGCTGTTGAATTCCATCCGTTTTCTGAAGCTGTGGCGAGTGCTTGTCCTTGGCTTACTTCGTCACCTTGTTTAACTTGAATTCCTGTGACGGAACGATAGATTGTTGTTAATCCATCTGCGTGGGACAGGGTAATTTCATCACCCTTGAATGGGTCCGTCACGACCGATTCTACTTTACCGCTTAGTGCCGCTACAACTTCAAAGGGCTCACCTTGCACAGAAATCGACACGCCAGTATTTGCCACATATGTCTGATTGAAAACGAGCAACGCATTTTCACGAGATGCTTCGTCCCTCTCTGTGTCATAATAATCCTGCACGATGACTACATCATCTAAGACTTCTTCAGCAAATGGATACTTGAGCGTTTCCTTTACTGCGTTCGTCTGCACGATTGGCGGATCCTTTACATCATTGTTTGCAACGTCTGTCAGCCCCGGGGAATCTTCCGTCATGAATGCATTATAACCCCAGATCATGCCGACGAAGACGATTGCGATACCCGAATAGACTACTGGCCAAAACCAACTTTTTGCCTTTGCACTTTTGTTCTTCTGAGAAGGGGCTTTCGGTTTTTCTTCTCGCATTGTCATCACCTCACTCGCTATTATTTGCAAGTGAAGGAGTTTTTAAACATTCGGAATCAAGTAAAGTAAATTTTTTTATTTCTGTTCCTGTGTAGTAGTGTAAAAGAATGTCCTCAGCCGTCCATCCTTTCTGGGCAAATGCCTCTGCCCCATACTGGCTCATACCAACACCATGACCATAACCGGTTGTTGTTACATGAACAATCTGATTGGTGACATCAAATGCGATATCAAAGTCTGTTGATGCGAGTCCTAACAAATCACGCATTTCCCGGCCACTCGCTTCGAATCCCGAAGTCACAGCCTTCTGAACACGCCCTGTAGGGTTTCTAACGAGCTGTAATGATTTGAATTGCTCGGCATCCCATTCGCTGCCTATCAAGTTATTCCATTCCGCAAGCGCCATTGTTGATTTCCGTTCGACTGTTGCTGCTACGTCCTCCTCCCCAGGACTGTCAACGCTTTGTAAATAAGGGATATCACTACCGCTAAAGTTTTGCGCTGTTTCAGTCTTACCATTCGATGTGGAAAAAAACATGGCCGATATCATTTTATTTTCGTACATAAGGGTATCACCCGCGGTCGCTTTCACTGCTGTACGTACTTTCTTTTCATTGCGTTTGAATTCTTTCTTCCATCGCTCTTTACGCTGCGCTTCACTGGCATATACTTGGGCAGAAACATCTGCAGCAATGGGCCTGTTGCCATTATCCGTCGTCCGGAGCGCATAGGTACGAGCGGCAATGGCCTGCGCTTTCAACGCTTCCTCCTGAAATGTAATTGGCATTTCAGCCGCGACCACTCCAACAACGTACTCTTCCAGTGGAATCGGCTTGTCCATACCCGCAACCGTAATCATTACTGGGCAAAGTTCGACCTTTGTTTCCTCCACCTTGCTACTCATGTCCGGCGTCTGTTTCAAGAAAACGGGAATAAAAAACAATAGTAGGATGAATAAAGCAGCTAGTAGTTTGTCCATGGTTGAGTATATGAAGTCCGTTTGGATTTATGCCTCTATTTTTTGAAACAACAAAAAAGCTGTAGATAGTGCTCCACAGCCTTTTTGTAATGATAAATTAGACGAGTTGTGCTGATTTTTCAGTTTGCGTTTCTGGTGAAACTCGGACGATGTCTGCTCCAAGTGCTGCAAGCTTACCGTGGAAGTTTACATATCCGCGGTCGAGATGCGATAGTTCCGTTACGCGTGTAACGCCTTCTGCCATAAGACCTGCCAGAATAAGCGCAGCTGCTGCGCGAAGATCTGTCGCTGCTACTTCAGCACCTTGCAGTTTAGACGGTCCTGAGATAATAACTGATCTACCTTCAATTTTAACTAATCCGTTCATGCGACGAAATTCTTCTACATGCATGAAGCGATTTTCAAAAACCGTTTCAGTTAGGACACCTGTACCTGACGCTGTCAGCATAAGTGCCATCATTTGTGACTGCATATCCGTTGGGAAGCCTGGATGCGGCATCGTCTTCAAATCAACTGATTTCAAAGGCAAATGCGCTGTCACACGAACTCCCTCATCCAACTCAGTAATGACAACGCCCATTTCGCCTAATTTTGAAATTAGCGCAGCATTGTGTTCAGGAACAGCATTGTCAATAATGACATCGCCACCTGTAATTGCTGCTGCCACCATAAATGTACCCGTTTCAATACGGTCGGGTATAATATGATGCGTTGTACCATATAACTTCACTACACCTTCAATTCGAATCGAGTCCGTACCAGCTCCAACAACTTTTCCACCCATTTCATTGATGAAGTTCGCAAGGTCTACAATTTCAGGTTCTTTTGCAGCGTTTTCAATAATCGTTGTCCCTTTTGCTAATGCTGCCGCCGTTATAATATTTTCAGTTGCGCCAACACTTGGGAAGTCAAGGTAGATTTTTGCGCCTTTTAAGCCGCCTACCGCTTTGGCTTCAACATGTCCATGGCCAAATGAAATTTCTGCCCCCATTGCCTCGAAGCCTTTTAAATGCTGGTCGATTGGACGAGATCCAATTGCACAACCACCAGGAAGTGCGACTCTTGCATAACCGTTACGTGCTAAAAGCGGTCCCATCACAAGGATGGATGCACGCATTTTTCGTACATATTCAAACTGTGCTTCTGCAGAAAGTGTACCTGTCGAATCGATAATCACTTCGTCGTTCTCAGGGAAATGCTCCACTTTTGCATTCAAGCTTTTCAGTACTTCATTGATCGTTCCAACGTCTGAAAGATTTGGCACATCCCGTATAACGTTTGTACCTTCTGATGCAAGCAATGCAGCAGCTAGTATTGGTAATACTGCATTTTTTGCGCCTTCTACCCGGACATTCCCTCTCAGTACACGTCCACCGTTGATAATAATTTTATCCAAAATAAGTCCCTCCGACTCCTGTGTTGTAGCCAAACATATTATAGACTTCTATCTAAAACTTGCTTATCATAAATTCAACATAAAAACATATCTAATTCTACATTGCCTCAGCTTAATAAACAAGCTGCGTCCGGGCTATTTCTGAATGCCCTGCTAAGTAGTCTATACTATGTACACTTTTTACGTTTTGTGTCATAAAACTAAGGGTCAACTTCATGCCATCGCCCCATATATGGCGGCATAGTAAACACATTTTTATCATATCCGCGGCGATAGCATGTATCGTAATTACCCTTTATCCGAAAAGTTCGATTTTTTATTACAAATTAAAAATTAACTAAATATAAATGGAAGCCTTCCTGACCAATAGGATATCTCCAAAAAGAAATTTGATACGGCCGAACCGACTGCAATACTCAATAAAATAAATAATAATTGGGCTTGCATCACTCGATTTTTCTTGATAATTTTTTCTGGCATAATCGCTTGTAGCGCATAAAAGGAAATACCTATGAAGAAAATATGCGACACGATTGCAAGTAAAGGCTGGAATGCCATCATACTAGTCATATGTAAACCTCCGTAGACGCGATGAAAAGACGGACAGAAGAAAACTTTTCCCCTTGTCCGCCATCATCAACTACTCATTTTTTTCTTGTTTCGTACACGTTGATACGATTGATGGCACGCTTCAATTCAAGTTCCGCCAATTTGTAGTTACTTTCATCTTTTTCAGCACGCAATGTGTCTTCCGCCCGTTTTGCTGCTGCTTGCGCACGAGCAAGGTCAATCGTAGAAGCCATTTCTGCACTTTGTGCTAAAACAGTGACAACATCTGGACGGACTTCAAGAAAGCCGCCGTGTACAGCAACATGTTCCGTCACGCCATCCTTTATCAGGCGAAGTGCACCAATTTTAAGAGGCGCTACCATCGCAACGTGGCCGGGAAGAATCCCAATTTCGCCTGCTTCGGTGACTGCGACGATTGTATTCGCATCGGCTTCACAAACAGGGCCATCGGGAGTGACGATATTGACTTTAATTGTCTTCATTTTTTCCCCTCCTGGTAGCTTAATCAAATTCGCCTTGGCGAATTTGGCGCAGATTGTTATCAAGACCTGCTCGATAACAATCTGTCGCATCCGCCGGAGGCTTTAATTTAGCAGGAAATCTGCTGAATTAAATTAAACCTCAACGCCCATTTGTTTCGCTTTTTCGATAACTTCTTCAATGCGTCCAACAAGTCGGAATGCATCTTCTGGAAGGTGGTCGTAGCGGCCTTCAAGGATTTCGCTGAAGCCTTTAACTGTCTCAGCTACAGGTACGTATGAACCTTTTTGTCCTGTGAATTGCTCTGCTACGTGGAAGTTCTGCGACAAGAAGAATTGGATACGACGCGCGCGTCCTACAACCAATTTATCTTCTTCGCCAAGCTCATCCATACCAAGGATTGCAATGATATCCTGAAGTTCACGGTAACGCTGAAGCGTTTGTTGTACTTGACGTGCAACTTCGTAATGCTCTTCGCCAATGATGCTTGGGCTAAGTGCGCGTGAAGATGAAGCAAGTGGGTCAACCGCAGGGTAAATACCCATTTCAGAAAGTTTACGCTCAAGGTTCGTCGTTGCATCAAGGTGAGCAAACGTCGTTGCTGGAGCTGGATCCGTATAGTCATCCGCAGGAACGTAGATTGCTTGAATAGATGTAACAGAACCGACGTTTGTCGATGTGATACGCTCTTGAAGCTGACCCATTTCCGTTGCAAGTGTCGGTTGGTAACCAACCGCTGATGGCATACGGCCTAGTAATGCAGATACTTCAGATCCCGCTTGAGTAAAGCGGAAGATGTTATCGATGAACAGAAGAACGTCCGCGCCTTTTTCGTCACGGAAATATTCTGCCATTGTCAAACCTGTTAATGCAACACGCATACGCGCGCCAGGTGGCTCGTTCATTTGACCGAATACCATTGCCGTTTTGTTGATAACGCCAGAATCTGTCATTTCGTAGAACAAGTCATTTCCTTCACGTGTACGCTCTCCAACACCAGCGAATACCGAAATACCACCGTGTTCTTGTGCAATGTTATTGATCAATTCTTGGATTAGAACTGTTTTACCTACACCCGCACCACCGAAGAGGCCGATTTTACCACCTTTGATGTATGGAGCAAGTAAGTCAACAACTTTAATACCCGTTTCTAGAATTTCAACTTCCGTTGAAAGGTTTTCAAATACTGGAGCTGAACGGTGAATTGGGTCACGACGATCCGCTGCTGGAATTTCCTCACCAAGGTCAATAATTTCTCCTAGTACGTTAAATACGCGTCCTAGTGTAACGTCACCTACTGGCACTGAAATTGCAGAACCCATATCATCTACTACTGAACCACGTTGTAGACCATCTGTTGATGACATTGCAATTGTACGTACAGTATCGTCCCCAAGGTGAAGCGCGACTTCAAGTGTCAACGTTTCAGGCTCAGTGTTTGGACGAGTAATCTGGACCTTCAATGCGTTATAGATCGATGGAAGTTGACCGTTTTCGAACTTAACGTCAACAACCGGACCCATTACTTGAAGTACATGTCCTTTATTCATACTTTTCCCTCCTGTCTTACTGTTGCCGTGCAATTTCTTCCTTTATTCGAGAGCTGCGACGCCGCCGACGATTTCTGTAATTTGTTGAGTAATCGCGGCTTGTCGAGCACGGTTGAATGAAAGTGTTAAAGAATCTATTAAATCAGCTGCATTATCAGATGCAGTTTTCATCGCTGTCATACTAGAAGCATGTTCACTTGCTTTACCATCAATCAATGCACCGAAAATGAGGCTTTCCGCATATTGCGGAAGAAGTACTTCAAGAATTGCTTCGCCTGAAGGCTCAAACTCATATGAAGTAGTCGTTGCCGGTGTCGATATGATGTCAGTGAGCGGAAGCAATTTCTTTTCCGTCACTTCATTTGAGATGGCGGAGATGAAGTGGTTGTAATACAAGTACACTTCATCGTACGCGCCTTCTGTGAACATGCCAACAGCACGCTTAGCGACGTCTTTTATTTCATCGAATGAAGGATGATCACTAATTCCCTCGACGCTTTCGACAATATTGAAATCAAGACGTTGGAAAAATTCAAGACCTTTCCGTCCGATTGCAACAATCATCACTTCGTCTTTCGACGCGTGACGTGTTTCGATTGCGCGTTTAACCGTACGCAGGATGTTGGCATTATAACCTCCAACGAGCCCGCGGTCCGATGTAATGACGATATAACCCGTCTTTTTAACCGGACGTGTTACGAGCATTGGATGACCAGAGTCTTTTGTTCCCGCAGCAATTGCCCCTACAACTTCCTGAATTTTTTCCATGTACGGAACAAACGCTGTTGCGTTGCTTTCGGCACGGGCCAATTTGGAAGCAGAGACCATTTGCATCGCTTTGGTAATTTGACTTGTTTTCTTCGTCGACTTAATACGGTTTTCTATATCGCGTAATGATGCCACTGACATTTCACCACCTTATCGTTTTTTAGATCAAGAATCGTTTTGGCGTTGTTGTCAAAACCGTTTCCTTACTTATTCTGCTGCAACAAAGATTTTCTTGAACGCAGTAATTGCTGCTACCATTACGTCGTCCGCTGGAAGATCTTTTGTTTTGCGAATATGATCAAATACCTCAGTGTGGTTCGTTTCAAGCCAGCTTAGAATCTCACTTTCGAAACGTAAGATATCTTTTACTGCGATGTTATCTAAGTGTCCACGCGTTAACGCGTAAAGCACAACAACTTGTTGTTCCACTTTGAATGGTTTGTTCAAATCTTGCTTCAAGATTTCAACAGTACGCACTCCGCGGTCTAGTTTCGCTTGTGTTGCAGCGTCAAGGTTAGAACCGAATTGAGAGAACGCTTCAAGTTCACGGAATGCTGCAAGGTCAAGACGCAGTGTTCCCGCAACTTTTTTCATTGCTTTAATTTGTGCTGAACCACCTACACGGGATACGGAAAGACCAGGGTTAATGGCTGGACGTACACCTGAGAAGAATAGGTCAGACTGAAGGAAAATTTGACCATCCGTAATCGAAATTACGTTTGTTGGAATATAAGCGGAGATATCCCCTGCTTGTGTTTCAACGAATGGCAATGCTGTAATAGAACCTGCGCCAAGTGTATCATTCAACTTCGCTGCACGCTCAAGTAGGCGGGAGTGAAGATAGAAGACATCACCAGGATAAGCTTCACGGCCCGGAGGACGGCGAAGTAACAAAGAAAGTTCGCGGTATGCCGCTGCTTGTTTAGAAAGGTCATCATAAACAATCAGAACGTGCTTACCTTCGAACATGAATTCCTCAGCCATTGTTATTCCCGCATAAGGTGCAAGGAATAGTAGTGGAGATGGTTGTGAAGCAGAAGCCGTTACGACGATTGTATAATCAAGTGCACCGTTTTTACGTAATGTTTCAACAACACCACGAACTGTAGATTCTTTTTGACCGATTGCTACATAGATACAAATCATATCTTGGTCAGCTTGGTTAAGAATTGTATCGATGGCAACAGTTGTTTTACCTGTTTGACGGTCACCGATGATCAATTCACGCTGTCCACGACCGATTGGAACAAGTGCATCAATCGCTTTAATGCCTGTTTGCAGTGGCTCATGAACGGATTTACGCGCCATTACGCCTTGTGCAGGACTTTCAATTGGACGTGATTTTGTCGTTGCAATCGGACCTAGTCCATCAACTGGTTGCCCTAGTGGATTGACAACGCGTCCAATCATTTCTTTACCGACTGGTACTTCCATAATACGACCTGTACGACGTACTTCATCGCCTTCTTTGATGTCTGTGTATGGGCCAAGGATAACGATACCTACGTTATTCGCTTCCAAGTTTTGCGCCATACCTAAAACACCAGTAGAGAACTCAAGAAGTTCTCCGGCCATGACGTTGTCGAGGCCATGAGCTAGTGCGATACCGTCACCGATTTTGATAACTGTACCTACTTCGCTCACTTTCAATTCAGACTGATAATTTTCAATCTGCTGTTTTATGAGAACGCTGATTTCTTCAGCTTTGATGCTCATGCATGTCACCCCTCAAATTTCAGTTTTATGATCCGATAAGATCCCGTTTCAGACGCTCAAGCTTCGCGCTTACGCTGCTGTCGTAAATCTGGTTACCAATTTGGAGACGGATGCCCCCAAGTAGTGTTGGATCGATGATGTTATTCAGTTTCAAGGACTGTTTGCCGACTTTCTGTGCAAACGCATTAGAAATAGATTGGCTTTGTTCATCCGAAAGCGGTTGTGTTGAAAACACTGTCGCTTCAGCGATACTTGCTGAATCATTTGCAAATGTGTTGAACTCATCGACAAAGTGAATCACTTCGTTGATGCGTTTCCCGTCAAGCAGGACGTACAGTGCATTCAAAGTGAACTGATTCGCTCCCTTGAATAAGTCCGCAAGCAGTTCTTTCTTTTTTGCCAATGGCAATTTAGGAGACTCAAGCAATTGCCCAAGTCCTTCATTCTCTTGGAAAACCTTTTTCAATTCTTGAAGTTCTTCTTGAATTGTAGTTGTTTGTCCATTTTGTTGTGCAAGTTCAAACAATGCAAGTGCATAGCGTTTTGCTGCAACCGATTTGCTCATCGGCCCTCGCCTGCCTTCGCAATCGT
This sequence comes from Sporosarcina sp. YIM B06819, assembly GCF_033485175.1. Lineage (NCBI taxonomy): Bacteria > Bacillati > Bacillota > Bacilli > Caryophanales > Caryophanaceae > Sporosarcina > Sporosarcina sp. YIM B06819. The sequence continues at coordinate 70,172 of NZ_JAWLIQ010000017.1, read as the reverse complement.
CTCTTCAATCAATGCGCGGTTATCTTCTTCGGAAATTTCTTTCCCAAGAACTTTAGACGCTGCAAGGATGGAAAGGGATACGAATTCTTCGCGGACTGCCGCAACGGCTTTGTCCTTTTCTGTCGCAATTTCAAGCACTGCTGCTTCTTTCATGCGGTTCGCTTCAGCACGAGCCGTGTTGATCAATTCATCACGGTGTGATTCAGCTTGTTTCTGAGCATTTTCAACAATCGATTGTGCATTATCACGCGCTTCTTTCAACAACTCGCGTTGTTCTTCAAGAAGTTTATGTGATTCTAAACGACTTTTTTCAGCTGCCTCGATTTCGTTTGAAATCATTTGAGCTCGTTGATCCATGATGCCCATAAGTGGTCCCCATGCAAACTTCTTCAGAAGTAACATAAGTATCGTGAAAAATGAAACCGTGACGATAATATCGCCTAGGTTTAAGTTCTTATTTAATTGTGCCAATCCACTAGTAGCTCCACTATCTGCTGCTAATAAGGCGAAGGTATCCAAAAACACGATTGTTTCACTCCCTTCAAGAGCTTATATCTCTTTAAATATGGATATTTTGTTTATCTGCATAAAGGTTATCTACATAAAGGAATGGCGAAGGACTACATAGTACGTTCTTCGCCATTAGATTCAATTCTCGCAGAGAAATGAATGTCATTACTGTCATTACTCTGTATCGTACTACTTATTTGTTCATTACGATGAACGCGATAACTGCTGCGAAAATCGGAACAACTTCAACAAGTGCAACCCCAACGAACATGTTTGTTTGAAGAATACCGCGTGCTTCTGGTTGACGTGCGATTCCTTCTTGTGTGCGTGATACAACTAGACCTGCTCCTAGACCTGCTCCTAGTGCTCCTAAACCGATTGCGATTGCTGCTGCTAATAGACCAACTGAACCTACCATTATTGTTTCCTCCTAATATTCCTGTTTTTTTTGTTTTGTCGTCCGGTTATCCGGACATTATATGCTTAGTGATCTGTTGACACTTTGTGTGACATATAGACCATCGACAACATAACGAAGATAAATGACTGGATCCCCCCGACGAAAATCGAGAAGCCCATCCAAGCAAGAGATGGTACGACCGCTCCAAATAACCCGAGCATACCTGATGTTGCAAGTCCAGCCAGGAGTCCTAGAAGAACTTCACCAGCATAGATGTTACCATAAAGACGCAGACCGAGTGTCAGCGTGTTTGCAAATTCCTCGACGACTTTAAGCGGTGCAAGGAAAGGGAGTGGCTTAAGGTAGCCTTTTCCGTATTCTTTCAGACCTGTCATCTTAATTCCGTAATAGTGTGTGAGAACAATGACCATACTAGCGAGTGTCAATGTAACTACAGGGTCAGCAGTTGGTGATTTCCACCAAAGGTCCCCTTTCCAGATAACCGCCAATGGAAGTCCTAATACGTTCGCTACAAAGAGGAACATGATAAGGGTGATTCCCAACACATGGAATCGTCCACCCGTTTTCCAGTCCATATTACTTTTAATAATCCCTTTGACGAAGTCCATGACCCATTCAAAGAAATTTTGCATTCCTGTCGGTTTTATCTGCAAGCTACGTGTAGCGAAAAACGCGATTAGGAAAACAATCAGACATGTGATGAATAGCATTAAGACGTTTGATAGGTTGAATGTCATTTCGAATGCTGTTCCTTTGAAAGCCGTGACTAACGGATTTCCATGTTCCATTTTTCGTTCACCTCCCTTTTGCATCCAGAATTAAGTCAAGTTTTTTCGTGTCGCTCCACATTCCCGAAAAAGCTTATTGATGTCTTACGTGGTATATGATCCTCTCCGTTAGTAGGAGAATGTAAGGTATCGCAAAACCGATAACCGTACCGATCAGGTCGAAATGTTCTGGCACCGCGGTTGCAATAGCAGCTGCGGCGACACCAGATGCGAAACGCAACGCAGTCCCAAGCGATAAACTGTGCTTACCTTCCACAAACTTCTGGTCAGCCTTCTCCATTTTACGGACAAGAATCCAAAAATTATACAATCCAAACAGAGATCCTAGTATTAAACCTGCGAAAACTGTCTTAAAATCAGTAAATCCCCAACCTAAAACGAACAATGCTAGACAAAAAAAGAGAGCCTTCTTTTGCTTTTTATAAATTTCTTGCAAGGTTTGCATGGTAGGTTATTCTCCTGACTCATATTTTGGGATTGTACGGTGCATTGCAACTACGTTTAAGTGCAGTTACAGTCTGAACACATGGAAATGCGAGGGGGGTTCTCATTTCACAGTCTAGCTAAATACGAGCAAAGACTTCGAAAAGGTTAGAACCTATAAGTTGTGCGATTAGCGTCGAATGGTAGGGGATTCGGCAACGAATGCAATGAACCTAATGCACTATGACAATTAGGAGCATCCCTACATTTTCAGCGTAACAAGATAGGATTGATAGCAATATCTTAACATTGACAGATCTAGCACTGTTTTAATTGTATAAAATACCCCTATCATTATTACCCTTTGTAAGCATACAATAGGCGAAAATTGATGTCAATTGATTCCCGTGAAATTCTTCACAAAGTGTTCGTTTTGTCAAACAATCGACAAATTTGACCTGTTAGTGTAATTCGTTCGCCTTTTTTGGAGGGTAATTAGGGAGTTCCCTGATAGTTTGGTTGCTTTCACTGACAGTCCCCCCGCTTCTCATAAAAAAAGACGACCAAGGTTTCTTGGCCGCCTGAATGTTTATGCTTCAATAGATGTTAAATACTCTTTCAGTGCTTTGACGATTCGTTCAGAAGCATGTCCGTCACCGTATGGATTTGATGCTTTTGCCATTTTGCTGTATTCCGCCTCATCAGTAAGTAGCGTATCTGTCAACGCGAAGATGGTATCTTCATCCGTGCCAGCTAATTTCAATGTACCGGCTTCGATTCCTTCTGGACGTTCAGTCGTATCGCGAAGGACAATGACTGGCTTCCCTAATGATGGTGCTTCTTCTTGGATGCCGCCTGAATCGGTCAAAATAATATGTGAGCGTGCTGCAAAGTTGTGGAAATCAACCACTTCAAGTGGCTCTATCAAATGAACGCGGTTATTACCGCCTAACAGCTCGTCTGCTACTTCGCGGACCGCTGGGTTCATATGAACAGGATAGATTACTTGAATATCATCGTATTTTGTCAACAGGCGATTAATAGCCCGGAACATGTTGCGCATCGGTTCACCCAAGTTTTCACGGCGATGTGCCGTCAATAAGATGAGCCTGTCCGTCCCGATTTTGTCAAGGACAGGATGCGAATAGTGTTCACGTACAGTTGTCTGAAGTGCATCAATCGCTGTATTGCCCGTTACATAAATGCGATCTTGCGGTTTCCCTTCATCCACTAAATTGCGTGCTGACTTTTCTGTTGGCGAAAAATGAAGATCTGCGATGACGCCTGTTAGCTGTCGGTTCATTTCTTCCGGATAGGGGGAGTATTTATCCCATGTACGGAGCCCTGCTTCGACATGTCCAACTGCAATTCGATTGTAGAAAGCAGCTAAGCTACCGATGAAAGTCGTCGATGTATCTCCGTGGACGAGCACAATATCCGGCTTGGCTTCTTTCATAATTCGGTCAAGCCCTTCCAGTCCACGTGTCGCTACATCTACAAGTGTTTGTCGATCTTTCATGATATTCAAATCATAATCAGGTGTGATGCCGAACGTTTCCAGCACTTGGTCAAGCATTTCGCGATGTTGAGCCGTCACTGTCACAATCGGTTCAATATCATCCGAATGCTTTTGCAGTTCCAGTACAAGCGGTGCCATCTTGATAGCTTCTGGTCGCGTGCCGAAAATCGTCATCACTTTCCATCTCTTCTTCAAAACATTCACGCCTTCCCTATCATTTTGTGCCAAATAATCGGTCGCCTGCATCGCCAAGTCCTGGTACGATGTAGCCTTTTTCATCGAGTTTTTCATCTAGCGCAGCGATGTAAACATCCACATCTGGGTGTGCTTCAGTCATTGCTTTCACGCCTTCTGGAGCAGCAATGAGGCACATGAATTTAATGTTTTTTGCACCGCGACTCTTTAATGAATCAACCGCTGCAATTGCAGAACCCCCTGTCGCCAGCATCGGATCGACGAGAATGAAATCACGTACTGATACATCAGAAGGTAGTTTTACATAATATTCGACTGGCTGTAATGTTTCAGGATCACGGTACAATCCGATATGTCCGACTTTCGCTGCTGGAATCAAGTTAAGGATTCCATCTACCATTCCAATACCCGCACGTAAAATAGGTACGATACCTAGTTTCTTTCCTGCAAGTACATTCGATTTCGCCTTACAAACTGGCGTCTCGACCTCAACTTCTTGAAGAGGCAGTTCACGTGTAATTTCATAAGCCATAAGTGTTGCCACTTCATCGACGAGTTCACGAAATTCCTTCGTTCCTGTGTTACTATCACGTATGTACGTCAATTTGTGTTGGATAAGTGGGTGATCAAAAACATGTACTTTTGGCATGTATATTCGCTCCTTTTCAAAATGTCCTGTTCATTATAACAGAAGTGAACGGATTCAAGCACACCTAACACCCAACTATTCATTAACTTCCTTTTCACTGAGTAATCGGTCAACTTCAGATAAAGGCATTGGCTTATAATAGTAAAATCCTTGCCCTACTTTACAACCAAGCGTTCGTAGCATTTCCCCTTGCCACTCCTCTTCAATTCCCTCAGCGACTGTCGATAGCTTTAAATTTTCAGCCAGTTGGATAATCGTCGTTACCACCCCAAGCGTAGCGGGTTCACCTATCGCATTAATGAAACTGCGGTCAATCTTCAGCTCACTTAAAGGCAATTTCGGTAAATAGCTCAGTGAAGAAAAACCTACGCCAAAATCGTCTACGGATATTTCAAATCCAGCCCCGTTCAGCTTATCAAAAATTTCTTTCGCTTTTTCCAGGTCGAACAACCCAATGCTTTCTGTCAATTCGAGCGTAATATATTCCGGAGAAAGATCATATTTTTGGGTGTATTCTTTAAGCATTTCGACAAAGGTCGGAGTAAAAAAATGCTGGGCAGAAATGTTAACAGCTACCGGATACATCACTTCTCCAGATTGTTGTCTTGTCCTTTGCCATTCCATTACTTTTGACAATATACAGGTTTCCAGTTCAATAATTTTTCCTGTACTTTCAGCTGCTGGAATGAACAGATCCGGCGGTACCTGGCCGAGGATAGGGGAGAACCAACGGGCTAGCGCTTCGAAAGAAATGATGCTACCATCTTTCAAATCAACCTGCGGCTGAAGAAAGACTTCCATCTCATCGGCCAACAGCGCCTTTGATAATTCATTGAAAATCCTCATCTCTTCCATCGTTTCCTTATACTGCAAATCTTTATAAAATGAAATGATATTACCCGGTTTATTTTTCGCATCCGATAGCGCTCTATCCGCATGTCGTATTAAGTCTTCGCCACTACAATTATCTCCTGATATTGCAACCCCAATTTTCAGCGTAATAAACATTTCCTGTCCCGAAATAATAAAGGGTTTTTTAACGAGATTTTTTAGTTCGATAATAAAGTATTCCTCACCTTCAAGTAAAGGAACATTTGTGAAAATAAGTGCCGCACTAGCAAAACGACCTACAAAGTTGGGTTTCCCTTTTCCTACCCGCTCAATACGCCGGCTGAGCTGAATGAATAATTCATCGGCGGCTTCTCTGCCATACAGGTCAACAATTTTGGCAAATTCACCCGGCTCCAGAATGGCAACAAAATGCTTTCCTTCGTCCTCGATATTCTTTTTCAATTTGTTCAAAAAGGCATGTCGATTCGGCAGTCCCGTTTCTGGATCTGTAAAGGCAAGTCTATAATACTCAGCCTGCTGACTATAATGGATCTTTGTCATTTGAATAATCGGGATTACGTTTTCCAAAAATCTTCTTTGCGTCTCTGTCTGCTTTGTAGATTTCTTGTTGAACAGCGTAACGAGTCCACTGATAGCACCTTCGCCGTCCACTATCGGAAGAGACCAATGCGATTGAAAATCACTAAAAAGACAGGCTTCTTGCTTTTCCCGTATGACCAATTCGTTTAATAAGGGGGGACTTTTTGATAAACTTGCTAATAGCTCATCCATCAACTGCGGCGGCACTGCATCTGCTGCTCCAATATGCCAGTCTTCTTTTTTTCCCTTGAATAGGATGGAGCATACTGTACCTTGCCAAAAGAAGGATTTGATGACATTCGCTATTTTTTGAAAAAGAATTCCCGCTTCTTCTCCCGCATTAATCCCTACAAAAATATCCTCCTGTAATTCAAGCAAAATGTTATCTTTTTTCCGTTCCGTCACGTCAAGGCTGAATACTATCGTGAATAAATTAGCACCTCGCTCATCGATGATCGGTTGGATAACTAGTTCGTTCCAAAATGGCGTTCCATCTTTTTTGTAGTTGAGCACTTCTGCATTCGCGGACATCCCATCCAATATATCCTGATCAATTTTTTGTATTAACGCCATATCCGTATCTTCACCATGAATAAATTCCAAGTCACTACCCATAATCTCTGAACTACTATAGCCCGTCATTTCCATGAAAAATTCATTGGCAAAAACGACTTGATTACCACAGTTATTGGGATCCTTTACGACAAAGCCCGTCCGAAATCGACTACCAAACCTTTTTAGCCAATTCAAAATGATTATTTTCTCGTTATCAGCTTTTCGAAGATTGCTCATGAATATCCTCTCCCTATAACTGAAACTTTTTAGGCCACTAAAGAAGGAGCTAATTCAATCCTACCTTGTAGGTCCCAGTCTCCGACGGATGTTACGAAAAAATAAGCCGCCATCATTAGATAGCGGCTTATTCTATTACATTACTTATGCGTAGAGTGGAAACTTGTCTGTCAGTGCTGTAACACGTTGACGCGCTTCTTGTTTGACAGCTTCATCTTCGTGGTTTTTAAGAAGTTTTGCAATGATTGATGCAACTTCTATCATTTCTTCTTCCTTAAAACCTCTAGTTGTTGCTGCTGGCGTACCGATACGAATACCTGATGTGACAAATGGGCTCTCTGTATCGTACGGAATTGTGTTTTTATTGACCGTAATACCAACTTCGTCCAGTACATGTTCAGCAATTTTACCCGTGATGCCAAGTGAACGTAGGTTCAATAGCACTAGGTGGTTGTCAGTACCGCCAGAAACGATATCGACACCTTCTGCTACAAGTGCTTCACCAAATGCTTTGGCATTCTTTTTCACTTGTTGAATATATGTCTTGAATTCTGGTTTTAAAGCTTCGCCAAACGCTACTGCTTTCGCAGCGATTACGTGCATCAATGGACCACCTTGTACACCTGGGAAAATCGATTTGTCGAGTTTACGTCCGAATTCTTCAGCGAATTCTTCGTTCACAAGAATCAATCCACCGCGTGGTCCGCGCAATGTCTTATGTGTTGTAGATGTAACAAAGTGTGCGTGTGGCACCGGGTTTGGATGTTCGCCCACTGCGACAAGTCCTGCGATATGCGCCATATCTACGAATAGATACGCTCCAACTTCATCTGCAATTTCACGGAATTTAGCAAAATCAATTTCGCGTGGATATGCACTTGCACCTGCAACAATCATTTTCGGCTTATGCTCAAGCGCTTTTTGACGAACATCTTCATAATCGATGCGCTCGTCTTCTTTGCCAACACCATAATCGACAAAGTTGTATAATTCGCCAGAGAAGTTGACTGGGCTACCATGTGTCAAGTGGCCACCATGGGAAAGATTCATGCCTAGAACTGTGTCGCCTGGTTTAAGGACTGCGAAGTAGACAGCCATATTCGCTTGTGCACCAGAGTGCGGCTGAACGTTTGCATATGCTGCACCGAAAATTTCTTTCAGGCGGTCGCGTGCAATATTTTCAACGACATCAACATGTTCACAGCCGCCGTAGTAACGCTTGCCCGGATAGCCTTCTGCATATTTGTTCGTCAAATACGATCCTTGTGCTTCCATAACTGCTTCCGTTACAAAGTTTTCAGATGCAATCAGTTCGATATTAGCATTTTGGCGCTTTTTCTCCGCCATTATCGCTTCAAATACTGCTTCGTCTTCACGTTTTACATTCGTCAAATCCATTTTGTCATTCCCCTTCTTCATCTAATTTATCAATTACGCCTTGGCGTAATTGCGTCTGGAGACTATATCCTCATTCAGTGGGTGTTTGAACATTCACTGAATGAGAATATATTGCACGCTCTCCACCAATAAGTTTCGGTCGTGTTGTAGCAACTGTAACGATCGCCTCTCCGATTTTTTTGATGGATGTTCGGAGTGGGACAGCGACAGGCTTCAAATGCATGCCAATCAATGTTTGTCCAATATCAATTCCCGCATTTGCACGAATGGCTTCTACGATGACCGGCCTGTCCATTTGATGATAGGCATAGGTAGACATGGAGCCACCTGCATGTTGCGCCGGTATGACTGATACGGGGTCAAGATTGAATTTCTCAGCTGCCTGGTACTCGATCGTCAGCGCCCGATTAATATGTTCGCATCCCTGAAAAGCAAGGAACAGCTTGTATTTCTCTGCAAAATCTTTTAAAGGCCCGTACAGCGCCTCTCCGATTTCGAGTGCACCTGATGTCCCGATTCTACTACCAGCAATTTCCGAAGTCGAACAACCAATAACGAATAGTGTGCCAGCAACAGGACGGTCCTGTTCGGCCATTTCCGCTAGTAGCTGTTCAAGTTGAAGCCTCCATAAATTCAAAGCATCCACTGTTTTCCACCCGCCTTCTTATCGGCATTATTGGTCATTTTCCAGTTCCATCAATTTCCCAATTCGGCGTTCGTGACGCCCACCTTCAAATGAAGTGTTCAGCCACGTTGCGACAATTTCTCTCGCATGACCCGCACCGATTACACGCTCACCCATTGCCAGGACATTTGTATCGTTATGTTCCCTTGTTGCTTTTGCACTGAAAACATCATGAACAAGCGCACAGCGGATGCCCTTTACCTTGTTTGCAGCGATAGACATGCCAATCCCTGTTCCGCAAATCAATATACCACGGTCAAAGTTCCCCGAAGCTACTCCATTGGCAACAGGTGCCGCAAAGTCTGGATAATCGACAGATTCGTCCGAGTTTGGTCCAAAGTCAACAAATTCTACGCCTAGTTCAGCTAACAGGTTGATAATTTCATGACGTAGATTGTTTCCACCATGATCTGAAGAAATAGCGATCTTCACTTGCTTCCCTCTTTTCATAATTTACTCACAACTCATTCTACCATTTTTCCGCAAAAAAAACACAGCCCGACTTTAACTTTATTCCGCAACCGGATGAAAAAAGTTAAAAAACAGGGCTGTGAATTGGTTATTTCGTTAAATCAAATTGTCGAATCACTTCATAAAGTTGCTCGGATTGCTTCTTCAGTTCACTCGCCATTGCATCTGCTTGCTCAATGGATCGCACTTGCTCTTCAGTGGCCGCTCCAACCTCCTGCGCCCCGGCCGAGGTCTCTTCAGCAATCGCCGCCACTTCTTGCGATTGATGTGCAGTCATTTCAATATTGGTTAACTGATGTTCGACAAGCTTCGTGATTTCAACGACAGCTTCAGCCATCCCATTCACTTTGGATGCCATCGCTTCGACATTTTCACTCGTCTCATTCGCAAGGTTTGCTTCCTTCGCAGCTGACTCGACCTGTTGTTCCATATCTTTTACAACTTTCGTCACGTCCGTCTGAATGGTCCCGACAAGATTCGATATTCCTTGAACAGCTCTAGCACTTTCATCAGCCAATACACGAACTTCTTCCGCAACGATTGCAAAACCTTTGCCATGCTCGCCCGCGCGTGCCGCCTCAATTGATGCATTAAGGGCTAACAAATTTGTTTGCGCCGCGATATTGCCGACTAGCTGAACGATTTCTCCTATTTTTAGTGCATTTTGATCGAGTTGTCTAATCGTACCGAGTGATAGTTCACTTTGCATCGACATATTACGGATACCATCGACCAATATACGGAAAACTTCTGTCGTCCGCGCAAGTTCCTCCAACATCTCTTTTGAACGAGTCGATGAATCTTCCGCACGACTACTCACTTCAACAGCTAGGGCTCGAACATCTTCTATCGCTTCAGCAGTCTCTTGGATTGCCACTGCTGATGCCTCTGCACCAACGGAAATTTCGACGATGGTCGATGCAACTGCATCTGCTTGTTTTGCAGCCACACCTGTTTCATTGGATAAGTTATCCACTGTACTCGCCGTTTTTTCAAAGTTCGTTTCAATTTGCCCTACAATTGTGCGCAGATTGAGGACCATTTGCTGGAAGGCTTCTGCGACAGAACGAATTTCATCTGATGAATTAGGGAGCTCAATGTCTGTCCCAATTTCCCCTTTGGCAACTCTAATGGCTGCTACCTCAAGGTTTTGTAGATGTTTTGTTAAAATCGTACTGAAAGCAAATGCCAGAACACCTGACCAAAATACGCCTGCTGCATAGGTTAGCACTGCAAACCAGAATACGTTAAAGTTCGGGAAAAATTGCGGTTGTATTACATTTATAAAAATTCCGCTCGTTGTATACGTGACCATCGCTAAGACTGTTACGAATAAAACAATTTTTTTACGTAAGCCAAATTTCTTCTGTCCAATTTCTCTCATGCTTGTCCCTCCATCAATTTCCGCTCTAACTTATCCAAAATTTGCGACAACTCATCGAATGTCTGTCGGTACGTTGCAAGATCGCCTCCGAATGGGTCCTGCACATCCCCACCCGATCCAAACTCCACAAAACCTTTTAATGTAAATGTTTTCTCTTCCACGGCTGGATATCGATAGAGAAGCTCCATCTTATGTGCTTCCGTCATCGTCAACACCACATCCGCCCATTCTAAGCCTTCGATTGAAACAGCACTTGACCACGGGGTATGGGGCATATCCGCTTCCTCAATAAGTATTTTCGCGTTTAGTGAAATCGGAATCCCATCTTGGGCATGTATACCCGCCGAGCGAACTGTCAAATCTCCTAGTTCCTTATCGCGCAGAATCGCTTCCGCCATTGGACTTCTGCACGTATTTCCTGTGCAAATCAAATAAATGTTCATCATTCCCACCTACTCTCTATAAGAATAACCGAGTTTTGTGAATAAAGAAATAGATACTTTTAACGAAAGCATGACATTACACCCATAACCAATAGAGCAAATCCTGCAAATCGCCTTATTTTTTTTCCACCACTCAGGCCCATTCGCCCCTTAAATATTAGAGCTGTATAAGAAAGGAAAAACGTTAATATCCCTGATGCAAGGATAAAAAGGGTTTTATCCAACTGAAGCATACCAAATGAGACACTTACCGAAAAGGAATCGATACTTACCGCAAACGCAATTAAAGAGGGATGTAATTGTTTCCCCGTAGAACCCGGCTCATCATCTTGCAACAGCATATGTATGCCAATCAAAGCAAGTAAAGCACCTGATAGTAGACTACTCCAGCCTGCAAAAAAATGTGCCGAAAGCTCCCCGGTCATAAATCCGAGAAAAGGGAATACCATATTAAGAAAAGATGTCCAAAGCGCCAGTTTAAACTTGCCATTCCTCACCTGTAGGAAAGCAAAGACGACTACGACGTCAATACTTGTAATGCAAGCTGCAATTAATTCTACCAAACTAAAACCTCCCCAAATGCCGCATCTGTCCATCTTATGCGGCTTCTGGGAAGGTCATTCATATTCGGTTCGGGATTCTATTTAATCCATATAGCGTTTGCCGTCGGCAGCTTTTGTTAGCCGATTCATCACGGCAGCACCGACTCCAGTCAAATCTGTTTCAACTGCTAGAATGATATCCGCCTTTGTTAAATCGCATTGGCGTATCGCTCGATATAAATGCGTGGCCATTGCATCATTGTTATTTCTTGGACCAACTGCAAAATACCAGTCGGCCTCCGGAATATCTAACTCATTCGGTCCAATGATCGCCACTCGCTTGCCTTCATTATGAAGCGTCTCGACCGCTTCACGAATCGTTGTCGCATCAGGCGCAATAACAAAAAGGGGTGCTTCCGGTGCATAATGCATATATTTCATGCCTGGTGAGCGAGGTGCTTGTTCTCCCGGACTCTTACTGCCAGCATATACCGGGCCAATGATAGCTTCGATCATCTCTTGCGTTGTACCACCTGGTCGTAAAATTGTCGGTGGGCTCGTGGTCATATCGAGTACTGTTGACTCAACTCCAATACCCGTCTGTCCCCCATCTAAAATGAGCGGAATGAGCCCTTTAAGATCTTCGTAAACATGATCCGCTTCAGTAGGGCTCGGTTTTCCGCTACGGTTGGCACTCGGTGCAGCAAGCGGTCCACCCAACGCTCGAAGAAGTTCAAGCGCGACAGGATGATCCGGCATACGAATGCCGACCGTTTCAACTCCAGGCGTCACTTTCGATGCAATGACACCGGGAATTTTATCGAAAACAAGCGTAAGAGGTCCTGGCCAATAGGCGGTTATCAATTTTTCTGCATCCTTTGTAATGCCTGTCGCATAATTGGCGACATCCTGCTTGTTACCAATATGAACGATAAGCGGATTGTCGGACGGTCTCCCTTTTGCTTTAAAAATTTCCTGAACGGCTTGTTCATCTGTCGCAAGTGCCCCGAGGCCATAGACCGTCTCCGTCGGAAAGGCAACAACACCGCCACTTTTCAATATATCCACAGCATGTTTATATTTTTCTATGTTATCCATACTTTTATCCACCGAGATTAGTATTGTTTCCACAGTTTAAACCTCCTTTATCCACAATTTTTAGAAGTTACCCACAGTGAATGTTGGTAACTTTAAGAAAATAGCCCCTTTATCCACTCCCAGATGAAAAAAGTTACTTTTTCTTCCTCTTTTTCTTGTTTATCTGGAAAGCAGATTTTCGGGAACAGTGCACACCACCAGTTATCCCCACGCCCGCTGCCGATTGTTAATATATAGGCATCGTAGGTGGCTTGGGGGTGAATCACTAGCCCCGAGCGTTTTGCCGGGAATAGTGCTTCTTTACGTTCTAGTGAAATGGTTTGTCCATTCGCCAACGAGTTAGCTGTTTCAAGAATTTCACTTTCAAGTGCAGCTAAGTTATCCGCAAGTTCTTCTTTTGATAGAGACGAAGTTACCGCCTCGTTAATAAGCGGCTCAATTTGTTGTTGGATGTCCATTTTCATTTGCTGATCCACAGGCGCATTGGAATGAGCGAGCATTCGGAAGCGGATGGCATCATCTTCCGCCGGCCCCGCTGTGAATAACGTCATAATTGATTGAATAATGATTAACACAATGATGAACTCGATGTAAGGCATCACCTTATCGAATATAGTTGTCTTTCTTATAATCTCGTAGTCTGTTAGCATGTCTATCCCCTCCTACACCGCATTATTACCGGTTAGGAGGTTGTTTATTCACAAGTCTTACAAAATATTATTCTATCTTTACCATTAATGTCTTGCACTGTTTCCACATACGCAGTTGGAAATGCATCTTGGAATAACTTATGCACAGCCGGACCTTGCAGATAACCGATTTCAACAGCAATGAGGAATGGGTTGTTCATAAGTGGCGGCAAGTCTTCGGCAAGTTTACGATAGAAATAAAGTCCTTCTTCTTTTGCGAATAAAGCACTGTGTGGCTCATGGTCCAAGACGGTGCCCGACATCATTTCTGCTTCCGCGTGTGCGATATAGGGAGGATTCGATAAAACAATATCCCATTTTCTTTGCGCGATAGGCGCAGTCATATCGCCTTGTCGGAAATCGATGTCAGCATCATTCATCACAGCATTATGCCTAGCAATCTCCAACGCACCTTCACTAATATCTGTCGCGGTAACGTGGGATTCTGGCCATTCTTTTTTGAATGACACTGCAATTGCCCCACTACCCGTACCAATATCTGCAACTGCAATCGATTTGTTCGGGAACATTTTCCGACCACGTTCTAGCGCTCCGTAAACGAGTTCTTCCGTTTCTGGACGGGGGATCAGGACGTTGTCATCCACTTTAAACGTATAGCCATAAAAACTTTCTTCGCCAATAACGTATTGGACAGGCTTTCCTTCGAGCAGCTCGGTAGCTTTAGCCCAAAAATCTTGGTGCTGCTTCTCAGTTAGCGGTTCTCGGACATCCGAAAACAAAGTGGCTCTGGACTTTTTTGTGATAAATTCCATCAGCATTTGTGCTGTATGCGGTTCCAGCCCCTTTTTTTCTAATAAAGAAGAAGCCCGTTGGAGAGCTTCATAGATTTTTTCAGTCATGGCGATCCAAACTTTCAAGGCGATAAGCCTGTTCTTCCATAATAAGCGCATCGATGACATCATCAAGCTTGCCTTCGATGATTTGGTCTAATTTCTGGATTGTCAAACCAATGCGATGATCCGTCACCCGGTTTTGCGAAAAATTATACGTACGAATCCGCTCAGAACGATCACCTGTCCCGACTGCTGATTTTCGGCTCGCAGCATATTCTGCTTGCGCTTCTTGTTGTGCTGCATCATAGACACGGGCTTTTAATACTTTCATCGCTTTTTCACGGTTTTTAATTTGTGATTTTTCATCTTGCATGGATACGGTGATTCCCGTCGGTAGGTGCGTAATACGAACAGCAGAGTCTGTCGTGTTAACATGCTGACCACCTGCACCACCGGAACGGTACGTATCGATTTTCAAATCTTCTCGGAGAATTTCAATATCGACATCTTCAGCTTCCGGTAAGACTGCGACTGTCGCAGTTGATGTATGCGTTCTACCGCCTGACTCAGTTTCCGGGACTCGCTGAACTCGGTGCGCGCCATTTTCAAATTTGAGTTTTGAATATGCACCGTTGCCGTTTATCGTGAAAATAATTTCTTTAAAACCACCGAGTTCCGTTGGGGATGAATCGATTACTTCCGTTCTCCAGTGGTTCATTTCCGCATAACGGCTATACATGCGGAATAGACTCCCGGCAAATAAGGCGGCTTCGTCGCCACCGGCTGCCCCACGGATTTCCATGATGACGTTTTTATTGTCGTTCGGATCTTTTGGCACAAGTAATATTTTCAGTCGCCCCTCAAATGACTCAATCTTCTCATCGAGCTCAGCCACTTCCATTTTCACAAGTTCTTTCATGTCATCATCGAGCGGGTCATTTAGCATTTCTTTCGCATTTTTATGTTCGGCTATTGCGTTTTTGTACTCACGGTAGGTTTCAACCGTTTCTTGCAAGCCAGATTGCTCTTTCGAATAATCACGAAGTTTCGTGATGTCACTTACTACCGCAGGATCACTGAGTAATTCAGTTAAATGATCGTAGCGATTTTCTACTGCTTGAAGCCTTTCAAACATTGCGTGCACCTCATTTTCAGGACTGTTTTGTACGTTCATTGTACGGGAAACCGTAGGGTAAATACAGTTATTTCTCTAGGATTGGGATTCTTGCTGATTTAGATGAAGTTCGCAACGTTTAGGCGGAACTTGACAACACTTCGCCAGAACTATGCAACGCACTAGCGGAACTTGACAACGTTCTGATCGAACTTAGCAACATACATGAAAGTTCGCAACGTTTGCGAGGAACTAAACAACGCTTTGGCGGAACTATGCAACGCACTGGCGGAACTTGACAACGTTCTGATCGAACTTAGCTACGTACATGAAAGTTCGCAACGTTTACAAGGAACTAAACAACACTTCGGCGGAACTATGCAACGCTCTGGCGGAACTTGACAACGTTCTGATCGAACTTAGCAACGTACATGAAAGTTCGCAACGTTTACAAGGAACTAAACGACGCTTCGGCGGAACTATGCAACGCTCTGGCGGAACTTGACAACGTTCTGATCGAACTTAGCAACGTACACGAAAGTTCGCAACGTTTGCGAGGAACTAAACAACGCTTCGCCAGAACTATGCAACGCTCTGGCGGAACTTGACAACGTTTTGATCGAACTTAGCAACATACATGAAAGTTCGCAACGTTTGCGAGGAACTAAACAACGCTTTGGCGGAACTATGCAACGCTCTGGCGGAACTTGACAACGTTCTGATCAAACTTAGCAACGTACACGAAAGTTCGCAACGTTTGCGAGGAACTAAACAACGCTTCGGCAGAACTATGCAACGCTTTGGCGGAACTTGACAACGTTCTGATCGAACTTAGCAACATACATGAAAGTTCGCAACGTTTGCGAGGAACTAAACGACGCTTCGGCAGAACTATGCAACGCTTTGGCGGAACTTGACAACGTTCTAATCGAACTTAGCAACGTACATGAAAGTTCGCAACGTTTGCGAGGAACTAAACGACGCTTCGGCAGAACTATGCAACGCTCAGATGAAACTAAACAACTTTCTGGCCGAACTTAACAACGCCCCATTCCCACAAATAAAACCCGTCCACATTCCACGGACGGGTATCGAATGATTATCCTTTTACTTCTACCATAACTGAAACACCCTTTGGTACTTCGTGATGCTTGCGGCATCTTGGTTCGTACGCTTCGGCGGCACCTACCAGAATGATCGGGTCGTCATAGCCAGCAGGTGTACCGTTAATGAGCCGCTGCGTTCTGCTGGAAGGTGAGCCGCATACTGTGCAGACGGCTTGCAGTTTTGTCACGTGTTCGGCGATGGCCATCAGGCGCGGCATAGGGCCAAATGGTTCGCCACGAAAGTCTTGGTCTAGGCCAGCAACAATGACACGGAATCCACGATTTGCCAACTCCATTACTGTGTCTACGATATGATCATCGAAAAATTGAGCTTCATCAATGGCTATAACATCATATTCTTCTGTAATGAATTCTTCAATCTGTGATGACCTTGCAATCGGAATCGCAATTACCGTTGTTCCATCATGGCTAACAACAGCTTCTTCACTATATCGGTCGTCTATTTCCGGCTTAAATACTGCTATTTTCTGTTTGGCAAACTGCGTCCGTCTAATACGGCGAATCAATTCCTCCGATTTCCCCGAAAACATGCTACCGCAAATTACTTCAATCCATCCACCTTGCATCGTTACATACATATGTAGTCTCCTTTCGATACTTCTTTATATGGTCATTTACCAATTACGCCTTGGCGTAATTGCGTTCGAATTTTTTCGAGCTTGGAGCCAACAGGGGGGAAGGATTGAACTACATCCTTCCTTGTTGCGAATCGAACAGCAAAGGGTTCGATTTTCCGCACTTCTGTATTCTTTGCAGAAATTAAGGCACTTTTAGGACGTCGCATGCTTAGACTGCCTTCTTAAGCTTCCTTAAAAATCCGTGACATCCGCCGGAGGCATTTATCTTCATTCAGCAGGGGTCTTCTGCTGAATAAAGATAAATAGTTGTTGGAAGGTTTATCATACCCGAAAACATCTTCAATTTAACGTCTGTTTTTTCTTAGCTAACTATGCTATACAGCCCATTTTCCCGACTTTTCGACAATAGAAATACCCGCCCGATGCAAATGCACCTGACGGGTATTGTGAAGAGCTTACTCTTCGTCGCGACCTTCTTCTTTGAGGCCATATTTTTTGTTGAAGCGATCGACACGGCCGTCCGCTGCAGCAAATTTCTGACGTCCAGTGTAGAATGGGTGGCATTCCGAACAAACTTCCACTCGGATGTCCCCTTTTACAGAACCTGTATTGAATGTATTGCCACATGAACAAGTTACAACTGAAACTTCATAAGCTGGATGAATTCCTGTTTTCATTACGCTCTCTCCTTTGCCCTGAACCATCTGGTACAGAGTTATAATATAAGACTGATGCCTTACACGGTCCGTATGTGTCAACCGCATATGCAACAGATAGTATCTAACATACCTGAATTATTATAGCAAATTCTTTTTTCAAGCGCAACATTTATCTGCAACCAGATAAAACCTCTTGTTACAACAAGCCCTTACCGTTGCGTTGGGCTTTCATTTCTTCATTTAGCTTATCGAAAAATTCTTCGTTCGTTTTTGTCAAACGCAGCTTCTTTAAGAAACGTTCTGAAAAATCATGTGCATCGGAAAATGTTTTGCGGATTGCCCACAGTTTTTCAAGCTGAGCGGCAGGAATGAGTAACTCCTCTTTCCGTGTCCCTGATCGGCGAATATCGAGCGCTGGGAATATCCGGCGTTCCGCCAGATGACGGTCAAGGTGAAGTTCCATGTTGCCCGTCCCTTTAAACTCTTCGTAGATGACTTCGTCCATGCGAGAACCTGTGTCGATTAAAGCTGTCGCAAGAATCGTCAAACTACCGCCTTCTTCAAGATTACGTGCCGCACCAAAAAATCGTTTTGGACGATGGAATGCAGCCGGGTCAATCCCGCCAGACAATGTACGTCCACTTGTCGGGATCACAAGGTTATAAGCACGCGCAAGTCGAGTGATGGAGTCCATCAAGATAATAACATCCCGTTTATGCTCCACCAGTCGCATCGCTCTTTCTAATACTAGTTCCGCCACTTTGACATGGTTTTCCGGTAATTCATCGAACGTCGAACTGACCACATCTGCTTTAACAGATCGTTCAATATCCGTCACTTCTTCCGGCCTTTCATCAATTAAAAGGACTATCAGTTCTGCATCCGGATGATTCATCGTTATGGAATTGGCAATTTCCTTCAACAGTAATGTTTTACCTGCTTTTGGCGGAGCAGCAATGAGCCCACGCTGACCAAAACCAACTGGTGAGATAAGATCCATAATACGTGTCGATAGCTTCATAGGATCTGCTTCAAGCTTGATATGACGGTCTGGATAGAGCGGTGTAAGTGCTGGGAAATGCACGCGTTCACGCGCCACTTCTGGATCTTCGCCGTTGACGGCCTCTACTTGTAGCAGACCATAATAGCGCTCAGACTCTTTTGGAGGTCTAACTTTCCCCGACACTTTATCGCCATTTCGCAAATCAAATCGACGAATTTGCGAAGCGGATATATAAATATCTTCTGAACTCGGAGAGTAGTTGATAGGACGAAGGAAGCCGTAGCCTTCCGATTGGATAATTTCGAGTACACCTTCCATGAAGAAGAAGCCTTCCTGCTCGGCTCTTGATTTCAGGATTGCAAAGATGAGTTCTTTTTTCGTTAGTTTTGCATAATAAGCAATTTTGTACTGTTTAGCGAGGGCATATAATTCTTTTAACGTCATATTCTCCAACGTTGAGATTGTTAACATTGTCATCTTTCGGCACCACTCTTTACGTTAATGGGTATTTTTTTTGAGGCAAAGGGAAGATGCCCGGCGCACGGCCGGGCGATGAGGTCTAATCAATTACACCTTATGGTATTTTTACTGATTCAAGTCAGTCTTGCATAACGAGCAGAGGTTTTTTCTCCATGCTATGTCGACCTTCAACAAATCGAATTGTACCCGATTTCGAACGCATGACAAGTGAGTGTGTCTCACAATAGCCACCTTTAAACTGCACGCCACGGAGAAGTTCTCCGTCTGTCACGCCAGTTGCAGCGAAGATTGCGTCGTCTCCTTTGACAAGGTCATCCATGTACAAAATTTGAGAAACATCGATACCCATCTTTTCACAACGCTCACGTTGTGCATCATCTTCAGGTATGAGTCGACCTTGAATTTCACCACCAAGACATTTTAGTCCAGCTGCTGCAATCACGCCTTCTGGTGCACCACCAATACCAAACATAATGTCTACACCTGTCTCATCGAATGCTGTATTGATAGCAGCTGCGACATCGCCGTCTGTAATGAGCTTAATACGCGCACCTGCCGCACGAATTTCTTCAATAATTCCAGCATGGCGATCTCTGCTCAATACGGTGGCAACAATATCCCCAATGTCTTTGTTTTTTGCTTTCGCAACAGCATGAAGATTCTCTGTTACTGTCGCATCCAGACTGATTTTACCAACCGCTTCCGGACCAACTGCTATTTTATCCATGTACATATCCGGTGCATGAAGCAAATTGCCTTTATCTGCGATGGCGATAACTGCAAGCGCATTCCAGCCACCAGCTGCAACAATGTTTGTCCCTTCGAGCGGGTCAACAGCGACATCCACCTCTGGGCCTTGACCTGTTCCTAGTTCTTCACCAATATAAAGCATTGGTGCTTCGTCCATCTCACCTTCACCAATCACAACAACCCCTTGCATCGGAATTGTATCAAATACATTACGCATCGCTGTTGTTGCAGCATCGTCTGCCTCGTTTTTCAAACCGCGTCCCATCCAACGTGACGCCGATACCGCTGCCGCTTCCGTGACACGAACTAATTCCATTGATAAACTGCGTTCCATTGGTTGCGTCCCCCCGTTTTACGGTTATCCCGTAATTTTTAGCACTCTAAATGAGTATAACACAAATATCTATTGTGTTACCCTATTCATTCGCTAACGACGACTTCTTCCGGAATCGTTACTTTACGGATGTCAGCGCCAAGGCCCTGGAGTTTTTCAATCAGTGAACTGTATCCACGTTCGATATGTTGAATTTCTTGTACTTCCGTTACACCATCAGCAATGAGCCCCGCAATAACAAGTGCAGCACCCGCACGTAGATCTGATGCGCGTACCGTAGCTGCCTGCAACGGTGTCGGGCCAGCAAGGATAGCCGAGCGACCTTCAACCCGACCATCGGCATTCATCCTAAAAAGCTCGTCAATTTGCTTAAACCTAGCCGAGTACACGGTGTCTGTAATGATTGAAGAACCGACCGCTTGTGTCAATAACACGGAAAATGGTTGTTGCAAATCCGTTGGAAAGCCCGGATAGACAAGCGTTTTTACATCGACCGCCTGCAAATTCCTTGATTTAGGAATAAAAATCTGTTCCGCCCCTTCGACGACGTTGACACCCATTTCGCGGAGTTTCGCTGTCAATGCTTCGACATGGAATGGGATCACATTATCGATTGTAATTCCATCCCCCGCAACAGCCGCCATGATCATAAATGTCCCCGCTTCGATTCTGTCAGGGATAATCGTGTGCTTCGTGCCGTGAAGTTTGTCCACTCCATCAATTCGAATGACATTCGTCCCAGCACCTTTAATTTTGGCACCCATATTGGACAGTAATGTAGCGACATCAATAATTTCAGGCTCTTTCGCTGCATTTTCAATGGTTGTGCGTCCTTTTGCCAGTACTGCCGCAAGCATAATGTTAATGGTCGCGCCAACACTAACGACATCCAAATAGATTTTCGCACCACGAAGTTCCTCCGCACGCAAATAAATGGCACCATGTTCGTTTGTCACTTTCGCACCAAGCGCTTCGAAGCCTTTAATATGCTGATCAATCGGTCGTGGTCCTAAATGGCAACCGCCTGGCAAACCGATGACTGCATTTTTGAATCTTCCCAGCATTGCGCCCATCATATAGTATGACGCTCGTAGCTTCTTCACATTGCCATTTGGAAGTGGCATGGATATCATTTCTGTTGGATCTATCGTCATCGTTCCATCAGCAAACTCGACTTTTCCGCCAATATCTTCAAGTAGCGCTTGAAGCGTCATAACATCAGAAATTTCCGGCAGCCCCTCAATTGTTACAGGAGAATCAGCTAAAATGGAGGCAGGTATGAGTGCGACCGCACTATTTTTTGCCCCACTGACTTTGATGGTCCCTTGCAATGGTTTGCCGCCTGTAATTTTATAAACGTCCATATGACTCTCCTTCAGTATGTCACTTGTTCTTTCTAGCTTCCCAGTCTGCAAGGAATGCTTCAATTCCTTTATCTGTCAGCGGGTGATTAAATAACTGTTTCAATACATTATAAGGTGTAGTTGCAATATGCGCACCGTTTAGCGCAGCATCTGTAATATGCTGCGGGCTGCGAATGGAGGCAGCAATAATTTCTGTTTTCATGTTGTGGATTGTGAAAATATCTGCAATCGTAGAAATGACGGACATACCATCTTGTCCAATATCATCTAGTCTACCAAGAAACGGGGATACATAAGTAGCACCTGCACGAGCAGCAAGGAGTGCTTGATTTGCACTGAAGATTAGTGTCACATTTGTTTTGATGCCTTCTTGAGAGAATACTGAACAAGCTTTCAATCCCTCGGGTGTCATTGGCAATTTCACTGTAATATTCGGAGAGATTGCCGCAAGTTCACGTCCCTCTTGAATCATTCCTTCTGCATCAAGCGCGATAACTTCCGCACTAACTGATCCTGGTACAAGCGCACAAATTTCGCGCAATCGATCGTGGAAAGGTACATCTTCTTTTGCGACGAGTGATGGATTAGTTGTCACACCCGATACAATCCCCCAACTATGTGCTTCCTTAATTTCCTCGAAATTTGCTGTGTCAATGAAAAATTTCATCTGTATTGCCCCCTTTTATTTATCTTGTATAGCTGGTTTTTAATGGAAAAGGAGGAGAATGCATCATAATTGAATGCTTCTCCTCTTTTCTCTTACTCTATTATTAAGCTTTTTGTGAACTGCCAAATTCGCGCATTTTTGCGATAACTGATTTCTTGATAGCTTCGCGCATTGGTGTTAGGTATTTACGTGGATCGTAAACTTCAGCATCTGCTGCAAGTGCCGCGCGGACAGCTTTTGTACCTTCGATTTGGTTTTCTGTGTTCACGTTAATTTTTGCTGTTCCCAAAGAAATTGAACGTTGGATATCTTTTGTCGGGATTCCCGTTCCACCGTGTAGGACAAGTGGTAGATCCGATTGACCAGAGATTTCTTCCATTTCTTTAAAGCCAAGGTTCGGTTCGCCTTTATAAGGTCCGTGAACGGATCCAAGTGCAGGCGCTAGGCAATCAATACCTGTTTTTTCAACGAGTTCCTTACATTCTGCTGGATCCGCATAAATTACGCCTTCTGCAACGATGTCATCTTCTTGTCCACCCACGACACCTAGTTCCGCTTCCACAGAAACACCGCGCTCATGTGCATAGTCCACAACGCTTTTTGTAATTTCAATATTTTCGGCAAGTGATTTTGATGATGCATCAATCATGACAGATGTGAATCCTGCATCGATTGCTTCTTTACATTTTTCGAAGCTTGAACCATGGTCAAGATGAATAGCAACAGGTACAGTGATTTTAAGATCTTCAATAAGACCCTTTGTCATATTTACGACAGTCGAGAAACCACCGATATAACGTGCTGCCCCCTCAGAAACACCTAGAATAACTGGTGATTGCTCTTCTTGTGCAGCTTGTAAAATAGCATATGTGTATTCAAGGTTGTTCACGTTGAACTGACCAATTGCATATCCTTCTTTTTTACCTTTAATCATCATATCTTTCATTGATTCTAATGCCATATAAATTCCTCCTCCGAAAAATTGAACTGAATATTGCATATTAATTATATACCTTTATCATCATACCAAAAAAGGACAGTGTTTACCACTGTCCACTTTGTCAATTTTCAAAAAGTGCATTCACAGCATCACGAACTTCATAAATATCAAAAGGCTTTGTAAAATATTTTAATGCACCGATTTTCAGCGCATCATCCGTCATTTCAATTTCCCCATATGCGGTCATCATAATGACTGGAATTTCCGGCCAACCGCTTTTTATTCTTTTCAATACTTCTACGCCGTCAATTCCAGGCATTTTCATGTCTAGTAGAATACAGCCTGGCACTTCGTCTTTAACAGCTTGTAGTGCTTCCATTCCATTGGCTGCGAGGCGTGTCACAAATCCCTCCCGACGGAACACCTCGTCGAGTAGAAGACGGATCCCTGTTTGATCATCTACGATTAACAAACTTTTCAATACCTTCCCCTTCTTCCCTTAGTCCCTATATTGTATTCTAGTACTTATTTGACAAAATAATGGTTTCTCCTTCTTTTATTTGAAATCAATTACGCCAAGTCGTAATTGATTTCAAATTTCGACTCCCTGATAGCTCAAGTTCATGTCGTTTTGCTTTCTATGTCATCCCTTCTTATAATAGGAGGGAGGTGATTCGTATGAAAATATTGACGACACAAATTGGAGGACTTCTTCAACGCATTGCTGCTAACGGCGAAGAAACGATTGAAGAGACAGCCCGACTTCTTGCACAAGCGACGATTGGCGAAGGTCGCGTAATTATTGCGGGATTTGGTGAAATGGGGGCAGTGACTACAACTGCAATAACCGGTATGGAGCCATTTAAGGGAGCTGTTCGCTATGTAGAGGGAATGGACATCGTCTCGGCGGACCGTGTTTGGATATTGTCTCGTTCCGCTAAGGACGAGCGCGCACTAGATTTAGCACGATGGCTTGCCGAACGTTTCATTCCTTTCGCTGCGCTGAGTGCGGATAAGCCAGGTGAAGAGAATGCCCTCGAAGAATTGTCTTACACTTATGTATCGACGGGGCTGACGCGAGGGTTGTTGCCTGGCGATAACGGGGAACGGATTGTTCAGCCACATGCGATGGCTGCTTTGTTTGTTTATGAAGCGGTGAAACTTGCGTATGATGAAATGATTGAGGATGAGGATTAATGAAAAAAAAGCTACATTCAAGCAGAGTTTTGCTTGAATGTAGCTTTTCAAGTTATTTATTTCCCAGCAAGTGCCGCTTTGACGAAGTCGCGGATTAGTGGTTGCGGGCGTGTTGGGCGTGATGCAAATTCCGGGTGGAATGACACACCAATGAAGAACGGATGGTCTTCCAATTCGATGATTTCAACAAGTTCATCATTCGGGCTTATACCAGAAAGTGTCATACCTGCTGCTTCAAATTGCTCACGGTATTCATTATTAAATTCATAGCGATTACGGTGGCGTTCGTAAACCAACTCTTCGCCGTATGCAGCGCGTGCTTTTGTTCCTTCTTGTAATTTACATGGATAGACACCCAATCTGAAATAATCTTCCACGTTACCATTACTTTCAGCAGGACTTTCGATGATCTGATATTTTGTTTCTTTATCGAATTCCGCTGAATGAGCATTTTCTAATCCCATGACGTTACGTGCATATTCAACTGCTGCTAATTGCATACCAAGGCTTATCCCAAAGAACGGAACTTGGTTTGTACGCGCATATGTGATGGCTTCAATTTTACCATCAATGCCGCGTTCACCGAAACCGCCGGGTACAAGGATTCCGTCGACATCCCCAAGTAATTCCGACGCATTTTGTGCTGTCACTTCTTCAGAATTAACCCACTTAAAGTCAATATCTGCATCGAAGTCATAACCTGCATGGCGCAACGCTTCCACCGCAGAGAAATAAGCATCCTGTAATTCGACATATTTGCCGACAATTCCAATACGAACTGTTTTTGACAATGATTTCACCTTTTTGACGAGTGCTATGATTTCTGTCATATCAGGCTCTTTCGTCTCAAGTCCAAGGAAATCTACAACGATTTGGTCCATATTTTGCTCATGTAATCGAAGTGGCACTTCGTATAAAGTTTCTGCATCAAGTGCTTCGATGACTTCTTCTGGTTTAATATTACAGAACAAAGCAATCTTGTCCTTCATTTCTTGTGGCACTGGGTATTCACTGCGAACGACAATCATATTTGGTTGAA
Organism: Sporosarcina sp. YIM B06819; assembly: GCF_033485175.1. Taxonomy (NCBI): domain Bacteria; kingdom Bacillati; phylum Bacillota; class Bacilli; order Caryophanales; family Caryophanaceae; genus Sporosarcina; species Sporosarcina sp. YIM B06819. Next base: position 44,688 of record NZ_JAWLIQ010000017.1, on the reverse strand, counting down.
TACCAAGGCTGCGAAGTTCCTTCACACTATGCTGTGTTGGCTTTGTTTTCATTTCACCAGCGGCATGTAAGTACGGAATAAGTGTGTTATGAATATACATAACATCATTTTTCCCAAGATCTGTTTTCATCTGACGAAGTGCTTCAAGATATGGAAGGGACTCAATATCGCCAACGCTACCACCAATTTCTGTAATCACGACGTCTGCGTTCGTCTCTTTTCCAGCGCGTTTGATGAGGCTTTTGATTTCATTCGTAATATGGGGGATAACTTGGACTGTCGCTCCGTTATATTCGCCGCGACGTTCTTTTTTCAGTACAGAGGAATAAACTTTCCCCATCGTAACGTTTGAATATTTATTCAATTTAATATCAATAAAACGTTCGTAGTGACCAAGGTCAAGATCCGTTTCTGCCCCATCTTCTGTGACAAATACTTCACCGTGCTGTAAAGGACTCATCATTCTAGGGTCAAGGTTAATGTATGGATCGAATTTTTGCATCGTTACTTGAAGTCCTCTACTTTTCAATAGCCGCCCAAGTGATGCTGCGTTGATTCCTTTCCCGAGTGATGATACAACCCCACCGGTTACAAAAATATATTTTGTCATGTCAAACTCCTCCGTCCGTTCTATTCATAAAAAGAAAAAATTAAAAAGCGCTCCGTCTGTGGATATTAATCTACAGGAGGAGCGCATATACACTGGTTCTTTGTGTCCTTTTTAAGGAGCCCAGTCAAATCTTATAGTTTTAGACGAATGAAGTCAAGTAATTATTCTTCGATTTCTTCCTCGTCTTCCTCGTCTTCCTCTTCTTCATCTTCTTCATCAAGTTCGATGTCTTCATCATCAGGGATGATTTCAAGGTCATCGTCAGGTTCAAGTAGATCGACTTCGATTTCGACGATTTCATCTTCCTCGTCTTCATCATCTTCGTCTTCATCGTCGATCAACTCGTCGAACTCTTCATCGAATAGCTCGTCCTCGTCATCCTCGTCATCTTCTTCGTCTTCATCATCGTCGTCCAGTGCTGCTTTTTTCTTTTTCTTCTTGCGGACTTTAACGACTGGAGCCGTTTCTTCTTCAATCTGATCGACTGGGTACCATTCACGAAGACCCCAACGGTTGTCATTGATGGCAAGGAATCTTCCATCGATGTTCATGTCCGTATAGAATTGCTGCAACTTTTCCTTCATCTTCTTTTCAGTCATCCCTGTGAGCTTACGGATTTCATCCATTAGCTGCTGAAGGGTAAGTGGTTCACGTGTTTCAGTCAAAATCGCATAAGCGATATTTATCATCGATTCTTCCGACAGTTGTTCCTTAGTCATTTCACGGATATTCAATAAACGCACGTCCTTTCTCTACACATCAATTAAGCCCCAGCGTAATTGCGTCCGGAGGCTTTGTGTTCATTCAGCGGGACTCCCGCTGAATGAACATAAACATACATACCATTATATACAATGAAAGCTGTATTATGCTACATTCTTTTACTCTTTCTTAAGCTTTGGAGTTCTTTTATGACAATCCAGCCTAAATAAAGGGCCGCCAAGAGGAAAGGAATGGCGCCTAAACCATCATCGTATAAAAAATATAGAAGGAGGACGAAAATTGTGAAAATGATGATGTGCTTTGATCGTTTCATAACAAGCCCCCCTTCTACTTCATTACTATACAGTATAGAAAAAGAAGGTAAACTATGTCACGTTTTTTGATTTATTTCAATTTATTTATAATCGGAAAAATCCACGGGAATTGGTGATCCCCGTGGATTGGTTCGTCTGTCGCATCTAGGCAGACGTCCTGAACTTTTGTTATCATCTAGCTTCAGCGCCTAGGGGCTTGCGCTTTTGTTTATTACATATTTCTGCGATACTGTCCGCCCACTTCATAGAGGGCGTTTGTAATTTGTCCGAGACTTGCTACTTTTACGGTTTCCATCAATTCGGCGAAAATATTACCGCCTGAAACAGCTACTGCCGTTAGTTTGTTCAAGGCTTCTGCTGTTTGACTAGCATGTGTAGCTTGGAAAGCTCGCAAGTTGGTAATTTGTGTTTCTTTTTCTTGTTGTGTTGCGCGTGCAAGTTCCATGTTATCAATATCATCCGCAGACGGTGGATTCGGATTCAAGTATGTGTTGACACCAATGATCGGCAGTTCCCCCGTATGTTTCAACATTTCGTAGTGCATAGACTCTTCTTGAATCTTTCCACGTTGGTACTGCGTTTCCATCGAACCAAGTACGCCTCCACGGTCATTCAAGCGGTCGAATTCTTGGAGAACGGATTCTTCGACAAGATCCGTCAGTTCTTCGATGATGAATGTCCCTTGAAGTGGGTTTTCATTTTTCGCAAGGCCAAGCTCTTTTGTAATGATCATCTGAATCGCCATTGCACGACGGACAGATTCCTCTGTTGGTGTTGTGATAGCTTCATCGTAAGCATTTGTATGGAGTGAGTTACAATTATCCTGTAATGCCATCAACGCCTGCAACGTTGTACGAATATCATTAAAATCAATTTCCTGCGCGTGCAAGCTGCGCCCCGATGTTTGTACATGATATTTTAACTTTTGACTACGTTCATTGGCCCCGTATTTATCGCGCATCGTTACTGCCCAAATGCGGCGAGCTACTCGCCCGATGACCGTATATTCCGGATCAAGGCCATTCGAGAAGAAGAACGACAAGTTCGGCGCAAAATCATCAATATGCATACCACGACTCAAATAATACTCAATATAAGTGAAGCCATTTGCTAGTGTAAAAGCAAGCTGGGAAATCGGATTCGCACCCGCTTCGGCGATATGATAACCCGAAATCGAAACGGAGTAGTAATTACGTACTTGTTGGTCGATGAAATACTGCTGAATATCCCCCATCATGCGCAAAGCAAATTCCGTTGAGAAAATGCAAGTATTTTGACCTTGATCTTCTTTCAAAATATCTGCTTGCACCGTACCTCGCACGACTTGTAGTGTCGCCTTGCGAAGTTCGGTAAATTCCTCCATTGTCAATGTGCGCCCTAGCTCTTCCTCCTTGATTCGAACTTGCTGATCAATCGCCGTGTTCATGAACATGGCAAGAATAATAGGGGCTGGACCATTAATCGTCATGGATACCGACGTGGATGGCGCGCATAAATCGAAGCCGTCATACAGCTTTTTCATATCTTCAAGCGTACAAATACTAACGCCTGACTCACCGACTTTGCCGTAAATATCTGGGCGCTCATCTGGATCTTCCCCGTACAAAGTAACGGAGTCGAATGCCGTCGATAAGCGCTTAGCATCGTCATCTTTCGACAAGTAATGGAAGCGTCGATTCGTCCGTTCCGGTGTACCCTCTCCTGCAAATTGACGTTTTGGATCTTCCCCTTCGCGTTTGAACGGAAAAACACCAGCCGTGTACGGATAGGAGCCAGGTACGTTTTCTTTATAAACCCACCGTAAAATCTCTCCATAATCCTTGAATTTCGGCAATGAAACTTTCGGGATTTTCAAGCCAGAAAGACTCGTAGTTGTTAATGCCGTACGCAGTTCTTTATCACGGATTTTCGTGATAAATTCATCACCCGCATAGGCCTCTTTTAATTGCTCCCAATTCGCCAGGATGCGTTTTGATTCGGCGGTCATTTCTTCACGTACGCCATCCACAAGAGATTGAAGGGATGCAGTTAGCACATCATTGGGTGCTTTTTCATTCACCGCTTCAATGGCACCTTCAAGCTGGAATAGACGACGGGCAAGATCGACCTGTTGTTCAGATTTTTTATGATAATCACGCACTGTGCTGGCAATTTCACGTAAATAATGGTGACGGTCATTTGGAATAATGACATTCTGTTTTTGTGTTTTAACGAATTGGCCATAGGACGTTTCCCAGTCCAATCCACATTTTTCATTCAACACGGTGACAAGCGCAGCGAATAAGGCGTTCGTTCCTTTGTCATTGAATTGGCTGGCGATTGTACCGTAGACAGGCATATCATCTACGTCTTTATCCCATAGGAGATGACTGCGTTGATACTGCTTTTTCACTTGGCGAAGCGCGTCTTCGGAGCCTTTTCTCTCGAATTTATTGATGACAATGAGGTCTGCGAAGTCAATCATGTCAATTTTCTCAAGTTGTGTGGGTGCGCCAAATTCGCTTGTCATGACGTACATCGATGCATCGGACACTTCTGTAATTTCCGCATCTCCTTGCCCAATGCCGCTTGTTTCAACAATAATTAAATCGAAGCCTGCTGTTTTAACAATATCGAGCACATCTTTGATGGCACCCGAAAGTTCAGTTCGTGAGCCACGTGTTGCGAGGCTACGCATGAACACACGGTTATTGAAAATCGCATTCATGCGAATACGGTCACCAAGCAAGGCTCCGCCCGTTTTCTGTTTCGTCGGATCAATTGACAGGATTGCCACTTTCTTATCAGGTAGTTCTCGTAAAAAACGTCTAATTAACTCATCCGTCAGCGAGCTTTTCCCCGCGCCACCCGTACCTGTAATTCCAAGGACAGGTGTGTTTTTAGAAAGTGTACGAGCTTTTGCAATGAATGCATTGGCTGTGGCATCATTTTGGTCATACATTTCTTCGGCATACGTAATAAGATTGGCGAGCACTTCTGGATTCTCCGTCGTTACTGTGTCAAGTTGGTCCAGCTCATGGTCCACTTGCGTCAGAAAATCGCATTCCTCCAGCATACGGTTAATCATACCTTGAAGCCCCATCTTGCGGCCGTCTTCAGGCGAGAAAATCCAGGCAATGCCATGATCATGCAGGTCTTTAATTTCCTTCGGAATAATTACTCCGCCGCCTCCGCCGTAAATACGAATATGCGGCGCGCCTTTTTGTTGTAGCAGATCATACATATATTTAAAATATTCAACGTGGCCGCCTTGGTAGGAAGAAATCGCGATACCTTGCACGTCTTCCTGAATGGCAGCATTCACGACTTCTTCGACAGAACGATTATGCCCCAAATGAATTACTTCTGCGCCACTTGATTGCAAAATACGACGCATTATATTGATAGATGCGTCATGGCCGTCAAACAGACTGGATGCCGTGACGAACCGGATATGATGTTTTGGTTTGTAGATATCAACTGTAGCCATAGAAAAACACCCCTTTTTTTGGGTGCCAGTCACTCACACAATTCATGAACTTCGAATTGTGTGAGTGACTGGCACCTGTTCAATCCCTTTGAAAAGCTGATCCGTCTGGATACGAATGTAGTCTTCGATTGTATGATTGTTATGCAATGCCCACCTGCGGAATGCCCACATTTGCCCTTGCACGACAATATGATGTGCTGCTATACCGATATCCGCTTGTGCTATGCGCAAATCCCCTGATTCCGCACAGGTTTGTAGCAGATTTTCAAAAAGCGCAACCATTTCCATTTCTTTTTTAAGTACATATGTCAAAGCATCTTTGGGCAATGATTTTGATTCTTGATACATGACGAGAAATTCATCGGACATATCATCAATCAAATGGAAGTATTGATGAATAGCGACTCGTAGTCCGTCAATTGTGCCTTCTTGAGTCGGCAGGTTGGATAGCCGATTGTGTACTTCATTATAAATACTGTCACAAACGAGGTAGAGTACATCTTCCTTCGTTCGGATGTATTCGTAGAGCGTGCCTATACTAAAGCCCGCTGCCTTGGCAATTTCACGGGTTGTTGCACGATGAAATCCTTTTTCCTTAAACAATTTCACCGCGCCTTGAATCATTTGCTCACGCCGTTTTTCGATGAGGTTTTCATCTTTGACAGATGATTTTACTGTACGCTTCGTTTCCATAGCTGTTGCCCCCGATCATTTTGTTAGCATACGGGAGATGACGAGACGTTGAATTTCCTGCGTCCCTTCGTAAATTTGCGTAATTTTTGCATCGCGCATGAAGCGCTCCACTGGATAGTCCTTTGTATAGCCGTAGCCGCCGAATACTTGGACTGCATCCGTTGTCACTTTCATCGCTGTATCTCCAGCCATTAGTTTCGCCATTGCGGATTCTTTGCCATATGGTAAATTGTTTGATTCCAACCAAGCCGCTTGGTACGTCAGCAATCTTGAAGCTTCTGTTGCTGTTGCCATATCCGCCAGCTTGAAGCCAATGCCTTGATTGGCAGCGATTGGTTTACCGAATTGGACACGCTCTTTCGCGTAGTCAACCGATGCATCGAGTGCGCCTTGTGCGATGCCGACTGCTTGTGCAGCGATGCCGTTACGACCACCGTCAAGTGTTTTCATGGCGATGATGAAACCATCTCCTTCTTCACCAAGCAAGTTTTCTTTTGGCACGCGGCAATTGTCGAACATGATTTCAGTCGTTGGTGATGAACGAATGCCTAGTTTCTTTTCCTTTTTCCCAACCGAGAAGCCTGGGAAATCTTTTTCAATGATGAATGCGCTTGTGCCTTTATGTTTTGATTCTGGATCAGTGACTGCAAAAACAATGTAGATGTCGGCAATTCCACCGTTTGTGATGAAGATTTTTGAACCATTCAAGACGTAATCATCGCCGTCAAGTTTTGCGGATGTGCGCATGCCACCTGCATCTGAACCAGAACTTGGCTCTGTTAAGCCGTACGCACCGATTTTTGTGCCTTCTGCCATTGGACGAAGGTATTTCTGTTTTTGTTCTTCTGTTCCGTATTTGAATACCGGCCAGCCCGCTAATGATGTATGGGCTGACAGTGTGACGCCTGTTGATGCGCAGACGCGTGAAAGTTCTTCGACTGCGATGACGTAGGCAAGATAGTCACTGCCAATGCCGCCGTACTCTTCTGGCCAAGGGATACCTGTGAGACCGAGTTCCGCCATCTTTTTGAAGATGTCCATGTCAAAACGTTCTTCTTCATCGCGCTCTGCTGCGGTTGGCGCGACTTCGTTTTCGGCAAAGTCACGGACCATTTTACGGATCATTTCATGTTCTTCGGATAGTTTGAAATTCATGTTCGTTCCCCCTTTTTTTATATCGGAATAAAAATTCTAACTAACAACGCTCGGCGCTAGGGGATGCCTTCCGCGATACCCCTGTAAGGCGCCTTCGCTGGAAATTAAATAAAATCATTAGTTCAATTTATATAATTAATTTATTTCATCAAATGTTTACTAATAACAATACGTTGGATCTCGCTTGTTCCTTCGTAAATTTCGGTTACTTTGGCGTCACGGAAGTAACGCTCTACGGGGTAATCTTCGGTGTAGCCGTAGCCGCCAAATACTTGAACGGCTTCAATGGAACCATCGACTGCTGCTTTCGATGCAAATAGCTTAGCCATGGATGCTTCTTTTCCGCAAGGCAGTCCCTCCGCACGAAGCTGTGCTGCACGGTACACGAGCAATTTGGCTGCCTCGACCGCTGTTGCCATGTCTGCTAGCTTGAATCCTACACCTTGCTGCGCTGCAATCGGCTTGCCAAATTGCACACGGTCTTTCGCATAGCCTGTTGCCGCTTCTAGTGCTGCTTCTGCGATACCCAGTGCTTGTGCCGCAATCCCGATGCGTCCAACGTCCAGATTGGCCATCGCAATTTTGAAGCCTTCTCCTTCTCCACCAAGACGGTTGTTGGCGGGAACTGCCATATTATCAAAAGATAGTTCGACTGTCCGAGAGCCGTGAAGCCCCATTTTCCGCTCATCTTTCCCGATGATTAAGCCCGGCGTATCTTTATCAACAATAAACGCGGAAATGCCGTACGTCCCTTGCGTAGGTTCCGTAGATGCGAAAACAATATAAACATCCGCTTCCCCACCATTTGTAATGAACATTTTAGAACCGTTTAGCACATAATGATCGTCCTTTTTCACAGCTCGCGTTTTCAGTGATCCGGCATCAGAACCAGAGGATGCTTCTGTCAGACAGAATGCACCGAGATATTCACCGCTTGCCAATTTCGGTAAATAGCGATCTTTTTGTTCTTCATTGCCGAAATACATAATCGGATTCGTGCCGACTGACGTATGAACGGATAGAATAACACCAACAACTGCACTCACTTTTGACAGCTCATGAATCGCGCTAATATACGACACAAAATCCATGCCAGAACCGCCGTACTTTTCTGGAACCGTAATGCCCATCAAACCAAGCTGACCCATCTTTTTCAAAATATCACGTGGAAATTCGCCCGCTTCCATTCGTGGAATAAACGGCTCAATTTCTGTCTTCGCAAAGTTCCGTACCATGTCACGCATCATCTGCTGTTCTTCGGTGAATGTTAAATTCATATCGTCCTAAGCTCCTTTAGTCGTAAACTAAGATCAATTACACCTCGGCGTAATTGTGTCCGGATTTTTTTTCGAGTTCACTCGAAAAATTCCCCTAAAATCCGTGACATCCGCCGGAGGCTTTATCTTTATTCAGCAGGGGTTTGAATCCCCGCTGAATAAAGATAAAAACCACGGCCTGATTTTTTCCCTAACCAGCCTGCTTTAACATATTTTCTAAGCAAAGGACACGGACGATATTTCGAATCGCCAAATCCTTCGTGTAATGTTTCCATAATGTACAGACATGTATCGAGTCCAATGAAATCTGCGAGTTGTAGAGGCCCCATTGGATGATTCATACCAAGTTTCATAACATCGTCAATCGCTTCTATGGATGCAACACCTTCGTACAGTGTGTAAATCGCTTCGTTGATCATCGGCATAAGTACGCGATTGGCGACGAATCCTGGGAAGTCATTTACTTCGACTGGCGTTTTTGACAATTTCACCGTCATATCCTCGACCGCTTTGTATACTTCATCAGTCGTTGCAAGACCACGGATAATTTCGACAAGCTTCATAACCGGTACTGGATTCATGAAATGCATACCGATGACTTTTTCAGGCCGACTAGTTGCCGCTGCGATTTCCGTAATAGGTAGAGATGATGTATTGGATGCCAAAATGGCATGTGCTGGTGCAATTTCATCGAGTTTAGCGAAAATCGATTTTTTAATATCCATATTTTCAACAGCTGCCTCAATAACGATGTCGACGTCAGAGGCATCTTGTAGGTCGAGTGACTTTGTGATGCGACCGAGAACAGCAGATTTTTCGTCTTCTGTCATGCGACCTTTTTCAACGTTACGAGAAAGATTTTTCGTAATGACTGCAATTCCTTTAGCAAAGGACTCTTCCTTGATATCGTTCAACTTTACGTCGAAGCCTGCCTGTGCACATACTTGGGCGATACCCCCACCCATTTGTCCCGCTCCGATGACCATTACTTTTTTGATATTCATACTGTTGATTCCTCCCTGTTTGATGCGGTGCAAGCCGCCGCCCCAATTCGCGGTAGAACGCGAATGGTGTCGGTGACTGGACACCGGACAGCGGGTTTTTCTTGGGTATTTTTACGGTGTCAGTTACTGGCACCAGATACTTCGATCATAATGGCGTCGCCTTGGCCTCCACCTGAACAAATAGATGCAATGCCTATACCGCCTCCCCGTCTTTTCAATTCATAGGCCAATGTCAATATGATGCGTGCTCCACTGGCGCCGATCGGATGTCCAAGTGCAACTGCCCCGCCATTCACATTTACTTTTTCCGGATCAAGACCTGCAATTTGTGCACTTGCGAGCGCAACTGCTGCAAACGCCTCGTTTATTTCAAAAAGATCGATGTCTTCTAATGTCTTACCTGTCTTTTTCAACAGCTCATTAATGACGAGCCCTGGTGTTTGTGGGAAGTTTTGTGGTTCAATCGCCACTTCTGCATGGCCGATAATGGTCGCTAATATCGTTTTGCCTTCTTGTTGTGCACGCTGTTCATTCATCAAAATAAGTGCACATGCTCCATCATTAACGCCAGGCGCATTGCCTGCTGTGATGGTGCCATCTTTGCCGAATGCCGGACGCAGTTTTGCTAATGATTCCAATGACGTATCGCGGCGTGGTGCTTCGTCCGTATCGACTGTCACGGGATCACCTTTGCGCTGCGGAATGTCGACGGCAATAATTTCTTCCGCGAACAAGCCGTTATCGATAGCGTGAAGTGCCCGTTCGTGACTGCGTAGGGCCCATTCGTCCTGTGCTTGGCGTGTCAATGACAGCTCTTCCGCTGTCGAGTTGCCGTATGTGCCCATATGAACGCGGTCCGGTGAGAATGAACAAGACAGTCCATCATAGATCATGCCGTCGACGAGTTGCGTGTCACCCATTTTCAAGCCAAAACGACCTTTTGGTAAATAGTACGGTGTATTGGACATCGACTCCATACCGCCTGCCACAATGACTTCTTCATCGCCAAGACGGATAAGCTGATCGCCTAGCGTGACGCTACGCATGCCGGATGCACAGACTTTGTTTATGGTCTCCGTTTTTACAGACCATGGGAGGCCTGCTTTCGTTGCCGCTTGTCTGGATGGAATTTGTCCTTGCGCTGCCTGCAATACCGTTCCAATAATGACTTCATCGACATCAACTTCTTTGACGCCTGCTCGCTTTAACGCTTCTTTAATCGCAAGGCCACCAAGATCGCTTGCCGTTAAAGACTGTAATGCGCCGCCTAACTTTGCAAAAGGAGTTCGTGCTCCGTCTAATATGACTGTTCTGGTCATCGTATCGCCTCCGGATATTTTTTGTTAGCGCTTTCATTTTATGTTTATACAAGTGACTGAACGCTCGCTCGATAAGTTTACAAAAAGAGAGGGAGTGCGTACACTCCCATTTCTTCAATTCTACGATAATACTGATAGTTCTGCAATGTTTTATTGTAAAACCGTTTCCTCTTGCGGCTCTTCGATTGATTGTGCATCTTCTCCGAAAATAGAACGTTCGAGTAGTTCCGCAATGTCATATGTGCCGACTTTATCTTCGACTTCGACTGCCTTCGTTCCATCCGATAACATCGTTAAGCAGTATGGACAACCGGATGAGATAATGCCAGGGCTGACTTCAAGCGCCTGCTCCGTACGTGCGACGTTGATGCGATGACCTGTGTCTTCTTCCATCCACATGAGGCCCCCACCTGCACCACAACACATACCTTCTTCACGATTACGTTTCATTTCCACAAGATTTACACCCGGAATCGCCTTGAGAATTTCTCGCGGCGGATCGTAGACATCATTGTAGCGACCTAGATAACATGAATCATGGAACGTAATTGTTTCGTTAATCGCATGTTGAGGTTTCAATTTCCCTTGGACAACAAGCTCGTAAAGCAATTCTGTGTGATGAATGACTTCAGCCTTAAAGCCAAAGTCAGGATATTCATTTTTAAAGATATTATATGCATGTGGGTCAATGGTGACGAGTTTTGTCACGCCAGCTTTTTCAAATTCTTCAATATTGGCAGTCGCTAATTCTTGGAATAAAAACTCATTGCCTAGTCGGCGTGGTGTGTCTCCAGAATTCTTCTCTTTATTGCCCAAAATAGCGAATTTGACGCCAGCTTCGTTCATGAGATGGACAAATGCCAACGCAATTTTTTGCGAACGGTTATCGAAAGCACCCATTGAGCCGACCCAGAACAGATACTCAAATTCCTCGCCAGCCTTATTCAATTCCTTCACTGTCGGAATATGAAGATCCTGACGTGCTTCACGCCATTTTTCTTTCTCTTTACGGTTAAGGCCCCATGGATTTCCTTGGCGTTCGATATTTGTCATCGCACGCTGTGCATCCGGGTCCATTTTCCCTTCCGTCATAACAAGATAACGGCGAAGGTCGATGATTTTGTCGACGTGTTCGTTCATCACCGGACATTGGTCTTCACAGTTTCGGCATGTTGTGCAAGCCCAAATTTCTTCTTCTGTAATGATATCGCCAATTAGAGATGGGCTGTAAATATCATCCATCATAGCGCCTTGAAGCCCAGCCGCCAATGCAATTTGATTACCTTTTGTGTTGCTAAATGCGAAAGTCGGTACCCATGGCTTTTGCTTCGTCACAAGCGCACCATGATTCGTTAAGTTATCACGTAGTTTCGTAATCAAATCCATTGGGGACAGCATTTTTCCTGTTCCAGATGCTGGACACATATTCGTACAGCGTCCGCATTCAACACAAGCGTATAGGTCAATCATTTGTAGCTGAGTGAAATCAGTAATTTTACCTACTCCGAGAGCTGGCATATCGTCTTCATTTTCCTCATCTTCAAGTGCTTCAAAGTCAATTTTTTTTAGTCTACCTGCGTTATCCAAACGATGGAAGTAAACGTTTGCAGGTCCTGCGATTAAGTGCGCGTGCTTGGATTGCGGCACGTAAACAAGGAACGTTAGTAGGATTAAGAGATGGATCCACCAGCCGATGTAAAAAACAGCAGCTGCCGCTGTTGTTGGCATGAAGCCAAAAACTGTCGCAATGGATGATGCAACTGGCTCTGACCATGACGCTTCGTGACCATGCCAAATCATACCCATACCGTTTGCAAGCAACGTTGACAACATAAGACCACCGATGAAAATAAGAACGAGTCCTGATTTCCAGCCGCGCTTCAAACGAACTAACTTTTCGATATAACGACGGTGGAATGCCCAGACAACCGCCACAAGAATCATCAATGCAACGAGTTCTTGGAAAAATGTAAAGGCAGGATAAAGTGGTCCTAATGGTAAATGCGATCCCGGTTTTAACCCTTTCCAAATAAGGTCGATTGCGCCTAATTGAACGAGTAAAAAACCATAGAAGAACATCACGTGAATGACGCCACTTTTCTTATCCTTCATTAACTTTTTCTGTCCAAAAACATACACCCAGATTTTCTGAAGACGTTCTTTAACATTGTTATCAAACTCTTCTGTTCTTCCGAGTTTGATAAACTGAATCCGTGTTTTGATTAAGTATGTGAACAACGCCAAACCGTATGCCGTCACTGCAAGAAACAAAATCCAGTTGGCAATTAACAATGGGCTCATTTGTCCTTTCCCCTTCCTTGTTGGGTAAATAGTAATGATAGTGTAGTGGAAATTAAATTTTCTGTCGATACTTTATTTACTAGTTTAAAATATGAATGAGCATTCAGTCAACATAAACTTTCAAATATTTTGAGATATTGAGTGAATTATTGCGGGAACTGGGTTACCTATTCTGTTAACTGTGTGACGTTGACGTGGAACTGGACTACCTTCTTCGGAAACTGGGCGACTCTAGGGAAACTGAACTACCTATTCCGCTAACTCGACGACGTATCCGCGAAACTGGGCGACCTTCTTCGGAAACTGGACGACCCTGGGGAAACTGAACTACCTATTCCGCTAACTCGACGACGTTGACGCGGAACTGGGCGACCTTCTTCGGAAACTGGGCGACCCTAGGGAAACTGAACTACCTATTCCGCTAACTCGACGACGAATCCGCGAAACTGGACGACCCTGGGGGAACTGAGCGACCTATTCCGCTAACTCGACGACGTTGCCGCGGAACTGGGCGACCTTCTTCGGAAACTGGGCGACCCTAAGGAAACTAAACTACCTATTCCGCTAACTCGACGACGTATCCGCTAATCTCAACGACCTTCTTCGGAAACTGGGCGACCCTGGTCACTCTCTCTATTAAATTCAAAAAAACCTGCAGTGACGATGCAGGTTTTCAACTAATTATTTGTATTTTATTCAGCGAAGCTCCAAAAAATGCTTCGGCTTCACTAATTTTACTTGCGGTAATCGCCACGAGGACGACTGTTGCTGGGCCACCAGATTTTGTTGAATTTAGCACAGTCTCGACTTGCGCCACCTCATTACCTGTCATCTGACGGACTTCTTGCAAAATCCCACTTGAGCCGACTGGCCAGATTTGTTGGACAATGCCGCTAGCCAATGCCTCTTTTAGTAGCCGAAGCGAAGCAACTTCTTCTTTGCGTTCTAGCACTTCATGGCCAACAAGCGGGGTGCCGTATGTAAACCAAGTCGTTTCTTCACCAAGCGCCCGCTGTTTTTTCTCACCAATCATCGTCACTGCCATTGCGGACTGCACTAGTTCCATATTTGTTTCCGTGCTACCGCTAATCGCAGGAACTACAATTCCCGCCTCTCTGAATAAATCCGTCACACCCGCCACATATTTGTCCCAGCTCGCACTACCGCTAAAATTGTGGATCACAATAGTGACAGGCTCCGCATGACTCGCCCATTGTTCAAGCAAGGCGACACGTGCGGCGAAATAGGCCGTCACACGGTCCGGGACAGCAACCCTATCACCCGGTTTTTCACCGATGCCGCCTGAATTGTCGGTTGTGACAATATAACCATTGCCAATGTGAATCGCATTTCTCATCGTAATGCTCCCATGCTTTCCTTCACAACATGCTTAAGTGCCGGCAAAACGACAGCCGCCACAACAGCGTTCAGTACAGTCGCAACAACAATCGATGGTAAAATCCCAATGAAAAATGCCGGTGACACTAGGAAATAAAATGGCAATGGTGCAAGCAAGCCATTGGCGATGACAAAGAATAACCACTTTATTACATTGCGCCCCGTTTGATGTATGCGCGCAAAAATAAAGATAATCACAAACATTTCAAGTGCGATAATCACATGAAATGGCCCTAATGGGAATCCTGCGTACATGGCAGAGGCTGTATGACCTAGCACGGAGGCAATGCCAGAAAATACGGGCGGCAGAAAGGCGGCCGATACAAGAGCTGGTACCGTGTCTAGCGCCAGCGAACCAACAGCCGATGGAATTTTGATCAAACCGCCAACCGCACACATCGCCACGAATAATGCTGTTAATGTCATCCTTCTCAGTTGCATTTTTAGTTCTCCTTCTTCTTATCCGTCCTGAACACTTTTGCACTGCGGACATATTCATTATCCGGTACGTTGACCCGTGCATTGGCAATACGTGCTGCGACGAAAAGATAGTCGGAGAGCCTATTCAAATAGCGTTGAACAACTGGTGACACATCTTCTTCTGCCTTCATTAGTGTCACAGTTTGACGTTCCGCGCGTCTTGCAACTGTCCGTGCAATATGGAGTGTTGCCGCTGCTGGTGATCCGCCCGGTAAAATGAAGCGCTCAAGCTCTGGTGCTTCCTCCATCAACTTGTCGATGCGCTGTTCCAATACTTCAATCGGCTCATCGGCTAATTTATAGTGGCGCTCTTTCATGACATTTGCAAGGTCACCGCCACCGTCGAATAATTCGTTTTGAATGGCCTCCAAGTCTTGCAGCATATCTGCAAAAATAGTCGCATCCAACTCCGTCATTGCCTTTCCGACAAATGAATTCAATTCGTCCATCGTCCCATAGGCTTCCACTCGCAAACTATCCTTGTCAACACGACCTCCTATTAAACTTGTTTTTCCTTTGTCTCCTGTACGTGTATAAATTTTCATAATACTTCTCCCCTTTTCTATCAATTACGCCTTGGCGTAATTGCGTCCAAATTTTGAATTGCATTTATGCAATTCACTCCTCTTAAAATTTGTGACATCCGCCGGAGGCTTAACTTGAATCAGTAGGGTGTTTGTCCTACTGATTCAAGTTAAAGTTTGTGCAAGGCCATACCAAATCCGTGTCACTTCATCTGCCTCCGCCATTAACTGCTGATAGAGTCGGCCGCAAGTATCGCGAAGCTGTCGTTGTTGTGCGTTTATCGGTACAATTCCCCGCCCGATGTCTGTCAAAACGACAATCACATCACGACCGTCAATCGCTGCCAACACCTGGTCAATCGCCTCTACTTCCGACAACTTCGTCTCTGCAAGCCACTTTTCAATGCCTGCAACAACCATTACCTGACACGTATCCGAATGCTTCGGCAAAACACCTTCAAACCACTCGGCTTCCCGCCCTGCCAACATCGTCCTCACGTAGTCTCGTTTGCCGTTATAGGCACCGCCAATAATGATATGCACGAATTTCCCTCCTTAAACGCTTGTTCACTTGCCCATTCCAGTCGATAGCCCTTTCCATGCGGAATCGACCATGACCAAAATCCTTTATCTACTGGTGAAAACTTCGTCAATAGTAAACGAATCGGCCCACCATGCGTCACAATCACCGCACCATTCGGAACCTGTTTCAAAGCCGATAGTACCCGCTGTTCTAGTGCCACCAAACTTTCACCACCACGCGGTGCATAGCTATACGGATCATCAATCCAGCGCCGATAGTCTATATCCTTTTCAAGGTCGGCATAGGTTTTCCCTTCAAAATCTCCAAAATGACATTCACGCCAATTCGGATCTGCTTCATATGCCACCTCCGGATAATAAAGAGCCGCTGTCTGCTTTGCACGCAGTAGGTCACTTCCGACAACAACTTGCGCGGGTACCAGACACCTAGCGCCCGTCTCTAGAATCGGTTCATCTGTCCAACCAATATACTTGCGCTGTTCATTACCAGCGGTTGGCAGATGACGAATTACATGAAGCACAAAACGGTCATCCATAATAACGCCTCCGTTCCTTCGATGAAAGCCCCACATAAGTCACCGCTGACGCCGCCAAAATGTTTGAGTGACCAGCTACGAAACACGACAAGTACAACTGCCAGTACAGCCAACAAACCTACTGGAAAAAGCAAACTATTCATTAATAAACCGACAGCCACTAATACCATTACACTAGCAGCCAATGAACAACCTACGACCACATTACCAGCCATCTTATCTTTAAAGAAATGAGCAATTCCTTTGTCTTTTGCAAGAGGAACCGTTGTGAAATAAACATTCAAGGCCGCTCGCGCTAAAAAAGGAATAACGATAAATAATGCTAGATGTCCCGTACCGCGTAATAAAATTTCATGGAACAAGGCGATTTTCACAACAATTAGCAACACCAATGCCATTGTCCCAAATGCGCCCAGACGGGGATCATCTAATATTTCTAATCGCTTAGCGCGGTCTCGATAAGAAAAGAATGCATCTCCTGTATCCGCCCAGCCATCCACATGCAATCCGCCAGTTAAAACAATTCCCGCCAACAACACGAACACCGCGGTAAGAAGGGGACTAGCATGTACAACATCCAACATGACAACTGATACTGCATACATCGCCAACCCCATTACTGCTCCGACAAATGGCAGCGCCACATACATCGCCGTCACTTCTTTGCGACCAAGAGGCAGCTCTTTCTTTACCGGGATGGCTGTGAAAAATTGCAGTGCCAACAAAATACCGTTCATGTTATCCCCTCTCCGACAGGATGTCTTGCAATAACGGCCAATTAAGATTTTCTTTGACATGCGCCGCCCACTCGTCGTAGATATCAACGCCACGCGGTGCAGACATGACCGGGCGATCCGCGTCTTCCTCTTCAATACCATGATTAGCCTTGTAGGGAATAACACCAGCAACCGGGATTCCTGTATACGTTTCAATAAATTCAATGCCTTCTTGGAATAAAGAGACATCACCATGAAATTTATTGATAATAATGGCTTTCACACGCGCACGGTGCGCGGGTGGTAGCAATTGCAGTGTACCGACAATTGATGCAATAGCACCCCCACGGTCAATATCAGCCACTAATACGGCAGGCACATCTGCGATTTCAGCCACGCGCATATTGACAATTTCTCGATCATTGAGATTCACTTCCGCCGGGCTTCCAGCACCTTCAATAATGACCGTATCATAGCTTTCCGCCAGTTTGTTAAGTGACGTCTGAATCGCTTCGATTCCCCGATTGAAAAATTGATCCCGGTAGGTCATCCCTGCAATGGGACCGAATTTCTCACCGAAAAAGAGGACTTCCGATTTCATGCCTGCCATCGGTTTTAGCAAAATTGGATTCATATAAATCGATGGCACCGTCCTAGCCGCCAATGCTTGGATGAATTGCGCACGGCTCATTTCTTCACCGTTGTCCGTTGTCGCAGAAAAGCCGGACATATTTTGCGATTTAAATGGCGTGACTCGCACACCTTCGTCGGCTAAAATACGGCACAGCGCTGTACAAATCATCGTTTTGCCCGAATCTGATGCAGTCCCTAACACTATAAGTCCATTCATGACAGTAGCCCCCTCACCCATTTTTCCAATACGTCGCTACCCCATAATCCATTTCAATTGCCGTATCAGCCATCGCCACAAGTTGCTGGTGAATCCGCCCAATCCATTGCCGATAACAATTCGTTTCTTCATAAGTTGACGGTAGCTCGTCCAGCACTTCATTGGACACAATCGTTAGATGCTCGGCTGTCATAAGCAGTGTATCGATGGTTGCGTACAACTTCTGTACTTTTTGTTCCATACAGCCCACTTGACTAAGGCATGGTGTCTCCGTTTCCCAACCTTCGTATAGTTCATTCGCTAACCAAGTAGTTAAACAATCCCATAAGACATAATCACCTTGTTGAATGGCGGGCAATACTTCTTCCAGCTTGATCGGCTGCTCCAGCGTCGTCCATTTTTGAGGAGCACGGTCTTGCCGATGGCGCTCTATGCGTGCCAACATTTCCGAATCCGTCGCCTTACCCGAAGCGATATAAACCAGTCGTCTACCATTTCGTCTCGCTTCATCCACGAGCCATCGTTCCGCATTAGCACTTTTCCCACTGCGAACCCCACCACTTATGAACGTTAGTTTTCCGAGAACCATCGCCTCATCTCCTCTGTCAGCACAGCCATTTCCGCCTCATTTTTCATGCCAATTCTAAACCACTTGCCATCCATGCCACGAAAATTTTCTGAGTGCCGAAGCACGATGCCTCGTGCCAATAAATCCCGATATAGCTCGTTGGCGGCATCTTGCCCTACTTTAAATGACAGGAAGTTCGTCACGGAATCCGTCACTATACAGTTATTTGCTTTCAGAAATGCCGTTAACTGTTCACGTTGCTGATTGCTATACTGAATTGCCTGTTGTCGGAATGATTCTTCCGCTAAACAAACCGCCCCAATCCGCGCCGCTATGCCATTGACATTCCAATGCGGCGCCAGCCCTTTTATTCCCGCAATTACAGTCGGACTTGCAACGACATAGCCAAGTCGAATCCCCGGAATCGCGTACATTTTTGTCATCGAGCGCACAACAATGACATGCGGATGTTCTGTTATTGCCGGGATGAATGACAGCGTTTCATCAACAAAATCGATAAAAGCCTCATCCAACACAATGTCACAACCCACTTCGGCACCGTAAAGGATGATGTCATGTAAAACATCACGTTCCGGTATCACGCCCGTTGGATTGTTTGGCGTGCATAGATAGAGAACGGCAGCTGATGACATCGCTTGTTTGACTTCACGCAAAGGCAGCTTGAATCCATCCGTTTCAACTGCCACAACGCGGACAATCTCAACTTGTTTGGCTGTCAGTGTTGCTTCGTACTCTGAAAACGTCGGATGGACAACAATTGCGCGCTTCCCTCGGTAGCGTTCCGCGACAAGTGCCAGCAATTCTGCAGCCCCATTTCCTACAAATACAGACGATTTGGCAACTTCATGAAAGTTAGCGACCTCGGCCAAAAAAGGTTCGCCCGCTGGATCTGGATACGCCCCGATGTCCGCCAATAACTCCGGCCACATCTCACGAACGGCTTGTGGAGGACCTGCCGGGTTAACGTTTTCGCTAAAATCCAATACACGCGCTGGCAAGTCAATGCCTACTGTCGCATAGACATGATGCGGATTGGCACCGTGTTCAGGCAATTGCATAGAAAAACACTCCAATCACAGTAAAAATGAGCCAGAAAACAAAGGCGACGATATGCATTTGTTTAATGGTCAATTTAATATGTGCTGCTGTCAGTGGAACAGTACCCGGACCAATTTCTGGTCGCTCAGATACTTTGCCACGATATGTACTTTTACCGCCTACTGTCACGCCTAGTTGCCAAGCTGTCGCCGCTTCTAAAAAGCCACTATTCGGACTCGGATGTCGCCGTGCATCTCGGTTCCAACCCGCAAAACGTTTCATCAAGCCCAACTTGCCTTCGTTGGGTGAATAAAAAATAATAAGAAAGCCTGTAATGCGTGCGGGGATGAAATTCAATACGTCATCCGCACGTGCAGAAAACTTGCCAAACTGTTCATAGCGCTCATCTTTGTAGCCAATCATTGAATCGAGTGTATTGACCGTTTTGTACAGCCATAAGCCCGGTGCGCCGAGTAAAAATGCCCAGAATAATGGCGACGTAATGCCATCCGCTGTATTTTCAGACACGGTTTCAATCGCCCCTCGTGCAATGTCACTTTCCTTTAATTTGTCAGTATCGCGACCGACAATCCACGATAACTTTGTGCGCGCCTCTGGTAAATCCTTCGCAACAAGCGGCTCGTACACGCTTAGTGCCGCATCGCGTAAACTCTTTTGTGCCAGGCCAATTGCAATGAGAATACCTTCCACAATAATACCGGCAAATAGATGGATTTGATAAGCGAATGTGACCATGGTGAAGACAATTGCGAAGACAATCCCCACTGTGATAAAGAGCGTAAGTGCCCCTTTCCCTGTGCGGGAACGTCCTTTATTCAATAAAAACGTCAGTTTTGAAATAAACGTACCAATCCAGCGAACAGGATGCGTCCAGGTGGGTGGATCCCCGACGATACGGTCCAATAAAAAACCGATCGCAATGGCGATGAAGTGTGCAGGAATCACGTGGATGTCCACCCTTTCGCTTTTTTATAGGCATGGATCGCACGGATTGTGCAATCATAGACGCCATGGCCAATCAATTTGCCCAGCGGCGTAATCGGTCCTGCGTAAGGCAGAAATTCACCTTGTTGTGTTGCAGCAACAAGCAGGCTGTCTGTTGACGTCCCCGTTGCAATTGTACCCGTTAGTGGATCTTGTATCGTTTCCACTTGCAGCGCTTTTGTTTTCGCTTCAGTTGCTGTAATCATCGCTTGAATAAAGGCCTCGTCCGATAATGTACCGTTGACAATGATCCATGTATTGATGGTACCAATGCGTGGTGCCCGGTCACGATGGAGCGCTTGCGACACATCGACCGCATTACCAACTCCAGCCGTCACGGCGATTAACACCGTGCCAAAATCCCCTTGATAGCATTCTACTTCGGCATGTTCCGTTGTCACTGCCGTCATCATGCCGACCGTGTCTGTTCCATGAAAACCTTGTTGTTCCAAATAGGCTGCCATTTCGGCTTTGACATCATCACTATCGTAATCGGCATCCACATGGCGGTTGACAAATGCACGGTACCATCCCGTTCCTGCATTATGGACAGCAGACGACATCGTTTTTAGCGGACCCGCTGTACGCAAAGCCACATAGTCCGATGACACTGTAAAATCTTCGAGTGTCACTGTAAACGGTTGGATTTCTCCTGTTGTGTCGGGAAGAAGTGTAATTTGTGGCTTCGGCAACTCTGGATGCACTTGCGTCTTAACCCGCGCCTGATAGACAGTTTCAACCATTTGTTCCTTCACGACGTCTTGTGGTGCCCCAATGGCAGCAATTTGCCCTTGATCCATCAACAGCAAGCGGTCACAATACAACGACGCTAAGTTAATATCATGGAATACCGACACAACAGTCAGCCCTTTATCGACCGCCTGCTTGCGAATCGTATCCAATAATTGTTGCTGATGAGCGATGTCGAGATGATTCGTCGGCTCATCTAACAATAAAACCGGTGCTTCCTGGGCGAGTGCTTGCGCCACGAAAACACGTTGCTGTTCCCCACCTGATAACAATTCAATCGGTGTATCTTTGTAGCGCGTGATGGCTGTGTGCTGCATCGCTTCATTGACAGCACGTTCATCATCCTTGGACCAAGAAGAAAAAAGCCCAGACTGGTGCGGATACCTGCCGAGCGATACGGTTTCATGGACGGAATGCGAAAAGGCATGGGCATGGAGCTGTGGTAACACGGCTACCTTGCGAGCAAATTCCTTTTGTGAATAATCGGTAGCCTGCTTCCCGTCAATGACGACAGAACCTTCCTGTTTCGAAAGAATGCCTGAAATAAGCTTCAGCAGCGTTGATTTCCCACTACCATTCGGGCCTAAAATGCCCAACACTTCGCCTTTCTTAACCGCAAATGTGACAGCCTTTACGACAGCTTTCTTGCCGTAGCCACCTGTTAAATTTTCAACTTGTAGCATGTCACATGGCCCCTTTCCTGCGTTGTTTATAGAAAATAAATGCAAATACCGGCGCGCCGATAAATGCCGTAATGACACCAACTGGTAATTCTGTTGGCGAAATAATCGTCCGTGCAATCAAATCGCAAATAATGAGTAACGATGCACCGTTCAAAAACGATAATGTCAATAAATGACGGTGATCTGCCCCCCAAAGGAGACGTGTCATATGCGGCACAACAAGTCCTACAAAGCCAATTGTACCAGACACCGCAACTGCGGCCCCTGTCAGAATGGAGCCCCCAATTAATATCATAAACTTTCGGCGTCTAACATTGACTCCTAAATGATGCGCACGTTCTTCGCCAAACAACATGGCATTTAATTCGCGGCGACATAGCCATAGCATTATGGAACCAACAATGACAAATGGTAATATCATCGTGACGTAATTCCAACCGCGCATGGATACGCTACCAAGCAACCAGCCGATAATTTGACGCAGTTCTTCCCCTGTCAGCGCAATCATGAGCGACAACACTGAACCTAAAAATGAACCAAAGATAATCCCAGTTAAAATAATCGTTTCCATCTTCATGGAATGGTCGACAAGGCGAGCGAAGCCCAATACAAGGAACATCGTCAGTGCCGCCCCAACCATACTAAAAACGGGTAGCGTATACATGCCAAAAACCGGAATGGAAATACCGAAAAAAAGCGTCATCACAGCGCCGACAGAGGCGCCGGATGACACTCCGAGGGTGTAGGGATCAGCAAGCGGATTTTTGAGTAGCCCTTGAAAAGCAGCTCCCGCAATCGCCAACGACGCACCGACAAGTCCTGCCAATACGACTCGCGGCATACGAATCTTCCAGAGAATATTCGTAGCAGTCGCATCCGCTGCTGTATTCCATAACGTACTGATCGGTATATTCACAGAGCCGATCGATACACCGAGCCAAATCGCCACAAGGAGCGTGGCGATGGATACGATGTAGGCAACGCTAGATTTATTCACCAAAAGCCTCTGGATAGATGGCTTTTGCTACTTCTTCCAAGCCTTCTGCAAGACGTGGGCCTGTGCGGCTTGTCTTGTTTTCATCTACTTGAACAACTGCTTCGTTTTTAATAGCCGTAATGGAATCAAATCCATTGCGTTTGTAAACATCTTCGACAGCTGTATCGATATAGCTATACATCACAATGATGACTTCAGGATTGCGGTTAACGATTTCTTCTGGATCCATCATGAACCAACCTTCTTGGTCAGCAGCAATGTTTTCTGCGCCTACCATCTCGAGAATCTGATTCATAAACGTGTTGTTACCTGGCGTGTAAATTTCCGGAGCTGGTGATGTTTCAACGAACACTGTTTTTTTGTTTTCTACTGACGCTACTTTAGTAGTTACTTCTACAACTTTTGCTTTCATGTCCGCAACGATTTTTTCAGCTTCTGCTGATTTACCTGTTGCTTGTCCAATCGTTTTAATCGATGTATATGTTTCTTCGAAGTCCAGGGCATTTTTCACAACGAAGACTGGTAGTCCTGCATCACGAAGTTGTTGTAGACCTTCTGCACCTGTGCTAAGTCCCGACTCATGCGCAAAGACAATTTCTGGATTCATAGCAACAATTTTTTCAACGTCAAATTGCATGCCACCGATTTTCTCTTTTTCAAGTGCTTCTGCTGGATAATTATCATAATCGTTGACGCCGATAATTTCAGTCGCCAATCCGAGGGCAAATAGAATTTCCGTATTGCTTGGTGTCATAGAAACAATTGTTGCAGGCGCTTTTTCGAGTGTAATTTCATTACCGACTGCATCTGTTAGTGTTACTGGAAATGCCTCTTCAATAACGTCGTCTTGTGCGACCTCGTCTTGTGGTGTTCCATCTACTTTTGGCTGATCTTCTGTTGTAGTTGTTCCACATGCTGCAAGTAACAACACCGCCAGCACAGACATCAACCATAATTTCCACATCTTTTTCATTTTGCTTTCCTCCTGTTTGTTCCAAATAAAAATCCCCCGTAAAAATACGGAGGAATGTTTAGTAAAAATACGGACGCATAGACGGACCGATTTTCACCAAACCTATCCTCGTAGGCTATCGGGTGATTCATAAAGGCAGGTCTCCTGACTCGTGTTCGCAACATGCGGACACTTACAGTGGCGGGACCGTGTCGGATTTGAACCGACTTCCCTTTTAACCTCGTCTCTGATGACGAGGCACCTTTATGTTTGGCTATGTAATTTTGTACAACTTTTAGTATACTACAAATTTTGGTGGTGTCGAGGGGGGGGGTTGGTACTACTATCAATGAACCTAGTGTGGGGAGGGCATTTTAACACCACTGTATGTGCCAGCTGCTGCCCCAATTCGCGGAAGGACGCGAATGGTGTCAGTAACTGGACACTAGGTGTGGTGTGGGTATTTTCCTTTTTCGAACTTGGTGTGTCGTAGGTATTTTTGAACACACTAGAAAAAAGTACAGAAATACGGCAAATCGAACCCTTCGCAGCTCAATTGGCAACGAATCCATGACCAACATCCTGTTGGCCTAATTGTGGCTATACCTGGCACCACTCTCTACATGTGAATGTGTTCTTTTCCTACACTTCCTTGCAAAATAGTGATTCCCCTTGCCTGATTAACTCCCGTGTTCTTATTGCAATTGGACCATGTGATACCTTATATCTATATTTCGTTACCCAAATTACATGATACTTGATACTTGATATCAAAAACCGCATGACTACTTTTTCTGTATCCGTCCATACTTTTCACCTCACCCCAAGTATGGACATCGAAGGAGAAGGCTAAAAGTGTATACCGTCTAAAGACGGTGGAGTTAGACCACGCATTCGGAAATTAAAAGCAAAAAAAGTTCCAATTCTTCAAGAATTGCTCACCATAGCCTACGAAGCGGAGTATGTGCGATTTAATTTTGTTTTAGTAACGTATAAGATTCCATTTTTCTTTTCTACAACAACTTTGTAAACGTCAGCAGGTTTTTTCGTATAATCTTCATTAAAACCACCTACATATATATAGCTTATCCCAGGTTTATTTGCATAAAATAAATGACTTGTTTCCTCTACTACTGGTGCGAATGAGCTTGGGTGGATTAATGAATCAACATCACTTTCATTTTTTATAATACCTGCATAAATATATTTAGTGTTGAAATCCTCAGCATAAAATTGTACGCGAGAAAGTTCTAAAAATGCCTCTAGACGTTTTATAAAAACAGCAAAATTTCCTCTCGTTACATTATCAGAAATCCCAAAGGTATCTTGGGTTTTCCCAGTCGTGATTCCAGCTGCATAGAGTGTTTTGATATAGTATTCGTGTTCTTCTGTTTTTACATCTTTAAATGGATTCGCAAAATCAGTATTTACACCGTAATATAACTCAAATGCTTGTGTAAAAATTTTAGCTAATTGTGCACGCGTTAAAGGCTTATTAGGATTAAAATTTTTAGCATCCGAATCAAATACACCTATATTTGCCAAGTATGTAATATACTCATAGTTCGGATTTGATTTTGTTACATCGTTATATCCCACATCCCAAAGGTTTTTTTTATCATATTTCAGAAAACTCGCAATAATTTTAGCTACTTGAGAACGAGTCACAGGATCATTCGGTTTAAATGTCCCATCTTTATAACCTGAAACGATTTGACGGTCCACAAGTGATTGAATTGCTTCAGCCTGTTCCGTTCCAGGCTTCACATCTTTAAATGTTGTAGCTTCTGCATCAATTAATGGGGTAAATGATGCTGTTGCTACAATACTAACAAGTGCCGCTGTAAATAGCTTAGTTTTTTTCATAACTTACTCCTCCTAATCAATTATATTACATATATGATGGATGTTGAAGAACAAAATATATGTTCTGTTATTAAGAATATCATGATATAATATATATAGATATCAAATTTTTTAGAAATCATTCAATGTAGTTAAAAAAAACGACTGCTACCCCATGTGAATATATCAACCTGTGCGGAAAGTTTCACTTCTAGCAATACTTCCTTTTCTTTGCAAAAAGTTATATATACTGTAATACTGTATATTTTTAGTTTATTTTTAAATATTATTAATCAATTTGAGGTGTTTATGTGAAAGGGAAACGTATTATTTCAGTATTAAGCGTTACAGGAGCATTACTATTAGCGGGGTGTGGCAGTACTCCCGAAGAAGATACAGCATCACATGAAGAAGAATCTACAGAAACAGTAGCGAGTCAACAGACAGATGAAGAACTGAACGCGTTCTTAACAGCAACTTTTTTAGGAGATTGGTATCCCAATGTTGGTCTAACAACTGGTGATGACATAAAATCCTATATCGCGTATCGATTAAAATTAGAAGAAGTAGATGAAAATAATCGAGTTCTTGGAACGGTTCAATCTTTCGTATATGATGAGAGCACAAATACTGAGAAATCAATTACTTTTTATTGGGACGCTGAAAAGGAAGTATTAGTCCCTGAAAATAACGAAGACATTGAATCTTTTAGCGTGGAAATCCAAAATGAAGGTTTACTAGATGAATATCATCGTGGCTTTCTTGCTTTCCCTAATTCTAATAGGCTGCTAGCAATGGCAGATTATACGGATTTAGAAGATGCCCTTGAAAACCGAATGGGAATTACACAACAAACGTTTAAAAATGAGCGTAGAGATTCAGGTGAAATAACCACTAATGCTGAAACCGAAGATTCCGCTGTTCCAGATTTTGTATTTGGTTCTTGGAAAGGTTTCATCCCTTCGAGCATGAACCGATATGCAGACAATATGCGGTTTGAATTAACGTTTAAATCTGTAAACGGTTCAAAAGTAGAAGGAACATATACAGAAATTGAAAACGGTGTACCAATTGACTATAACTTTAAGGGTACCTATAACCCAGAAACTTCTGTAATACTAATTGATTCCGGTAAACCAATGAAAATGCCGTTCGCCGTTGATTCACCAACACTAAGTTATTTAATAAATGATCTTGGTGAAATAGCGTTCTCTAAAAATTAATAAGTGAAAAAACGACGGATGCCCCTTTGTTCAATAAGTTTTTATATGTATAAATAAAGCAAGTTTGTTTCAAAATAAGACTACTACTTAAAGTACTCGCCTTCGTATATGGAGTGCTAGGGCAAAAAGGGATTGTACATTGAGTGAGTCCACTGAAAAAATTATTGTTTTTAGATTTTGAAAGTGAGTTTAAATTAAAAAAGACGCTATTTTGTTCAAAACTGAACAAAATAGCGTCTTTTCCCTTCGTATTCCTTACTCTGATTCCCTCATTAGCGTTCTAATCCGTTTGAGATTGACCGCAAATATAGCCATCGCCCCTTGTATCTGCATGCCAAACAGACCCGCGGATGTGGCCACATCGTACCCGTGTCTATTTTTCAATTCACTATTCTTTGCTTCAATTTTATAGCATGATTTCGCTTTTTCTTTAAACTCACCACTGTTTTGAAACGCTTCTTGATCCTTGTGCTCATTCGATTTAATTGTCACAGAATAGGTTTTACTTTTGATCAATTTTTTGTCCAGTGCGATTTCAACTATCTTTTGAATTAGCAAATCTAATAAGCCCACATCCTGAAGACGGAGTCTGCGGAATTTCGTTAAGGAACTAGGATCAATCACCAAGTCTTCTGGTGCCATTTCAAGAAAATATTTAAACGACATATCGTATTTAGATCGTTCTACGACATCAATATCTGATAGGTCAAAGATAGATTTAAGCAATAAATAGTTGAACATAAGAATCGGTGACACTGCATTGCGACCGTTATCGAGACAATATTTATTCTTTAATTCATCGTATACAAAAGAGAAATCGACAAGGTCATTGATTTGATGCAGCTAATTATCTTTTGGCGCAACCATATCGTAAATCGCCATGAATGGACTGTGATTTAACGATTCTTGATTTGAAATCATCGGGACACCGCCTAAAATTAGTCTCTACATTATACAACAATAAAACGAGCTATCCCCCGATTTTATCGTGGAATAGCTCGTTTCCGTTGTCTTCATTTTTTTAGTGACTTCGTAAAATACGTAAGTAGATCTAGCGAAGGCGCCTTACAGCGGTAGCCGGAGCCATAAGACTGGCAGCGGTTTTCTGCCTGGCTTATGGCGGGAGGCATCCGCAAGCGCCGAAGCGTGTTAAGAGCCACTCACTAGTTTAAGTTACCATAGGAAGGACTTTTTCAGCGGCCTCAACATTATTTAGAGGTTTCTTTCTAGGCAATCGATGGCCAACATACTGAATTACACCTAGCACAAAGCCCTTGAATACATCTATCAATAGTTTGTATTCGCGGATTATTACCAGACTTAAGGGGTGGCTATACCTGGCATCACTCTCTTGTTACATTTTTTCCGGTGCAGAAACGCCAATCAATTTCAATGCATTGGCGATTGTCGTGCGTGTTGCTGTAATGAGTGCGAGTCGTGCTTCTGACAAGTCGCGATTGTCTGGGTCTAATACTTTTTCTGCGTTGTAGAAGCTGTGGAATGAAGCTGCCAGCTCTTGGATATACGTTGCAACACGATGCGGTATACGCAATCTCGCCGCGTCGCTAATGACTTTCGGGAAGTCACCAATTTTCTTCAGCAGTTCCAATTCTTTTTCGGCTTGCAATAAAGAAACGTTATCCACAGACGCAGATAGTCCTGTTTCGTCAGCTTGTCGTAAAATCGAAGAGATTCGTGCATGCGCATATTGTGCGTAGTACACTGGGTTTTCATTGGACTGTGAAATAGCCAAGTCAAGGTCGAAGTCCATTTGTGAGTCGCCTGAACGCATAGCGAAGAAGTAACGAACTGCATCCAGACCAACGTCTTCTACAAGCTCACGCAAGGTAACAGCTTTCCCTGTACGTTTACTCATTTTGAATTTTTCACCGTCTTTATACAACTGAACCATTTGTGCCACGTTTACTTCCAACGTGTCACGGCCATAGCCAAGTGCTTCAATCGCTGCCTTCATTCGCGGAATATAG
This sequence comes from Sporosarcina sp. YIM B06819, assembly GCF_033485175.1. Lineage (NCBI taxonomy): Bacteria > Bacillati > Bacillota > Bacilli > Caryophanales > Caryophanaceae > Sporosarcina > Sporosarcina sp. YIM B06819. Next base: position 15,706 of record NZ_JAWLIQ010000017.1, on the reverse strand, counting down.
CCGTGGTGATCCGCTCCCCAAATGTTAATAAGCTTGTCAAAGCCGCGGAATAATTTGTCCTCATGATAAGCAATATCCGGTGTTAAATAAGTGTACGTGCCGTCGTTTTTAATGAGCACGCGGTCTTTGTCATCTCCGAATGTCGTTGAACGGAACCAAGTTGCGCCATCTTCTTCAAAAACGTGACCGTTTGCACGCAATTTGTCGAGTGCCACATCAATTTTACCGTTTTCATATAGTGAAGTTTCCGAGAACCATACATCGAATGATACGCGGAAATCAGCAAGGTCTTTCTTTAATTTTGCCAATTCAAAATCAAGTCCGTGTTTGCGGAAATAGTCATAGCGTTCTTGTTCAGAAACATTGACGAATTTATCGCCAAATTCTTTCGCAAGTTCTTCCCCGATTCCGATAATATCTTTCCCATGGTAGCCATCTTCCGGCATTTCTTTATCTAAACCAAGCGCTTGGAAATAACGTGCTTCGATTGAATACGCAAGGTTATTGATTTGATTACCCGCATCGTTAATATAATATTCACGTGCAACATCGTAGCCTGCAAAATCTAGGACATTACAAAGAGAATCGCCAAGTGATGCACCACGCGCATGGCCTAGATGAAGATCGCCAGTTGGGTTAGCTGATACAAATTCGACTTGAATTTTTTCATTGGCACCAGAAGTAGAACGGCCATAATTTTCGCCTTGCTCAAGAACTGTCTTGACGACATCTCCTAAGTAGTCTGTTTTCAATTTAATATTCATGAATCCAGGGCCCGCAACGTCAATCGATTCGATCGATGTTCCAGATGTATCTAAATGCTCAAGAATTGCTTCTGCAATAGCACGAGGTGGCTTTTTCGCCAATTTTGTCAGCTGCATCGCAATGTTCGTTGCGTAATCTCCGTTGTCTTTACTTTTTGGTGTTTCCAGCATAATATCTGGTATTAATGTCTCTTCTACAAGTTCCGCCGCAATAACCGCCGCGCGTAATGCCGATTTTACCTCTTGTTGAATTTGTTCTACTGCGTTCATATTTTTCCCTCCGTATATGTAATGGTCAATTCGTATAGGCCAAGTAAAGATCCTTCTGCATGTAGCTCGTAAGCGACACGGAATCGTTGCGCTTGTTGCCGAAAATCAAGGTCAGTCGTTTTAACGAGCAAGTTAAATGATGCCGGACCGCTACCATAAGTCCCCAACCGTTCGCCATCCTGGATGAAGGGCAAACGCATCTTCACCGCACCACTACGCAATATCAGCGCATCCTCTGCCCCCATTTTGACAGTCGTCTGAACGGATTGACCATTTTGTTGTTCTTCATATTTTAAATAATAGTTACCTTTTTTTTCAATGAGCTGCCCCGTTAGGCTTAACTCATGAATCTCCTGATCTTGTCCGGGATGCCGGATTGACGAATGGAGCTGGATATCCACGTTGCACACTCTATCCTGCGTTTCCATACGTTCACCGTCCTTTTCCATTATGTACATCTTTTTATTATATCCTTTTCACACTCTATATTTCAATCTATCCGTATGATTCATGTTTTTACGTTCACTTCGTTTAATCTCTTTCCGCGCGTCACATACTACATGCAACGACATGGAAGGGGCGGGATTGTGTGCGACGGGTAGTATATTTAAAAAAAGTAAAGAGACGCAAGACTTTCAAACGGCTACTGCTGCTCTCCGTTACTGCATTGACAGCAGTAGTGACCGTTTTTTTATTGCTTCGACTATACGCTCAAGTAACGGGAGCCCCTTCTTTAAGTGTGCCAAAAGCTTCTGTTTTTCTTGATAAAAGCGGTAAGCAGATTGGCGATCGCTACACAGCTGAACGACGCTATTGGGTCGATCTTGATGACATGTCTCCCTTTCTAATCGATGCGGTCATTGCAACAGAAGATAAGAATTTTTATAGCCATAATGGCTTTGATTATCGACGGATTGCGGGGGCGCTATTAAAAGATGCCAAGGCTGGGCGCAAGGTAGAGGGAGCGAGTACCATTACCATGCAATATGCTAAAAATTTATATTTGACGTTTGAAAAGACATGGAAAAGAAAATTCGACGAAGCGCTATACGCCTATCGGATGGAAATATTTTACGATAAAGATGTCATTTTAGAAGGGTATATGAATACCGTTTACTTTGGACATGGCATGTACGGTGTCGAGGCAGCTAGTAAATTTTATTTCGGAAAACCTGCGAAAGACTTGACGTTAGAAGAGTCTGCCGTCATCGTAGCCATCGCCAAAGGTCCTTCGATTTATTCACCTATTGAAAATCCCGAAAAATCGCAGGAGCGGAAGTCTCTGGTCCTTTCGCTTATGGAAGCTCAAGGATACATTACCGCGCGACAAGAAGAACGCGCAAATCTTGAACAAATCACGTTAAAGACGCGCGAATGGGCGGATTCGAAACGCATCGCCCCTTATTTTTTAGATGAAGTATGGCGGGAGGCTGAAAAAGTGCTCACCGCAAAAGGACGCTCCCCAGCAGAAGGTGGCTGGACTATTCGTACCACATTGGATCCCCATCATCAGCAAACCGCTGAAGAAGTGATTGCCAAGTGGATGCCAGACAGTGATTTGCAAGTTGGCTTTATGTCTATCGAACCAGGGACCGGCTATATCACGTCACTTGTTGGCGGGGTTGATTACACAGAAAGCCCATTCAACCGAGCAACGCAAGCAAAACGTCAACCCGGTTCAGCCATGAAACCTGTTCTATACGCAGCTGCACTTGAAGAGGGCTTCAATCCACTCACTTTTTTATCGACGGAAAAGACAATTTTCACTTATGATGAAGGGCGTTCGACGTATGAACCGAGCAACGTGAATGGTAAATTTGCCGGACATCCCATTTCACTTGCACAAGCACTCGCCATTTCTGATAATATTTTTGCCGTCAAAACGCTCGAAGAAATTGGCTATAAAAAGTTTAGTAAAATGGCAGAAAGACTGGGCGTTGACGTCACATTTCCTGAATCGCCTGCTGTTGCACTTGGCACGTCGGACGTCACCTTGTCCGATATGACAAATGCCTATAATCGAATTGCTTCAGGCGGCACCGAAATTAAACCGATGACGATTTTATCGATTGCAGATTCTGAGGGGAAAACCGTGTACGAGCATCCTAAACAAAGCAAGAGACATGTGATTTCCGAACAAGATGCATCCGTTTTGACTCATTTGATGACGGGTATGTTCGATCCGGTATTCAATGACTATACTTCTTCCACTGGACTATCCATGCGACCAAAACAGACGCGACCTTATGCGGCAAAGTCTGGAACAACGATTTCCGATCAATATCTGATTGGCTTCACCCCCTCGCTAACGGCGGGAATTTGGACTGGATTCGACGTCGGCAGGCAATTATCCGATACAACGGATAAAGCCGCTTCCAAAAAAATATGGATTGAATTTATGGAAACCGTACACCGTGGCAAGCCACCCGAACCTTTCATCCCACCGCAAGGAGTGACCGGCGTCACCATTGATGTGGAAACAGGCGGCATCGCGGTCAATGAATGCGAAAAGCAACGGCTTGTTTATGTAAAAGAGAAAGATATGCCGCAGAAATTGTGCACGGATAAGACTTTGAGGGAGCAACGATCCTCAGGCAAGGATGATGGCAAGAAACTTGAGTTATTTCCGTTTTCGTTTTTTGAGTGAGTTAGGGGTTATGCGCGCGGGAGACTCGCTTTTGCGCGGCTAGCAAGTCCACTCTTTATCCACAATCAAAAAAGCTTTCCTCTCTTGAATAAATTCAAGAGAAGAAAGCTTTTTTACCGTCCAGGGCACCCTCCCTGTCGAATGATGTATCGCGCTTGGGTTTGTTTGATACAAAACTCGGTTGGAAATGCACAATTTCGGTTGTCCTAGCTTACAAGCACAAGCTATATTTTCAGTGTACTTCCTTTCCAGCCGACATTCAACCTCTGAATGAGAACTATGTGGAAACTGTCACAAATTGTTCATAATCTAAATAATTACACGCTAAGATCCGCATGTAATTGCGCTTCACTGCGATCCCACATGTCTTTGTTATGACCTGAAAGAAATTCAGCAAGAATTTGTTTTGATTTATCATCCATATTATCAACCATAATATGACGCTTCATTGATTTATCCATACGATTAACATGATCAGCGAGCACTTTATAGCCACGGCGTTTTTCACGGTTCACGACCATTTCACAAGCTGTGACACCTGCATAGTAAGGTCCGTCTTCTTTAAAATCAATCGTCACCCAGACGAGCCAGTACGGTTTACCACCCTCTGAGTCCTCACGATTCAGTGTAAACTTGATGCCACGCTCTGTATCACTTCTCGCGTGCATTGCACCAATTTCAATTTTTGCAAGCCCTTCTTCAACGTCAATAATGACAGGTGACACGTTTTCTAATGACAATGATCCAATTCCGAATCCTTTATGTCCATCTGTCGGATCATCTTTTATAATTGTAAAACCCATTTTCTGTTTCGGTTTTTCTTCATTTGTCATTCGCTTAAACCCCCAACTCTGATAATATATACACTATACCGAATATATGCAGAAAGGGGGAACTGGAATGCCTTATGTAACTGTAAAGATGTTGGAAGGTCGCACAGAAGAACAGAAACGTGCACTCTGTGCAAAAGTAACAGAAGCAGTCGCTGAAACAACGGGCGCACCTGCTGAAAATGTTGTGGTGTTCATCGAGGAAATGCCGAAAAGTCATTATGCTGTCGCTGGCAAACTCTTTAGTGATCAATAACTCATCAATTACGCCTTGGCGTAATTGCGTCCAAATTTTGAATTGCGCTTGAGGTCTACAGGATGTAGGTCATGCAGTCGTTGCGACAGGACGTCGCGAACCTAGACTGCCCTCTTAACTCCCTTCAAAATTTGTGACATCCGCCGGAGGCTTCATTTGAATCAGCGGGGTTTTCGCTGATTCAAATGAAGGCTGTTCCATTCGAACCAAGAATGGGACAGCCTTTTCTTATTGAACAGAACAGCGCTGCAATTCGGCGATGAAGTCGAATGCATCTGTCATTTCCTGTTCAGTGAAATTTAGTTTATTTTTCACGATATGCACTTTCGCAATCTGCTCGTCCTTATCGAGATGATCGAAATAGAGCAGTGTCGATACGAGCTCCAGGAATCTAGAACTTTTTCCATTCATCTTATCCACACAAACTGCAAGCGTTTCGTGCGGATGTTGAGCGGTTTCAAGAAAGCTCGTCCCTTCATCCGTCGCTGTGTAGCTATATTGAACATACGAACCCTTGTCCACGCACTGTTCCGCGAGAAATCCCATCGCGCATAGTTCTTCTATGCGCAACGTCAATTCCTCCGAATAAGGGCCGTACATATGTAACTCATACTTTTCCGCAAAAGGGAAATCCATCTTTTTCGCGATATAAATCATCTTTTGCATCTTTTTTCTGCCCTTCACTTCATTCGCGATGGAAATGAACTGCACAATCTTGGCATGCTCCTGCAACAAGAGAGCCACTCCTTTCTTAAATTCCTAATATCCGTAAAATTTGTCCGTATAATGGATTTTGCTCTTTCCCTTCATTCAACAAATCTTCTGGGAAATAGATTTTGTGGTCTGTTCGTCTTTTGCCTGAAATCGCATCCACGATATCCGATGACCGTGATAACTCACTCAATTCACCGTTTGGCATTTGCAAGTAGATCGGTAGGCGCTCATTTTCTTCGCCCGGCCGATAAAAATCATACGGTAAATCTGACGATGAATCTGCCACCAAATAATAAGCAGGGTCAATACCTGCCTGCTTAAACAATTGTTCCAGTTCACCAATTTTCCGATATTCTGTCGCCGGATCAAACTCTGCGTATTGGAACAGCCTTCTGTTAATAAACCGATAGCATAAATCCGATAAAATCGCGTCGTCTTCCTTCATCCAAACTTGGAAATAGGTCAATAAAATACTCTCATCAAGTGCTATATAATCCTCCAACTCAAATGTCCTATTAAAAAATGAGCGGAAATGGGTAGGTTCTTGTTTAAAAATATATCCACTATCATGTAAATGCTTCGCTCGATGTAAAATCTTCGTCAAAATGACTTCAGCACTGCGTGAAACGGGGTGAAAATACACTTGCCAGTACATCTGATAACGGCTCATGATGTAATCTTCCACCGCGTGCATACCACTATACTTAATGACTGCTTGTTCTTCTGCCGGTCGCATGACACGTAGGATTCGCTCCATGTCGAAATGACCGTATGATACCCCTGTAAAATAGGCATCACGCTGCAAATAATCCATTCGGTCGGCGTCAATCTGACTCGATATAAGGCTGACCACAAGCTTATCTGGGTATGTTTTCCCGATGACATCAGCAACCTTTTGTGGAAAATCAGGTGCCACACGACATAATACTGCATTTACTTCCGTGTCACCAAGCAAAATGGCTTGCGTAAATTGTTCGTGATCAAGATTGAATACTTTTTCAAACGCATGTGAAAACGGGCCATGCCCTAAATCATGCAGCAATGCCGCGCACAGCGTCACGAGTCGTTCTTCATTGTTCCATTCGGGTCTATGACTAAAACCGTCGTCAATGATGCGACGCACGATTTCATAGACACCTAGCGAATGATGGAAGCGGCTATGCTCCGCCCCATGAAATACCAGATAGGTTGTGCCAAGCTGCCTAATTCGGCGTAGGCGCTGAAACTCGCTTGTGCCAATCACATCCCAAATTACTTTGTCGCGCACATGGATATAGCGGTGCACCGGGTCTTTGAAAACTTTTTCCTCGACCAGTTTCTCATCTTTGTAAGCCATCGTGCACCTCCAATCAATTACGCCTCGGCGTAACGTGAATCATTGTTTCAAGTATAGTCAATTCCCTACTTGGTTGGAAGATGGAAAAAGAATCATTTATTAAATCAATCGCGCCTCCATTTATGGAAATGGGAGTCTTCTGCCTAATTTAGATAAAAAAAGATAGAATGCTTTTTTCCTTATGAATAAAATAGTGAAACCATGTCCACACTGACCGTAAGAAAGAGACTACTAACATATGTCGGGAGGCACGGAGATGGTGAAAGTTAGACAGGATGCTTGGATTGAAGAAAATGATATTTTATTGGCAGAGACGGTATTGCGGCATGTTCGAGAGGGGAGCACGCAGTTAAGCGCCTTTGAAGAAGTCGGCGATGCTCTTAATCGTACAGCAGCGGCTTGTGGATTTAGGTGGAACGCAGTTGTTAGACAGGACTATGAGAAAGAGCTCACTGACGCGAAAAAAGAACGTAAGCAGGCAATTCGTGTCCTTGGTAAGGACTTTAAGCGACGCGGACAGCAATTATATTCCCCTTCCCAAGGGAGCGAAGAAAATCAAAAGACAGCCGTTCCATTATCAGCGCTATCACTTGATACAGTCATTGCTTATCTCGTTCGCATGCATCATACAGGAGTAGGGGATAACGAATCTCTACGCTGGAAGCAGACCGCTAAAATTGCGAATGAAAAATCAGAGAAACTCGAAAAAGAAATCGAAAAACTCCAGCAAGAAAATAAAACACTGCGCGCGGATTACGAGCAATTCGTCCAAATCATGAATCGCGCGCGTCGTCTTGTGACACTTGAAGACGATACGGATCGCACTGCGCCCGTCTTCAAGATGGAACAAAATGGTAATCTAGTGAGTAAAGAACCGCCAATCAACCATTGATTGGCGGTTTTTTCTTGTGTTGGCTAGCTCTAGGAACGTTGCTTAGTTCTCGCAATACGTTGTTTAGTTGCTCGATTTCGTTGCTTATCTCCGCAAACGTTGCACACTTTCACGAAAACGTTGCTTAGTTCGGCCGGAACGTTGCTTATTTCTATAAACTCTATCATAAAATAGCCGATTTTCATTCACTTGCCAACATCTTTTTATTCCGCTCGAAAACTCGGTTTAAATAGAACGTGTATAATTCCATTTCTTCCGGCTTAAAGCTACCCATGACCACTTCGTCTGCGAGCTCACGCAACAACAGCTGAATGCGAATCACGACATCATTGACCGTCAGTGGCATCTCTAACAATTCTACGAGGGATGCCATCACTTCTGGTTTAATGGCTGGATAACTGAACTTCGTCTCTTCGCCTTGCAGTCCAATATTGTACAAATCGCGAATCAACTTAGCCCGTTCTGCCCCACTTCCTTCAACACATAAATAGATCTGGACGGCGATACCTTGGCGTAATCTACGCTGCGAAATGCCGGCAAATTTGCGGCCATCGATGCTAAGATCATACGAACCGGGACAGTAAGATCCGACAATTTCATAAGCTTCGATACGGTCGCCCGCTTCTGGAAACAATCTACGAATAAATGCCAGCATCACTTCGTAGCCTGCTGGAATATCGATGGCCCCATCATGTTCCGATAGCACAATTGATATATTCAACACACCTTTGTCCAGCACAACCGCGAGACCGCCAGAGTTACGGACGATTGCGTTATAACCAGTTTCCTCAAGCATTGGAATCGCTTCAGCGATATGCGGAAGACGATGATCCTGAATGCCAAGGACCACAGTTTGGTCATGCACCCATGTGCGCACGGTTGGACTGCTCATTTGCTGTCCGACGAGATGACAGAGCGTATCGTCCGCGGCGAAAGACTCTAGCGCAGAACGACTACGTGCCGTCATGGATTCATCCACAAAGCGCCACTCAGGGATTTGTAACAATGATTCATAGTGTGACATTTAAAATTCTCCTACTTATAGACTTTGCGCCGCTGTTATAAGGGCAAGTTTGTAAACATCATCTGCTGAACAACCACGGGATAAGTCGTTGACTGGTGCGTTCAACCCTTGCAAAATCGGTCCGATCGCTTCGTAGCCGCCTAGACGTTCTGTTAATTTATAGCCGATATTCCCCGCCTCAAGCGATGGGAAGACGAAGACGTTGGCGTCCCCTTGGATAATTGAACCTGGTGCTTTTTTCGCAGCTATTTCTGGAACGTATGCTGCATCAAATTGAAATTCACCATCAAGTGTTAAATCTGGCGCAAGCTCTTGGGCAATCGCTACTGCTTCCGCGACTTTTTTTGTTTCTGGTGTAACAGCTGAGCCCTTCGTCGAAAAGCTCAACATCGCTACGCGCGGATCAATGCCAAATGACTTTGCCGTTTTCGCACTGGCCACTGCGATTTCTGCCAGTTCCTGCGCTGTCGGTGCAACCGTGATGGCACAATCCGCAAAGACCAGACGCTCCTCGCCCTTCATCATAATAAACGCACCGCTTGTCCTTGAAATACCCGGCTTCGTTTTAATAATTTGAAGTGCTGGACGCACCGTGTCTGCTGTCGAATGTACAGCCCCACTGACGAGTCCATCTGCACGCCCTGTAAAAACCAGCATCGTGCCGAAGTAATTGACGTCTTTCAATTGCTCGCGCGCTTGCTCCAATGAAGTCCTAGCCTTGCGACGCTCCACAAACTTTTCAGCAAGTTCTTCAAAATAAGAAGCCTTCTCCGGATCAATAATCGTTATTGCTGAAATATCGATTGCTGCTGCACTTGCCGCTTGTGTCACTGCGGTTTCATTGCCAAGTAAGATTGGTTTTATAAGTCCTTCAACCTGAAGGCGCGATGCCGCTTTTAGAACACGTGCGTCTGTTCCTTCGGGTAAGATAATCGTTTTTTCATTGCCACGTAAACGGTCTTGAATGCTAGTAAAAAGATTTGTCATCTCTCTCACCTTTCTTAGTTGTATTCTACACTTAGCATACACGACTTGAGGTGTCGATAACAGCAGGAAACTTCATGTCAAATTCGTGACAATGGCACATATAGGAGGCGTTTTCTCAACCGACTATGCTACACTCAATTGAGAAGTAAATTCACGATGAAGGGGTTTGAATTTATATGATAGAAGCAGCACAAACACTTGATGGCTGGTATGTTTTACACGATTTACGCTCTATGGATTGGGCGTCATGGAAGTTGGTTTCAAAAGATGAACGTCAAGCAGCAGTGGATGAATTTCTTGTCTATCTTGAAAAACTCCAAAAAGCGGATGATGCTAAAACAGGCGCGCATGCTTTTTATACAGTAATTGGTCAGAAAGCTGATTTCATGCTCATGACTTTGCGTCCGACGATGGATGAAATTCAAGAGCTTGAAACAGAATTCAACAAACTCGCAATTGCAGACTTTACAATTCCAGCATACTCCTATGTATCAGTTGTTGAATTGTCAAACTACCTTGCAGGTGAATCCACTGAGGATCCTTACCAAAACCCGTTCGTTCGCGGGCGACTGTATCCTGAACTGCAACGCAGCCAGTATATCTGTTTCTATCCAATGGATAAGAAGCGCGACGGCGACGTGAACTGGTACACACTTGATATGGACAAACGTAAAGAATTGATGCGTGATCACGGTTTAATCGGCCGTAGCTATGCAGGCAAAGTGAAACAGATCATTTCCGGTTCTGTCGGTTTCGACGACTACGAATGGGCGGTCACATTGTTCTCAGATGACGTTCTCCAGTTCAAAAAATTAATTTATGAAATGCGCTTTGATGAAGTAAGTGCTCGCTACGCTGAATTCGGCTCATTCTTCGTCGGCACGATTTTAGATGGCGATAAAAAAGCATCGTTTTTCAATTTGTAATTATTGTCGGGAAGCCGCGTTCAAGATGCGGCTTCTTTTTATTTTTCCAACCACATCAAAATATCTTTTTTCACATCATTGCCATTCCAGAAAACGAGTGCTGCTTCTTCGCCTATCGTGTTAACTAGATGCTCGACGTAGTCCGTCCCCAGTAAATAACCTAACCGGTTATGACCAAAATAATCCCCTCCGGATAGGCGGAACCACTCCTTCTCCTTTTCTATGTTCCAACCGGACAACACGTCTTCGAAAAATCGTCGCTTCACTTCGGTTTTATTCTCCTGATAGCATGTCACCCACGAATCTCCGCCTTCATCGTAAGTAAAATAGACCGATTCGTTCAGCCCTGGGACGATTTTTTTGGATAAATAGGTCGCGGCTCCTTCAGTGTAAAGTGTTGTCAGTCCATGCGTCCAATCGACAGTTGTCCAGTCCATCCCTTGCCTAGCGGCGAATGAAAAATGCGTAACATGGCCAATTTCGTGGGCAGTTATCACTTTTAGGTGTTCTACTTCAGGCGATAGTTTCTCTACCGCAAAGTAAATATCACCTTTAATTTCTCTCGTAACGAATGCATTGGACCCGTACGTACCAACAAGTAACGTATAGCGAATATTAAGATCATCATTGTAAGTCTTTATATACAGCTCATCGATTTCTTTAATAATTTTCGGTAGACGTTCCGACATGATATGGATGTCTCCCATTTTCGTTGGATATTTCTCAATCGCCGCCTGAAGACGCTCTTCTGTTTTCGGACAATGGTTCGGGAAATAGTAATTAAACACCTCTGTATTTTCATCAATATAGGCTTCCAAATCAAGTATGCTAAGGTCTTTTTTTGATTCGTACAAATCTATAAAGTGCGGAATAATATTGTGGATACGCAAGTGAACTCCCCCTTTGCCTAAGTTTACCTTATCCATTTCTATTTTTCAGTCATTTTCCTTACACTTACTTCATATGATTTCCCAAGGAGGTTGTTCCTTGGCGGTGATAAAATATAATGACGCTCAATTAGATATGCTTGCACGGCTAATGCGGGCGGAAGCGGAGGGCGATGGTCAATTAGGAATGCTTTTGGTTGGTAATGTTGGAGTAAACCGAGTACTTGCAGATTGTCTAGATTTTAAAGACATTCGTAATTTGGAAGAAATGGTATTCCAGCGTCCTGGCGGCTTTGAAGCCACGACAAAAAGTTATTTTTATCAACGGGCACGTGAGACGGATAGAAAACTTGCTAAGCGGGTTATTAACGGGGAACGCTTCAGCCCCGGCGAGCGGTCCTTATGGTTTTTCATGCCAACGGGCAATTGCCCAGCTCAATGGTATGGCCAATGGAATACTGGCAGGTTTAAGTCACATTGTTTCTTTTCGCCAACAGTGTCGGACTGCCCTACTGTCTAAAACTATCTATATTACAAACTGAGGGGATGAAGAAATGGTCCAATATTATTGGAATCCTACCTATCAAAATCAACATATCACACCGCCACCAGTCACAATTCCGAACGGCAGACCTCCAAGTCCTGGGGTGCCCATTGGAACTCCGCCCGGACTACCTTTGCGCGAGCAGTCATACATTGAAAACATTTTACGGTTGAATATCGGGCAACCCGGTGTCTTTAATTTCTCCTTTGAACATGCACTCGATTCTGGCAAGAATACGAAAGCCATCGTCGGAACAGTCGTAGCTGCCGGACGCGACCATGTAATTCTTAACGAAACAGCAACTGGTCATGAATTCCTGTTTCCTATGATTTATTTCGATTATGCAGAGTTCGAAGGAAAAATAAACTATTTTCCTCAAACTTAAATGAAAAATCTTCCGTATGCCTAGTAGGGCTCACGGAAGATTTCTTTGTTTTCCACTCAATTTTAGTTTGTATATTTAACAGCTGCAATAATTAACATTGTCCAACCAGCGATGAACGCAACGCCACCAATTGGCGTGATGGCACCGAGTATGCCAATTCCAGATAGACTCAATACGTATAAGCTACCCGAGAAAATAATAATTCCTGCAAGCAACAAATAACCTGCCCATGTTAACTGTGTTGATGCGCCAAATAGCGATGAGCTCATGAGGATTCCAACGGCAAGTAGCCCAATCGCATGAAACATTTGATACTGGACAGCGGTTTCCCATACAGCTAAATAATGTTCAGAAAGCTTTTCTTTTAGTGCGTGCGCACCGAATGCACCAAGCGCGACAGCAATCGCTGCGTTAACAGCACCTGCGATAATGAAAAATGGCATTGTTTTTTCCTACTTTCTGTTATGAATGAATCCATCAAAAATCAAACAACGAGCCGCCGTTTGCATCTTCTTCCACAAGCGGCTTTCCTTCTAATGAAGAAATAGACTGCACATCGGGGGCAACAAGCATTTTCGGAACAATCTTCTCTTCTTGCCTAGCACTACTATTCCCACCAAGTGCCACTTCACACAGCGACCTCACAGCCGACAACGCTTCACGCATGGCGCGCTCGTCATTCGTACGCTTTGCCAAACTCAGTTGACGTTCCATTTCCGAGATGATGCGGTCATATGAAATCACCGTCTCACATCCCCTTTCTTCTGTACAAATTTTAAACATTCCATGCCCGATGATCGCTTTACGACGACCGACGGCAATTCCCTCGTTTTGAACTCGTATGCTTTACACCCACGCGGACTTCTCTGATCCCATGTCACGAAAAAATGTTGGCATTGAAAACAATTCACAGCCATTTCGGTCACCTCTATTCATTTTCACTTTATCACGATAGACGTGCAAATTAAAGCACCTCGTCCGTCTTACTCCAATCAATCAGCCCTTCATCCCACGCCTCTAAAATCTCATTCGTCGCTGAATAGGGACGACTGCCGAAAAATCCACGACTTGCGCTAAGCGGACTAGGATGGACCGATTCAATTACCGCGTGACGCGATAAATCAATCAACTTTTTCTTGTCCTGTGCAGGACGTCCCCATAAAATGAACACAATCGGCTTATCGCGCTCCGATAACCTCCGAATGACCTCGTCCGTGAATGTCTCCCAGCCTTGTTTACGATGCGAATGGGCTTGTCCTTGTTGTACAGTTAGCACCGTGTTCAGCATGAGTACACCTTGCCGCGCCCACCCCGTCAACGTTCCACTTTCCGGAATCTCACAACCAATATCTGACGACAATTCCTTGAACATATTGCGCAAACTCGGCGGGATCTTCACACCCGGCTGCACGGAAAAACTCAAGCCATGCGCTTGTCCCGGTCCGTGATACGGATCTTGTCCTAAAATGACAACCTTCACTTCATTGAACGGTGTCCATTTAAAAGCCGTCCACAAATCATCCATCTGTGGATAAATCGTTTGCTCCACATATTCCTTTTCAAGAAATTTACACAGTTTTATATAATATGGTTTTGCAAATTCTTCTTGCAACACCGCATCCCAGTCATTACCTAAAATCACCTTATTCATCAGCCATCTCTTCTTTGAATTCAATTGTCACATCATACCCCGCGAATGAAAACATTTCCCGTAACGTCTTCTCGGCATTTTGTTGGGCCATCGTCAAGACACCTTGTCCAGCCGTCTCTTCCAATATCAGTTCTTTCGCTTCCGCGGCAAGTTCATAAGCCTCTTCGATATTCGCTTTTTCACGGAAAAGTCCTTCGTAGGAGTAGACTTCAACTTTATCAAAATAGATTTCAGCCCCTCCTAAAAAGGTTGCAGGTGGTAATGTCAGTTTCGCCGTTTTATTGTCCTCATCGATGACGACATCTTTTTCCGTTACATTGGACATGTCAACGCCCGCCTTCACCGATCCAGGAATAACGACCAGTAACTGGCGCTTCGTGCCTGGCAAGTTAAGCCCGATGCTTTGTCCAAACAACTTATTGTCTTCACGCTCAATGATGACTTTCGTATAAGCCTCTGCTGTTGCGAGCTCGTTCAATTCTTGGATTTGCTCTAAAAACGCACCCTTTTGCTCTATATATGTGCTCCCTTGTTTAAGAACGAAAAATGTAATAAACGGCAGAGCCGCAATAAGCAGTATAATCAGCAATGCAATGACTAGAAATGATTTCCGCCATACTGAAAAGAATAGTTTCCCAGCTCGCCAAAAGCCAAATGGACGGTCCCTTACTTCATCTACTGTCACTGCTGATTCCTTTTTGGCAGCTTGTAATTCTTTCAACAACTGCTCCATATCATCCGATTTCTTTCCCTTTTTCATATCATCCCTCATTTCCTCTTTATTCGACACTATCTACTACGTTTAGATTATAGGAAAGTTGCAGTTCAAACAACTAGAAAGGCATGGTAGGATTATACAAGGGAGCTAGCTACTGTTATCAAAAACATTGAAGATTATATAAAAATATAGTAAAAGATCTATTAGCTTCGAAGTTTTTTAACGGTTATCTGCGAGTTAAATAGGGTAAAGGTTGTTAAAGAAGTTGAAACTGCGATTGGAAGGGAAAAAAGTAAAGGGGATGCTTGTTTTGAAAAAAGCATATAAAACGGAAGTACTCCTCACCGCTGCCCAACAACAAAAAGTCAACCAAACTATCGGCGTTTGTCGATACGTCTACAATTTGTATCTTCACACCGCACAAGAACATTATCAAAAAACAAAGAAGCACCTATCCGGTTACGATTTTTCAAAATGGCTGAACAATGTCCATACGAAGGAAACCGATCAATGGATTAAAGATGTCTCGAGTAAAGCTGTGAAACAAGCCATTATGAATGGCGATAAGGCTTTTCGGAACTTTTTTAAAGGATTGGCTCAATTTCCACGGTTCAAAAAGAAGAGATATCAAGATGTAAAAGCCTATTTTCCGAAAAATAATGCGACTGATTTGACAGTTGAACGTCATCGCATTAAAGTGCCAACGATTGGTTGGGTTTGTTTGAAGGAATTGGGTTATATCCCAACGAATACAGCCGTCATAAATTGTACGGTATCACAAAAAGCGGGTCTATATTTTGTTTCTGTGTTATGTGAGGTTGAAGAAGTGAAAGAAGCACATGTGCCCGAGCATGACGGAATTGGCATTGATTTAG
>NZ_JAWLIQ010000016.1:0-114640 GCF_033485175.1 Sporosarcina sp. YIM B06819 | reverse complement strand
TGTGTTTCTGTTCATTCGACGGAAATCGATTTACTTAGAAACGTTTTGCTCGAATGCGTTAAGCACTCTCGCTATATTTCATTGACGTTTTGCTGTTCAGTTTTCAAGGTTCATGTCGATCTTGTTTGTTGCCATTATTTCGTTAGCAACCTTTACATTGTATCAAGTTGTGTTCCTCATGTCAACAACTAATTTCAATTTCTTTTTCGTTGTTTTTCGAAACTTGAGAAGCGACGTTTATTACTATAACATCTCTTCCTGAACGAGTCAACAACTAATTTCAATTTCTTTTTCGTTGTTTCTCGTTCCCGGAGGACATGTACTAATATACAATACAATGTTATAGAAAATCAAGCCTTTTTTGAAAAAAGTTTTTCTCGCAATTTATTTCCATCGATGACAAACAGCAATATCCCCGCTATTACAACCAAACCGCCAAGAATTTGAGACGTAACTAATGTTTCATTGAAGACATAGAACGCCAAGATTGCTGCTCCGACAGGTTCGAATAGGATTGCAATGGATATAACATTGGTGCTTACCCATTTGATAGCCCAGTTGAATAATGTATGGCCTAATAAATTCGGTATGAGTGCGAGCATGAAAAACCAGAACCAATCAGATCCTTGATAAGGACCGAATGACTCCCCTTTAATGAGGACATAGAAAAATAATGTGATTGTGCTTATGGAGTACACAACAAACGTATAAGTAATAAGAGATAGTCGTTTTCGCACATCTTGACCAAACAAAAGATAAGCCGTAATGAGTGCACAGCCTACAAGTGCTAACATGTCTCCATAAAAAGCAGTGCCACTTAGTTTGAAATCTCCCCAGCTAATGATCACACTTCCCGTGATTGCAATAACCGCAGATAGTATCGTTTTAAATGACAGTTTCTCTTTAAAGAAGAAATAGGTTCCGACGAAGGCGAATATCGGTTGCAAAGTAACTAGTACAGTTGAACTGGCTACTGAGGTGTAATTTAATGATTCAAACCATAGAATAAAGTGAAATGCTAAAAACACGCCTGCAATCGCGGAAAAAATCCAATCCTTTTTGCCAAGGGTCAGAACTTCTTTCCGGTATTTCAACAGAAAAATCGGCAACATAAGGACAACAGAGAAAAACATTCGATAAAAAGCAATTACTCCTGCATCAGCTGTTGCAAGTTTGACGAAGATCGCGGATAGGGCTACGGATATTACGCCAATGATTATCGGAATATAAGGATGAATCGCAGGTTTTTCCATTTACTACACATCTCTTTCAATAGGAGTTAGGTTAGATTCTTGTTGTTTATGGCAATAAGAATAGTAATTAGTATAACATGGTTAAGTTGAAAGGACATTACGACATTCGGGGAGGCAGGGTAATGGATTGGATTGCGAATGAAGCGATGTATCCCGAAGTATTAATTAAAATTCTTCTTGCACTTGCATTAAGTTTAGTAATTGGTGTAGAGAGGGAAATAAAGAAGAAACCGATTGGATTGAAGACGAGTGCAGTTATCTCGACTTTTAGCTGCCTGCTAACAATTGTCTCCATAGAAGCCGCCTATCTAGTGCCTGCACGCACCGATATTAACGTAACAATGGATCCCCTCCGCCTTGCTGCACAAATCGTGAGCGGAATTGGTTTTCTTGGCGCCGGAGCTATATTACGGAGAGATAATGATAATATTACTGGTCTGACAACTGCGGCGATGATTTGGGGTGCAGCCAGTATTGGGATTGCGGTCGGAGCAGGTTTTTATATTGAAGCAGCCTTCACAGTTCTAAGTGTCATGTTTGTTATCGAAGTAATCGCACCCGCACTCGGCAAATTTGGCCCAAAACGACTTCGTACAAAGGAAGCAGCCTTCATTTTTGTTTTATCGGATAAAGCAAAAATCGAAGATCTCATTGCTTATTTAAAAACGGAAGGCATGATCATCGAGAATTTGCGAATTCGTCAAATCACGACAGGCAGTAACCAATTGCATCATGAACTTGATTTCCGACTTTCTGCACTTCCTAAAAAGCCTACTACAAAATTGTATATTGAGTTAACGACGCTTCCTTATGTCGAATCGGTCGAAATAGAAATCTTTCAATAACGGAGGAAAATAATGAAAGAAATACTCACACTCTTAAAAGAAGGTAACAAACCTTCCCTACTCGCAGCAATCGTCAATACAGTAATCGCCATTATGAAAGCCGTTGCCTTCTTCCTAACCGGCAATATCGCCATGTTCGCGGAAATGTTGCATTCTCTCGGTGATGCCGCCAACCAATTCTTTGTCTATATTGGGTCTGCCCTATCCAAAAAAGCGCCGACGGCCAAATTTCCGAACGGATTTGGTCGTGTCGTCAACTTAGTTTGTTTGGGCGCAGTCATTGTTGTCGCCATTATGTCCTACGAGGCAGTTATTGGTGGATGGCATCATATCCTAAATCCCGTTGAATCGAGTGGATTGATACTTAACCTCTCTGTTCTTGGAAGTGCAATTGTCCTTGAATCTTTTGTTTTATATAAAGCCGGAAAAGAAATTTTGCATGACGCAGGTATTCAAAAAGGTGGCCTTGCGCCGCTTACGATAAGTTTTAAGCATCTCAATCGGGCAAAACCGGCGACAAAACTTGTATTTATGGAAGACTTGGTTGCCACAATGGGTGGTGTCCTTGCTTTTGTCGCCGTCCTATTCGCCCATTTCTTTGGAATACTTATCGCAGAAGGAATTGCTTCTGTCCTAATTGGATTAATGATGTTTTACGTTGTTGGTAAAGTATTTCTGGAAAACGCTCGCGGTGCAATTGGGGAAACAGATGAAGAAATGCTCACACATATTGCCCATCTTGTCGCAGAAGACCCCGATGTGAAAGATATCCAACGCGTTGAAGTCGTTAAAGAAGGGGAATTTCTTCATGTTGAAGTAGTTGCGGAAGTGGACCCTTCTCACACAGTTGCCTATGTTGATGATATTCGAGACCGGCTATTGGATCTTATCCTTCAACAAAAAGGTGTTCGGGAAGTTCTCATTTCTTTTGATGAAGACGATGGTGTTTCAACCTGGAAGAAAGAAAATCCCCCAAAAGTAGTTAAGCAATTTAGTTCCAAACTACCTAAATAATAAAAAAACGTCACGAAGGAGGGAATCTCCTAGCGTGACGTTTTCCATTTCTTTTATAATGAAGCTTTCAAAATAGCTAATACATCATCTTTATCTAACTTAGCAAAATTGCCAAGCGAGCCATTGACCGTTGCTTTTTCAGCCATGAGCACAAGTTTTGAATCGTCAATATTATAATCCCCTAGCGTTTCCGGTGCACCTATAGATGTCCAGAACGTTCTCAGGTTAGCAATCCCTTCAAATGAGATTTCCTCGTCATTCTTCCCTGCCGGATTAACCCCAAAGACATTGACCGCCAGTTTTGCAAATCGCGCAGCATTGACGTTGACATTATGGCGCATCCAATGAGGGAATAGTATTGCAAGTCCACCCGCATGCGGGATATCATAGACCGCAGATACCGCGTGCTCAATATCATGCGATGCCCAGTCACCGTTATAGCCCATTTGCAGAAAACCGTTTAAGCCCCATGTTCCTGCGAATAAAATCGTTTCCCGCAGATCATAATCATCCAAGTTTTCAACAAGTTTAGGTCCTGCTTCCATGATGGCACGCAAAACCCCTTCACATAATTCATCCTGAACAGGCGTATTGGTAGCGTTATGAAAGTATTGTTCAAAAACATGCGACATCATATCGACAATTCCGTAGACAGTTTGGTCTTTCGGGACTGACAGCGTATAGGTCGGATCCAGAATAGAGAATTTAGGATAATTAAATGGACTGCCCCAACCATATTTCTCTTGTGTTTCCTCATTCGTTATGACTGACCCTCTATTCATTTCAGAACCTGTTGCCGCAAGCGTCAAAATCGTGCCAAATGGTAGTGCATCCTTAGGAGAAGCTTTTCCCGTAACAAAATCCCATGCGTCCCCCTCGTATTTCGCAGCGACTGCAATTAGTTTTGTACAATCAATCACCGATCCACCACCAACTGCCAAGATGAAATCGATGCCGTGTTCCTTACAAATCGCTGCACCTTTTCGTGCTGTTGATACACGCGGATTCGGTTCCACTCCCGACAGTTCATGCACTTCCATACCTCGGTCATGTAAAATGGTCATTACTTCATCATACAGACCATTGCGCTTAATACTGCCACCACCATAAACAACAAGTACCCTTTTTCCGTAGTTTCCTAACTCTGTTGATAACTTTTGCAATTGACCTTTTCCAAAAATAAGCTTGACCGGATTATAAAATTCGAATTTATTCATTAATATTGCCTCCTTCTTGTCTCTTCATTATCTTAGACCGATAGCTGTTTTGCAAAACTAATGACGCAGGTATGAAAAAAAAACAGCTGGGAATAGTAAGCCTAGGAGGTGCGAATAGATGGGAATTTTTCAAAAAATAGCACTCGCTATAACCATTATCGGTGCACTCAACTGGGGTGTTGCAGGTATATTTCGTTTTGATGTCGTTGCTCAGATGGCTGGCGGATCCGCAGAACCACTGGCACGCTTCATTTATGTAGTTATCGGTATTTCAGGGCTGATTAATCTCGGGATTCTATTTGACTATCAGCGCGATCGTGATGATATCCGAATGCCTACACCTAAAGAAGTATAAAAGGCATCTCCCGCTAGTAACGGGAGATGCCTTTTTATTTAAAATCAAACGCGCCGGAGGCACGGAATAAAAAAGGATTTGCAGTTCATTCCTTTTTTATTCTGTTAAGCCCAACCACGGAAACGAGATGCTTCCGCTGTTTTACGAACACCAATCATATATGCAGCTAGACGCATATCAATATTACGTGTTTCAGCGACCGTATAAACGTTTTCAAATGCGTCAACCATTTTTTTCGTCATTTTTTCACGAACTTCTTCTTCCGTCCAGTAGTAACCCATGTTATTTTGGACCCACTCAAAGTAAGAAACTGTTACACCGCCAGCACTAGCAAGAACATCGGGAACAAGAAGAATTCCACGCTCCGTTAGGATTTTTGTTCCTTCAGAAGTTGTTGGACCATTTGCAGCTTCAACAACGATTTTAGCTTTGATGTTATGTGCATTTTTCTCTGTAATTTGGTTGGCAATTGCTGCTGGCACTAAAATATCGCAATCCAGTTCAAGCAATTCTTGGTTCGTAATCGTGTTGTCGAAAAGTGTTGTTACTGTTCCGAAGCTATCACGACGATCTAAAAGATAATCAATATCTAGTCCATCAGGATCATGAAGAGCACCGTAAGCATCGGAAATTCCGATTACTTTCGCACCCGCATCATGAAGGAACTTAGATAGGAAGCTTCCCGCATTTCCAAATCCTTGGATTACGATACGTGCACCTTTCATATCAATTCCACGACGTTTTGCCGCTTCTTCGATGATGATTGTTACACCTTCCGCAGTTGCGCGGTCGCGTCCTTGTGAACCACCGAGAACAATTGGTTTCCCTGTAATGAAGCCCGGTGAGTTGAATTCATCAATTCGACTATATTCATCCATCATCCATGCCATGATTTGCGCATTTGTGAAGACGTCTGGAGCTGGAATATCTTTTGCTGGTCCCATTACTTGGCTTAGCGCACGGACGTATCCACGGCTTAATCGCTCAAGTTCGCCCATTGACATTTCGCGCGGATCACAGATGATTGCACCTTTACCACCGCCGTATGGCAGGTCAACGATACCAGCTTTCAATGTCATCCACATCGAAAGTGCTTTTACTTCTTCAGCTGTCACTTCCGGGTGGAAACGAACGCCGCCTTTTGTTGGTCCAACAGCATCATTATGCTGTCCACGGTAGCCTTTGAAAACTTTCACTTTGCCATCATCCATACGGATTGGAATACGGACTTCGACCATACGAAGTGGTTCTTTTAAAAGTTCGTACATTCCTTCATCATAGCCTAATTTCTCAAGTGCATCTTTAATGACATCTTGTGTAGACGTAAACAGATTCAGGTTTTCAGTCATTTTTACGGTTCGCCTCTTTGATTCATAATGTGTTTTGTTTGTATACATTGTAACATATTGGACAAGCTTTTTGCAGATATTATTTAATTTACTTCAGCAAAGCTGAAATAAATTAATGCCTCCGGCGGGTGTCACAAATTTTTCTAGCAATTACGCCAAGTTGTAATAGATCTTATGCGAAAACTTTTTTAATTCTTTCGAGCGCCCAATCCAACTCTTCTTTTGTGATGATGAGTGGTGGTGCAAAACGGATCACTGTATCGTGCGTTTCTTTACAGAGTAGACCGAGTTCTTTGAACGCCTCACAATATGGGCGTGCCGCTTCTGTCAGTTCAACACCGATGAACAATCCGCGTCCTCTTACTTCTTTAATCGACGGGTGGGCAATTTTCTTTAGCTCTTCCATGAAATAGTTTCCTAGTTCAAGTGAATTCTTCGCTAGTTCCTCTTTTTCTAGCACTTCTAGAGAAGCGATAGAAACTGCACATGCCATTGGGTTACCACCGAATGTTGAACCGTGTGAGCCAGGATTGAAGACGCCAAGAATTTCTTTGTCTGCTACGACACAAGAAATCGGGAATACGCCGCCGCCCAAAGCTTTACCAAGGATGTACATATCCGGATTCATATCTTCCCATTCACAAGCAAACATTTTCCCAGTACGGCATAGGCCTGCCTGGATTTCGTCAGCAATGAATAGAACATTATGTTCCTTACAAAGGTCGCGAGCAGCTTTCATAAAGCCCGTTGGTGGAATAATGATTCCTGCTTCCCCTTGAATCGGTTCGATTAAGAATGCAGCTGTATTTGGCGTGATTGCTGCTTCAAGTGCCGCGATGTCGCCGTATGGGATCAAATCAATGCCTGGAAGCATCGGACCAAATCCACGCTTGTATTCTGCTTCTGAAGATAAGGATACAGCCGTCATTGTACGACCGTGGAAGTTACCGATACATGCAATGATTTCTGCTTGGCCTTCTGCAACTCCTTTGACATCATAAGCCCAACGACGTGCTGCCTTGACAGCGGTTTCAACAGCTTCCGCGCCCGTGTTCATCGGAAGTGCCATTTCTTTGCCGGATAGTTGACAAATCTTTTCGTACCATGGCCCAAGTTGGTCGTTGTGGAATGCACGTGAAGTCAATGTCACTTTATCGGCTTGGTCTTTTAATGCTTGAATAATTTTTGGATGACGATGGCCTTGGTTAACAGCTGAATAAGCAGATAGCATATCCATGTATTTATTACCTTCTGGATCTTTCACCCAAACCCCTTGTGCTTCTGAAATAACGATTGGTAGCGGATGATAGTTATTCGCCCCAAATTTCTCCGTCTGAACGATCACTGTTTCTGATACTGACATACATTTTCCTCCCCTTTTGTAGGTTATGTAATGGCAGACCTACCGCATGGATAGGTCTGTTTTTTTATTTTGAATTAAATCAATTACGCCTCGGCGTAATTTGAATCAGCAGGAACTTCTGCTGATTCAAATTAAAACGTCTCTGACGTTGTTTTACCTTGCATATGAAGTTGTAGGTAGTCTGGGCCGCCTGCTTTTGAGTCTGTTCCAGACATGTTAAAGCCACCAAATGGTTGGTAACCAACGATTGCGCCTGTGCAATTACGGTTGAAGTATAAGTTTCCTACATGGAAATCTTCACGTGCTTGTTCGATATGGAAACGGTTATTTGTAATGACCGCACCAGTTAGACCGTAATCTGTGTTGTTAGCAATTTCAATTGCTTCTGTAAAGCTTTTCGCTTTTGTTAAGCCGACAACTGGGCCAAAGATTTCTTCTTGCATCACGCGCGCTTTTGGATCAAGATCCGCAATAACTGTCGGTGCTACGAAGAAGCCTTTTGAACTGTCGCCAGTTCCGCCAGCGATGACGCGACCTTCTTGTTTACCAATTTCAATGTAACTCATGATTTTATCGAAAGAAGCTTGGTCAATAACAGGGCCAGTGAAGTTTGACTGATCTGCTGGATCGCCGTATGTCAATGCATTTGTCAATTCCTCAACGCGTGCCACGACTTGGTCATAAACGTCTTCGTGAATCACTGCACGAGAACAAGCTGAACATTTCTGTCCGCTGAAGCCGAATGCAGATTTAACGATAGATTGTGCTGCAAGCTCAAGATCTGCGTCATTGTCGACAACGATTGTATCTTTACCGCCCATTTCAGCGATAACGCGTTTCAACCAGATTTGGCCTTCGTTAACGATTGCTGCACGTTCGTAAATGCGTGTTCCAATTTCACGTGAACCCGTGAAGGAGATGAAACGCGTTCTTGGGTGATCGACAAGGTAGTCTCCCACTTCAGCGCCAGATCCCGGGATGTAGTTAACAACACCAGCAGGCATACCTGCTTCTTCAAGAACTTCGAGGAACTTGTAAGCTACAACAGGTGTTGTAGATGCTGGTTTTAGAAGAACCGTGTTACCTGTTACAAGTGCTGCCACTGTTGTTCCAGCCATGATTGCAAATGCGAAGTTCCAAGGAGAGATGACAACACCTACACCAAGTGGAATGTAGTCAAAACGATTGTACTCCCCCGGACGACTTTCAACTGGAATACCATTTTTCAGTTCAAGCATTTTGCGTGCATAGAATTCTAGGAAGTCGATTGCTTCAGCTGTATCTGCATCCGCTTCATTCCAAGGCTTCCCAGCTTCTTTTGTTAGCAATGCTGAGAATTCGTGTTTACGACGACGAATAATTGCAGCTGCTTTGAATAGGACATCTGCACGGAATTCAGGTTTTACTTTTTTCCATGTATTGAATGTTTCGTCTGCAACTGTCATCGCTTTTTCAGCTAGATCTCTGCTCGCTTTCGAAACTGATCCAATGATTTCTGCTTTGTTTGCAGGGTTTGTTGATACTAATTTATCTTCCGTCATGATACGCTCTCCACCAATAATGAGTGGATAGTCTTGACCAAGGTAGCCTTCGACTGTTTTTAACGCCTCAAGGAAAGCATGTTTGTTCTCTTCTACAGTAAAATCTGTGAACGGTTCGTGTTTATACGGAATCATGTTGTTCCTCCTTTTGTAGTAGAACGCAAAAATTATTTGCACTTAGTAATTGATTACATATATAATAATGCAAAAGATTGTTGCAGATTTCAAGTGTTATTCATTATTTGTTCACAAAAAATTTATTGGACGGTGGTTATTTTGAAAAATATCGATGAATCACTCCTCCCCTTTTATACGTTTGCAGTCGGTCACGCCGGCGTTGGCATCCATGCCATCGACCAAAATGGTCGCACTGTCATTTATAATAACAAGATGAAAGAAATTGAAGGTCTTGCCCTCGAAGATGTGGGCGACCGTTCGATTTTGGAGCTATTCAATTTTGATCAGCAAGAAAGTACGTTGTTAAAAGTATTGCAAAGCGGCAAGGAACAATTGAATGTCAAACAGACGTATTGGAATCGAAATGGGACAGAAATTACAACCATCAATGATACTTACCCTATTTACGAGGACGCAAATCTCATTGGTGCCGTCGAACTCGCTCGTGATGTAACGGCTCTTGAAAAGTTCGTTTTGCAACCTTATCGGAAAAATAGTGATCCTGTAACGTTCAATCAGATCATCGCCGTCTCCCCCTCAATGAAAGCCGTCATCTCGACCGCTAAAAAAGCTGTGCGTGCAAAATTGCCCGTCCTGTTAATTGGCGAATCAGGAACAGGCAAGGATCTTGTCGCGGAAAGCATACATAATGAATTGTCGCCTTCCAATGGTCTATTCTATACCTTGTTCTGTCATAGTTCAGACCCTATTTTGATTGCACGCTTAAGCGAGGACTTACAAGACCCAGAGCCTTTCACGTTGTTTTGTGAGCGCATTGACTTGTTGTCGATTTCATTGCAGCAAAAATTATTGGCAATTCTCAGAAAAACACCCGCTGGCAACCGCCAATTTATCGCAAGTATTGGGGACGACCCGGTAGAATTGATTGCTTCCGGTGCTCTATTGAAGGACTTATACTATTTCTTTGCATCGTTTACCGTACGGATTCCCCCTCTACGTAAGCGTAAGGAGGATATCGTGCCGTTCATATCTGCTTATTTAACCCGGCGTAGTGAGCGCTATGGCTCCACATTGCAAGGGATTGAATCGGAAGTAGAGCAGCTTTTCCTTAACTACGACTGGCCTGGCAATATGCGTGAGCTTGAGTTTCTTCTTGATGAGATTTCTTCACTTGCTACCCTAGAAACGGTTGTCACAGTCGATATGCTACCGCTTCATTTTAGAATGAAAAGCAATGCTATCGCGGATGAACCTACGCAGGCTACGGATTTTATTGTTCAGCCAAATAAAGAATTGCTTCCCCTTGACCAATTTTTACGTGAGGCGGAAGTGTATTATTTACACAAAGCCATGAAGCTAAATGAGGACAATATAACAAAGACTGCGAATGCGCTAGGTATGAGCCGGCAAAATTTGCAGTATCGTTTAAAGAAAATAAAAAAATAAGGGATTAGGCATCTAAGCCTAATCCCTTATTTTTTATTGTCCGGATTTTTCGATCCAGTCTTGCAATTTGTCTTTCAATGAATTAAATCCATCTGCATCTCGCTCATTGACGCGTGCTTGCAATGATTTACGTGGATTGTCATCTCTTTTTGTCGATGGTGGAGCTTCGTGAAGCGCACGGATTGACAGGCTAATTTTCCCTGCTTGTTCGTCGACTTCCAACACCTTCACATTGACTTCTTGACCGACTGAAAGAAATTCATTAATATCTTTCACGAAACCGTATGTGATTTCAGAAATGTGGACCAATCCTTGTGTTTCTTCATCAAGTGCAACAAATGCACCATACGGTTGAATGCCTGTTACTTTGCCGGAAAGCTCTTCTCCAGCTTCATATTTTCTCGCCATTTGAAACAGCTCCCAATCTACTATGATATTATATCTGTCGCCGCAAGGGCCATCAAAATTATACCATGTTTAGAGGTTTGGAGCAAAATCGTCTCACATTTAACAGACTTCCTCCTTTACTCTTCTCATTGCATCGGAAGGAAATTGACGCGCCAACCACTATCCGTATGCGACATTGAAAAATAGTGTGTTTTACTGTTATAAGTATCATGTTCAGGATTCAAATTCAGTGTAGCGAGTCCGTCCCAATTGCCATCTGCCTGGAATGAAATCGATTGATATACTTCATCAAATTTGACAGTCGGACTTAACGCCGCCTCTTTGATAAATGTTTCTTTGTCAATAGGTGGTCCGTATTCCCCTTGGACATATAGTGAATACTGTGTTTCATAATCACCGATTTCCGCTGCGTAAAAATAGAGCCCGACAACTATTACTGCTTCTACTCCCGGCAAATCATATTGATAATTAGATTCGGTGTACACTTTGTACTCACGATGGACGCGTGCCATAAATTCCTTATCCATTGGGATTTCTGGCTCACTATACGATGAGGGTAATGGCTCTAACCCCTGCATAAATAATTGCCACTCCTGACCGTTCCCCCATACAAAATAGAAATCCTCTGAAGATCCATCCTTGCGATTCACTTGAACAGTAGTAGATAGTGCACTAGGAGCACCTTGTTCCAATGAATCCCCAGAAAATACGATTTGCTCCGTATCCTTAAAAAGCGACCTACCTTTGCGCCAATTTGTTATATATTCCTCTATCGTATAGCCTCTGCCTTGGTTAATGTTAGTTGTGATATCATCACTATGGCTTAAATAATACATCGTTTCAGGATCTTCCATATCGTTGGCATAATTAAATACGCCGGCCATATAAATTAACGATAATCCTTTAAAGATGGTTTTATCATGAGAAGTTTTAAATTGCTCATAAAGTGATTTTACTTGTTGTTCAAAATGCTGATTTGGTAATGTAATTGACTGATTTGCTATTTCTGCTCGTCTATCAGAGTCGCTACCTTCCAACTGTCCTGCTCTCGTAAGTGCCAGTGTGGCATAACCACGTGTGGCCGGGTGAAATTTAGTCTTTACCTTTTCAGCAAGCCTTGGTGCATAATAGCGCGCCGTAATTTCCCCAGTGTCTTTCTCCATATGCAGTTCGATGTATTGCTTGCGCATCGTATCAATAATATTTTGAAGTTCCTCTGGAAATGTATCAGGACTCAGCATCATTACTGCGGTCTTATCGATGGAAGGATCCATTTCAAAGCTTTCTATTGCCTGATGGTTCTGCATCAAAATGTCATCATAGATAGCGATGAGACTCCTTATTTTTCCGAAAAACGAATCGAGATAATCAAAACTCGCCTGCTCATCTTCCACTAAAGATTGATCTGCGATATCTTTCATCATGCTAGATGGTAATTTCAAGCTCGATAGCGCAAGTTCATAGTTTGCTTCCGCTTGCTCCTTATCGTCGGCAATATTATCAATAATCGCATCAGCCTCCTGAACAAACGTCAACTTGCCGAAATTGTCTTCTTCCAACTTCAAGATATCCCGTTGCTTCTCGCGTTCCATGGCATAGTCCTGTTGGAACTTTTCAATATATGCAGCACTAGCCAGTTTCTCATTATGTTCAGTGATAAACAAAGCCGTAATAATGCCAAACAAAAACACACTTGCGATGCTGACAGACCAAACCGTTACCTTGTGGCGTAATGTGCTTTTTCTCCTAACAGCAGGCTCCTTCTTTCCCGGATTATTCGTCTCCTCTTCGATTTTCTGAAGGATTTCCTCAGGATCAAAGGAAGATGGCAGACGATTATAAGACTTTTTCAGAAATTCCATTCGTTTATCGAAATCGTTATTCGCCATGACGCACACCTCCATTATTGTCCATCACTTTTTTTAAACTGTCTTTCGCACGATGTAAACGTGTTTTCACAGCAGACAGCGTAATGTTCAAGACATCTGCAATTTGTTGATAGGATAGATCCTGAAAATAGTACAGAATCAGTGGTAGTCGATATTTTTCATCCAGTTGGATAATCGCCGCATGCAATTCACGATCCTCTTCAAATAATAAAACTTGTGCCTCGGCGGAATCTTGAGCCGTAATTTGTGTATTGTCTACGGCCTTTTGTTGTTTATCTCGCTCACGACTTTCTTTCCGGTAATAATCACGAGCTGCGTTCAATGTAATTTTATACAGCCAGGTCGTAAAGCGGTCGTGATTGAATTGATGCAAAAACCTGTGCAATTTAATGAATACTTCCTGCGTCACATCCGGTATATCGTCCAACCGCACACCACATTGATAGGCGAATTTCTCAACCGTCCAATAATGAAGCTTCATCAGCTCTCCATAAGCAGCCCGATCTCCTTGCTGCGCTTTTTTAATTAAGTCAATATCGTTCATGGTGCCCCCTCGCCCCCTTGCTTCTGTAGATGATACGAAACTTTGTGCCGTTTTGTTTCACTTGATTCAGCAGTAGGCTGAATCTCTACTGCTGAATCAAGTGAAGCCTCCGGCGGATGTCACAGATTTTGAAAGGAATTAATGGAAAAGTTCTGTTCTTGTCAACATCAATGAAAGTCCTTTGGCATTCAAGCTTATTCGTGTACAATTAGCACCTGCATCAATTATCGTAATTTTCGCAACTTGGATTAGTGAGCTTGTGTCTTAATAGAAAAACCCATGGATTTTGAAATCCATGGGTTTTTCTATACTTCTTATTTACAGTTTAAATTGGTGTACTAAATCATTCAGTTCCTCTGCTAATTTCGCAAGTTGATCTGAACTTCCCGCCACTTCTTCCATCGAGCTACTTGTTTGTTGTGATGAAGCGGAGGTTTGTTCCACACCGGCAGCCGATTGTTCGGAGATTGCCGCAATTTCCTCAACGGATCCCCTCATCTCCTGACTGTTTGCCGCGATGTCAGATAGGTTCTCTGAAACGATTTGAATATGATTCACCATTTCTGTAACAGCTCTAGTTATTCCGTTGAACGTGTTACTCGTAATTTTTATTTGTTCTGTTCCTCTTTCCACTTCAACATATCCGCCTAATAGCGATTCAGCTACAGAACTGGATTCATATTGTATACTCGTTACAATGCCTGTAATGTCAGTAACAGAAACAGAAACTTGTTCTGCCAGTTTTTTAACTTCTTCTGCGACAACCGCAAAACCTTTCCCATGTTCGCCAGCCCTCGCGGCTTCAATAGCCGCATTTAAGGCCAACAGATTTGTTTGATCCGCGATATCCTTTATGACGACAACCAGTTTGGATATTTCTTG
This sequence comes from Sporosarcina sp. YIM B06819, assembly GCF_033485175.1. Taxonomy (NCBI): domain Bacteria; kingdom Bacillati; phylum Bacillota; class Bacilli; order Caryophanales; family Caryophanaceae; genus Sporosarcina; species Sporosarcina sp. YIM B06819. The sequence goes on along the minus strand of NZ_JAWLIQ010000016.1, from coordinate 100,396 downwards.
GGACTGTGCATCCAATCCTTGGATTTTCCGAACTGCTTCCTGCACAATTTGGTCAATCTTAACCATTTGGTCGCTCGAAGATTCCATTAGTTGACTGCCTTGCGAGGTCATCGTCAGCACTTCATTGGAAGAGCGTTGGATATGCTCGCCTTTTTCATTCGCTTCTTCCACTTTACTTGTAAAGGACTCCATCGTGGCTGCCAGTTCACTTGCACTTCGGGCTTCCCCTTCAATGCCGATAGCCAACTCTTGCATCGTCACCGCAATTTGATGCGCAGCTGCATTTACCTCATTCGATGACTGGATTAACTCCTCGCTTTGACCTGTTACGGATCCAGAAACATTATTAATTTCATTTAACAACTGACGAATATTGTTATTCATCCCATTTGTAGAATTGATAAGTTGCCCCACCTCGTCTTTGGATTGTGATTCAAGGGGCTCTCCACTTAAATCACCTTGCGCCATCTTATTCATTCGATCCATTACTCTTTTTATCGGTTTAGTAATCGAATTGGCACTCTGAAAAGCAATGACCACGCTGAGTAAGATCACTAAAATCGTGACGATTATCACGATGTGGAATGTCGCTTCTCCTCTGGCCATAACTCCTTGCTCAATCTCATTGATGGTTGCTTCACTATCTTTAGCCATTTTTTCATAACCGGCCATGATTTCACGAACCATAGGGGCGGATGCATCCAAATTTCGAAGCGCCACCTCTTTGTTCCCTTTATCATACTCATCAAATACATCCGTAGCGATCAGTTTTCGCCAAGCTATCGTCTGCTCAATCAGCTGATCAAATTCTTCAGTGACTTCGATTTCCCTAATCACCGCTTCATTTTGCTTTCCTTGTTCCGTATATGCATCGAAGCGATCCCTGAAGTCCCCGCCGAATAATACATACCCACGGGCTGTCGATATCCGATTTGCCATCGATAACGCCAATTGTTCGTTAGCAATCAACACCGGAAGCTCTTTTTCTACTATATTTCTTGCTTCTTTATTACTCTTCATTATTACAGAAATATTATAAATTCCCAATAGGATAACTAGAATAATAACGATTGAAAATGCAAATAACAACTTGCTTTTAATACTTTTAAAGTTAATCATTCTTTTCTTTCCTTCCTTAATTTTATTCACTCTACTAACTCATCAATATTTTTCAACCTGCCTGAATTAAAGCGCTACTTGCTCAACAAACACTTTTTCGCTCGATAAATCCTCCTGTATTCATCCATAGGCCTTTTTCAAAGTTTTGAGCTCGCAAACTATTTAGCTGCATTTATGATTCCCACCTAATCTCCAGCAAAGGCATCTTACAAGGGAAGCCTGAGCGATAAGACAAAGGAGGAGCGCTGTTCAGTCTTTCACTAAGTATCAAAAGTTTCTAGCAAGAGTGTCTAGTAGGTCTATTTAACCTAAGCTATATAATAACATTAGGCACTCCTTTATAACCAGTCTAATGACTCCAATACCGCCTATTCCCAAATTAATGTGAAAATCCCCATGGAATTCCATGGGGATTTAATACTATTTATGAGTTAGCATAGAGAAAAAAATGATTGTGCAGCTCACTGTCATGTTTATTACTAACAATAAATGTGTCGTTTTTACCGTTAATATTTACACTCACCCTCATGATACCTCCTATTCTTCTTCACCTAAATGACTGACACTCGCAAGATATAAAAAGCCATACCCAGACATTCGCAGGTACGGCTCTACTTTTCAGACGATACACTTCGCCTCGTATTTAATCGCTAATAACTTATAAGAAATTTTCACGCATTTTTCAATGGGAATCCATAGCTCGTACGAATGTTCATAAATTTCGCGTATGCGTTTAGCAAGGTCTGTTGGATGATCGAGACGATGCAATTCTGAGATGACATCAACAATTTCGAGTTGGTATGCTTTTGCTCCCGCTTCAAACGGATCCCATTGTTCAAGCAGCGCAATAGCTTTTTTATTCATTTCGATTGATTCCACGATAAGCCACCTTATTTTTCTTTAGTCTTATTTATGATAGCATAGTAGAGAAAAAAGGAAAGTAGGGATACTCATGAGTATTTTCGAACAGGTCATCGAACGGCGAGAAACCCGCTCTGTCAAATGGAGCATGATGGAGAAAATTTATAACATTGAAGATGCATCAGATATTTTACCGATGTGGATTGCCGATATGGATTTCGCCGCACCTGAAGCAGTAACCCATGCATTGAAAGAGCGTATTGACCATCCTATTTTCGGCTACTCTTATATGTGTGAAGGCTGTAAAGATTCGCTTCGTGTTTGGCTAGCCGAACGTCACAACTGGCAAACGAATAATGATTGGATGCTCTTTCATCATGGGGTTGTTCCAGCCATTGCTTCCGTCGTTGAAACGTTTACAAAGGCAGGAGATGGTATCCTTATTACTTCACCCGTCTATCCACCGTTTTCTCAGGTTCCAGCACGTCAACAGCGCACGATTGTTGAGTATGTAATGCAGGAGGACAACGGAAATTATTCCATTAACTTTGATGAATTCGAGAAATGCTTGCAGCAAAATGTCAAACTGTTCATCTTATGTAATCCCCATAATCCCGGAGGCATCGTCTGGATAAAGGATGAACTGCAAGAAATCATAAGGCTGTGCACCAAATACGATGTTCTTATATTATCTGATGAAATCCACGCTGATCTTGTTTTCCCTGGCAATCAGCATATCCCACTAGCTACGCTTGCGGGGGTAGAAGCCGGACGTATTATCACATGCGTGGCGCCAACAAAAACATTTAATCTTGCTGGAATCCAAGCCGCAGTGATGATCGCAACAGATGAAAATGTGCGGGAGCAATTATCATTGAATGCGATGGCACATGGCCAGATGGATCTAAGTCCATTTGCAGCTGCCGCGTTTAGTGCAGCCTACCAAAAAGGCGGCCCTTGGTTAGATGAATTATTGACAACAGTATCCGCTAATATGGACTATGCCATTCATGAACTAACTTCAGCAATTCCCGGCTTATCTATCGCTAAACCGGCTGGTACGTATCTACTGTGGATTGATTATCGCGATATGGGGCTTACTGAAGAAGACATCATGGACAAGCTGTTGACGAAAGGTAAACTGGCGCTTGATCCAGGTTCAAAGTATGGTGAAGCAGGACGTGGTTTTCTACGTATGAACGTAGCAACACCACGTCAACTCGTCGAAGAAGGCGTTAAACGCTTTATTACTGCGATGAATGACTGACGTGAACAGCGATAACTTCTACTAAAAAAGCACCTCCACTTGTTAGGATGTTACTAACAAGCGGGGTGCCCTCATGTATGAATAGATCGATTTTCCATTACAATTGTACATGCAATTTATAAATGGACGCTTCCATGCTATGAAGCTTTTCTTACCATCTCTAACAGCATGTGTGCCAGTGTATGTTGTTGCTCTTTTGAGCCGGAATTCCAAAGCTCCATTAATATTTTCTCTTCCCTATTACGTGGATCTTCATGCTTGGCGAGATAATTTGCAATCAATTCTGTAGTTTTTGCAAGCTTTTCTTCACTTAACCCCATTTTCTCCCCTAACTCGATTTTTTCAGCTAGGTACTGCTTGAATTGATTGAAATTCTCTAAAATCCCATCTTTTGTCTCTTCATTAATCTTGGCTAATTCTTTTTGTACATTATCCTTCATATCCACCAAAATCACTCCTTTTTGTGTTTCACTTAGTATTGTGCCCGTAAACTTTGTTTCAAACCAAGAAAAAATATCCTCCAATTTAAAATGCCATCTATCTTGATTAATCAAACACAACTAGCACATCAATATTCAAAAACTAGACGTTGTGTGGATAAACAAAAAAATCCGCCTCCCTTTATTTAGGACAGCGGATACACCTTATACGTTGTTTTTGACTTGTGCATATGCTTCTAATGCACGCATTCTAGCAACGGAGTGGTCGATGATAGGAAGTGGATACGTCTTCCCTAGCACGATTCCAGATTCAAGAAGAATGTTCCCAGGCGCCTTCCAAGGTTCATGGATATATTTATTGGGCAATTGTTTAAGTTCTGGGATCCACTTGCGGATATATATGCCTTCCGCATCAAACTTTTGGCTTTGTAACATCGGATTAAATATTCGAAAGAAAGGTGCTGCATCAATTCCTGATCCAGCCACCCATTGCCAGCCCATTGCATTGTTAGCCGGATCAAAATCAACAAGTGTTTCTTGAAACCACTCTGATCCATCGACCCAAGAAACGAGTAAGTGTTTAACTAAGAAAGAAGCAACAACCATACGTACCCGATTATGGATTACACCCGTTTCCCATAATTCACGCATCCCTGCATCGACAAGCGGATAACCCGTCAAGCCTTTTTGCCATTTGGACAATTCTTCATCAGAACCTAGCCATGGAAACCCTTTAAACTTTTCACGTAAAGGGTCATTGAGCATTTTAGGGAAATGAATGAGCTGGTGGTAAGCAAATTCACGCCATATAAGTTGCCTCAAAAATGCAGCGATGGATGATTGCATATATTCTTTCGTATCCTCATCATGAAGTCTCTTTGCTGCATGCCAGATTGACCTGACACTAATGTCTCCCCACACTAAATAAGGCGACAACAATGAAACAGAATTGGCAGAAGGAATATCATTTTCTTCACCGTAGTGGCTAAGCCCTTCATCCACAAATTGGTGCCATCTCGTAATAGCCCCCTTTTCACCGGGCTCCCAGTAAATATGGAACTTTTCATAATAGGTGTTTTTTGATAACAATCCAAGCCCCTCTACTCGTAAAGATTGAATTTCTTTACCGTATGGAACAATACTGGCCGGTATTGGAAGTGGTCGAGTAACAGATTCGCGCATCGTTCTTTTCCAAAACGACGTAAATACCTTGTAGGGTTCATTTTTTTTGTTCAATAAATCACCGGGCGTGAACAATAAGTTTGACGAAAACGAACGAATTTCATTTACGCATGAAAGTAGTTTATTAGCAATCGTGCGATCTCTATTCACTATAGAAGGCTCATATCGTTCACCAAAAAAGATAGCATCTGCTTTCGTTTGCTCACAAATGGAAGCGAGCTGTTCAAGACTATTGCCTCGTCTAAAAATGAGGCTCAAACCATGCGATTCAAGTTCTTTTTCTAAAGCGATCAGTGAATGATGAAGCCACCAACGAGCCGCTTCGCTTGTAGCGTATTCACGCTCCTCTTCCTCTGACCAGATAAAAACCGGAATGATGGTCCCTTGCTGAGCTGCTTCCCACAATGGTTGGTTATCATGCAACCGTAAATCTTTTCTAAACCAAACGATTATTTTTTTCAACTACAACTCATCCTTCATATCAGTTAAGAGTAGCATGTCCCATTTAGTCAATATTCTTTGGTCTCATGGGGACAAATTTACTCGTCCGCCACAAATAATGAGCGAATTCAAAGTGAACCTTATATTCCTTTTCAAGTAAAGGTACACCTGATACAAATAGTAGTAACCTAAAGCTTCTCACTCACCAAATGTTTACCGTTCCTATTAATGGATGCCTTCATTCATGATAAGGCATCCATTCATCCCTCTAAGTAGATAACCGTCTTTATTTTTCTTGAACCAGTACACCATCCGTCATTTTGTAAACCTTGTCACAATAACCCACCAGACGTATATCATGTGTGACGACAATAGTGGTGGTGTTCTTGTTCTTCGTTTCATTTTTCAATAGCTCCATTACTTCATAGGCACGATCAGAGTCTAGAGACGCTGTTGGTTCATCCGCCAAAATAATGGAAGGATTACTGTATAATGCTTTAGCAATTGCCACCCGCTGCCTTTCCCCTCCAGACAAATCTGCGGGGTATTTAGTTCGTAAGTCACCAATCCCCAAGTCCTCATATAGCTCTTCGAGTTGGGATTTTGTCATATTTCCTTTCTTTACTTGATCCAATAGTTTCAGCTGATTGGCAACCTTCAGAAATGGGATCAGGTTAGAAGCCTGTAAAATGAAGCCAATTTCCTGTAGTCTTATTTTTGAACGCTCTTTCTCATTTAAATCCACTAGATTCTTATCATTAATGATGACAGCACCTGAAGTAGGTGTCAGAAGCCCGCCGACAATCGTAAGGAATGTACTTTTACCAGACCCAGATGGACCGATAATCGCAATTAGCTCTCCCTTGTCTGCCGAGAAGTTTGTTTCCTTCATGGCTTCTACTTGTTTATGACCACTGCCAAACGTCTTTTTCACTTGTTTTAATTCTAAAACTGCCATTTTTCATCCTCCTATCGCTTTCAATGGATCAATTCTAACAATTGTAAGAACAGAGAACACCGCACCCATTATCGCCACTACAATCAAAACTATTCCGTAGATGGACATCGTAACAAGATTGAACGCTACTGGTACCGCACTTGGTAAAAATGCACCGGTGATTAAGGTCAATATGAAACCGACTACTACACCAACTGCTGCTAATAGGAATGTTTGTGCAATGACGGAACGTGACAGATAGCCATTCGATATCCCTTGTGCTTTCATCACACCAAACATACTAATTTTCTGGACGGTCAAAACATAAAGGAAGATGGCTACAATGACCGCCGAAATAATAAACAAGAAATAGATCATGAAGTTTAGTGTCAAACTTTGTTCCGTGTAGCCTGGTAAACTGCGTATGAACGTTTCGATTTCAATTGATTCTAGTGATTCAGGCGTAGAAATATTTGTATAATCGCCTCGAATAACTATTCCATTTATACTATTTCTGTTCACCTCAGCCGCTTCACCGAATTTCACGCGATGGAAGGTAGACAAATCTCCATATAGAACTGGAGCTGCATTAAACCTCGCTTGGTCTGTGAATCCGACAATTGTTAGGACTTCAGCAGATGAAGATAAGTTCAACTCATCACCAACTTTAAAGCCTTCATCTTTTAGTGCATCACTAGCGATGACTTCATTTTCCTTTACAAATACTTCGCCTTCTGTCACTTTTGGCATAATGAATTCATCTTTATTTATCCCAAAGATCGAAACATTAGTTTTTTGTTTACCATTGCCTGCTACAGCGTTTATTTGACCGATAACAGCCATTTCTTTGGCATCGATTTCGCTTGCATCATCAATGGTTAGTGATGATTGGTACATACTCTTATCGGATTCCTCAGTCAATATAATTGCAGTGGCTTCCCACTTATCGACCGATTCCCTATTCAAATTTTCCAAGCCTGTCGCAAGTCCTGATAGAAAGAATACTAAATATGATACAAGCATTAAAACACCAATGATCAATGTAAATCGTAATTTGTTTTTCTTGATTTCATTTAAAGCTAAAAACATTTTTTCACTTCCTTCTTATATTATAATTGTAGAGCTGTTTGATGAAGGCTCTCTGCTGTCGTAGCTACCTTTTTTGTATCATTTCCAATTGCTTTAATGACTTTAATTAGTTCAGTCACATCTATTTCTACTCGATTTATATGATGATTATTCTCTTCAATTGAGTGGAGAATTTTATTGAACTTTGTCTGTGTTTGGATGGAGCTGTCTAGCCCAATAGCTACACTTTTTTGAACCTCTCCAATCGTATTTACCGCCTGGTCAGTCAATCCCGTGGAAATTCGAACAAGATCGGTAATCTGCTCGACAGACTGTCTGGATTGCTCTGCCAACTTACGAACTTCTTGTGCAACAACTGCAAACCCTTTTCCAGATTCTCCTGCCCGCGCAGCTTCAATTGATGCATTCAACGCTAACAGGTTTGTTTGTTCTGCAATTTGTTTTACCATTTCAATAATGTTACTAATTTGGTTTGATGAAATTTTCAACTGGCTAACCACTTCTCCCATATGTCGCGTTTCACCCGTAATAAACTCCATTTGAGATTCCAATTGTTGCACCATGTCGTTCCCAGCAGTTGCATCGGATTGTATGCGGCTGACACTTTCCACGTTTGAATGAATGCTCTCACGAATTCCACTTGCATTTGCATCTACATGTTCGATAGAGGTACTCGTCTCGTCAGTCAAGGTTGCAAGGTCTTCACTTATTGAAGAAATTTGACTTTTCAACTCCAGTTTGACGATTTCATACTGCGTTTCACGCAACTTTAAATTTTCCTTTTCGTATTCTTCCAAAACTATCTGCATTTCAAAGTTAATAAGCTTCGATACAATTAACATTGATTTCTCCCGCTGTTCAGCAGATTTAATTTCTTTTGCAATTAAACGTACAATTACTTCTTGAATTTGCTGAAAGGCACCCATATACCATTTGGGCTCCAATCCGATTTTAAAATGCATTTGTGCTACTTGCATTTTTTTCTGAATGGTTTCTTCGTTTATTTCCCCATCGAATATTCCAATAATATAATTCTTTATCAATTGCCTCAACCTATCTACTTGCGTACGTTGTTCAATAATAAGGCGAAGTGATTCCACCGCTAATACTTTTTCATAAAAAACCGATGTAATTTCATCGATTCCATCTTTTATTATGGGCTGAAAGGATTTTACGACCGCCATATCCTGCACTGTAAATCCTATTAGTTCCATCTGTTTTTTCAATTCCGGATATGTATGCAAATCTACCTTCGGAATTACTAGTGACTTTTCAAACCGTTTGGAGGGCTCAGATTCTTCCGTACTCTTTCTTCCCCACTTTAATAGTCGATTCAAAACTATTCCCCCATTCATTGCAGTTCTATTCCTTCTATTTCCTAACTCTATTATTAACAGAGTTACAATCACTTGTCAAAGCTTTGTATAACGTACAACATAAAAGGTTATACAAATAATCAAACTTGGTATATACTAGTTTTAGATAAATCAAGATGTAGATTAGGAGGATATTTTATGCATTCATGTAATGCCTGTAACCCAACAGAGCTGTTTTACAAAATTCTTATTTCCGGGGAAAATAATACATCACATCTTCCTGAACTTATTTCCTATCTTAAAAGTAATGATTTATTGGTAAACGCACGGAAAAATATCATCGTTGTAAGGGAAACTGCGGTTGCAGGCCTATATGACTATTTTAAGGATATAATGGACATTGAGACCATTCAGTTTAAAGTGGATGGAAGTACATGGAGACCTATTCATGAAGTCAATGAACTTCTAGATATACAGTGGATTGACCAGGTCATACTTAACGAAAAAGTTACATTCCATATACAGCCCATCGTTACGGGAAGCCAAGAAGTCTTTGCTTATGAAATGCTAGCTAGATTCCAGGATGATGCAGGAAATTCCATGCCTCCAAATGAAGTGTTTACAGCGGCAAAAAAAAGAAACCGAACATATGCGATAGATCGCGTTTGCAGAATGGTTGCCGTTCGGAATGCCGTCAATATCCAAAAGAAAGTATTCATAAATTTCATCCCAACTTCAATTTACTCTCCAGAGCATTGTCTAAGAACTACTGTTCAACTTGCCAATCAGTTAGGCATTTCCTATTCTCAATTAGTTTTTGAAGTCGTTGAGACAGAAAATGTAGATGATATTGAGCATTTGAAGAAAATATTAACGTATTACAGAAAGAGGGGTTTACACTATGCCCTGGATGATGTAGGAGAAGGATTTAGTACAATTGAAGTGCTTGAACAATTAATGCCCAATTATATGAAGTTAGATATGAAATTTGTACAGGGTGTTTCTGTTAATCCAACTAAACAAATAGCTGCTAAAAAGTTTTTAAAGGCAGCCTTACACATTGGTGCAGTTCCTCTTGCGGAAGGTATTGAGCAGAGAGAAGACTTTGAATGGCTGAAAGAAGTTGGATACAAATTATTCCAAGGCTATTTGTTTGGCAAGCCTGAACCAATTCCAGCAGATGTTTCTTTGGAGTAGATCCAGGTTTGATTTCCTTTTTTATTGTACAACCTTCAACATACAACATTGTACAAAACCCATACAATCCTTATACTTACACATAGATGTATCAATTTCATAATTACTTATTTTGATTAAAAAGACGAACGATTATACAATGACTAATGTAAATATTCGTTAATATGATGTTCTACTCACGTTGATTGGAACGCAAGGCGGCGACTCCTGCGGGAATAGCTTGAGCTGAAGACCCCGCAGGAGCGTAGTGACGAGGAGGCTGAAGCCAAGCCCGCGGAAAGCGTCCGCCTGGAGTGGAAATCAACCTTGTTCGGATTTTAAAGCTGCTTGTTTGATTATGAAATTGACTCAGATGTATAGTTTTTCGAAAGGATGTCATAAACACCATGTCCTCAACAGATTTAAATGGAATGTATCTTATTCAACAAGTTTCAGATATGACTGGATTATCTAAACAAGTCATCCGTAAATGGGAAGAACGTTATCATCTTGTACAACCAAAAAGACTGGAAAATGGCTATCGTATATATAGTGAAGTAGATATTAATTTTCTGCTAAACGTCAAAACTCTCTCTGGACAAGGACATACCGTTAAGCGTGCTGTCGAGATTACAAAAGCTAGAAATATTGTAGGTGATGCTATTCCTGAACCTAGCCATTCCCTTCAACATCCAGCAATCCTTAATGATTATGTCTTTCGACTTCTTGAAAAAGGAGCCCATTGCGATGAATTAGAAATACATTTAGTATTGCAACAAGCTTACCATGCTTACGGATTAGCTGATTTTTTGACATCCGTTATCGTCCCTTTTTTAAATGAGGTTGGCAACAAATGGCATAGGAATGAATGGAATGAGTACCAAGAGGCTGTTTCAAGTCTTGTCACACGAGACTTTTTAGTACAAATTCGTCGTAACTATCAATTCCGTGAGAATGCGTCTTTAATCGTCGGAGCTTGCCTTCCCTATGAACTGCATGAAATCCCATTACACATACTTTTATTGCAACTTATGCAGAAAGGCTTTAAAACAATGCTCGTTGGTGCTTACCCAGCTCCCGGCTCTATTGAATCGCTGGTAGAAAAGTTGAAGCCTGCAAAAGTACTACTATCCGCAACAACAACAACTCCTTTTGACAAGGATCCAGATTTATTAAAGAGGTTAGATCAATTTGCTGTAGACAATAAACACATTGATTTTTACTTAGGCGGTACAGGTGCACTTGACTACACAATGAATAAAACACTTCGCGCAATACACGTTACGAACTCTATTGAAGACGTCTTACGCTAATTACATCAAAAAAAGTACCAGCACTTAGCGCTGGTACTTCATGGTCAGAGTGTAATTACTTTCGGTTCCTCACCTTTTTTATTCATCAAACGAATGGCATTGGGTGAAATTTTTAAAATGACAAGGTCTGGATCCTCTGGACCACTAAACCATGATTTCATATGCTTATTCCACACTTTCTCTTTTATACTTTCGTCATCAGAAATGCTGACTATACCTTCTATTTCAAGGTATTCGTCACCCATCCCTTTCCCCTCATATCCAATTAAGATATGCGTAAAAGGGTTCAACTCAAGTTCATCCACCTTTTGAGTTTGTTTTGATGTTGCGGTGTAAAGCGTAAATTCATCATTAAAAAACGTCATATACCGCGTGTGAGGCTTGTTCTGTTGTACGGTTGCCATTGTTCCAACGAAGCTATCTTTTAAGATTTTCAACGCTTCTTTTTTCAAATTCATCAGGATCTACTCCTTTTTTTAGACTTGTTGCAGTTTGCCTCTCTCTGCAAGGAATTAAACATCTTTCATATGAAGTCATTTCATAATAGAACAATTAGCCTAATAATCCGAACGAGGTTGATTTTCGCACCAATATAAAAAAACAGCCTCTCAATGTTGAGAGCGCTGTTTTTCTTGTGCCTCACGGCGTTCACGCAATATGCGTTCTTCTAATTCTTTTGTTTCTAGTTCTTGCTTCTGTGAATTACGTTGAATCCATCTATAAGCTAACACTAATAGAATCATGAAAAAGACAAATGAAATAGCCGCAGGTATATATTCTGACTTATCTTCTGGAAAGTAAAGGAACGGCATTAATAAAACGTTCACTTTCTACACTTCCTCACTTAAATAATTTCACTTGGCTAAGATTACTTTTGAAGAATTTCGATTGACTCAATAGAAACGTCTTCAACTGGCTTATCTTGACGGCCTTTTTTCACTGCCGCAATTTTGTTAACTACGTCCATGCCTTCAATCACTTGTCCAAATACAGTGTGCTTTTGGTCAAGATGTGGCGTGCCGCCTGTTTCTTCGTAAGCTTTTGCAATTTCTGCTGGCCAGCCGCCTTCTTCCATTTGTTTAGCTGTTCCAGGTGCTTGTGATGCTTGAACGATGAAGAACTGGCTACCATTTGTTCCAGGACCAGCGTTTGCCATAGACAATGCACCATTTAAGTTGAATAAATCCATTGTGAATTCATCTTCAAACGTTGCGCCGTAGATGCTTTCTCCACCCATACCTGTGCCTGTCGGATCTCCACCTTGGATCATGAAATCTTCAATGACACGGTGGAAAATGATACCATTGTAATAACCATTTTCAGCGTGCGTCAAAAAGTTTTTGACCGTTTTTGGAGCTTGTTCAGGGAAAAGCTTGATTTTAATCGGACCGAGTGTCGTGTTCATTACAACGAGCGCTTCGTTTGCTGCTACTTCTTTTGATAATTGTGGATACATAGTTGTTGCCTCCTCTTGATCTTTCACACTATTTTCTTCAGCTGGCGTCTGCTCAGCCGTTTTTTTCTTCTCTAACACTGGTTCTTTATCAGCAGCTGTGCCGCAAGCGGTTAACAGGATAATGACAAGAATAGATAGTAAAGAGAAAAAATACTTTTTCATATCGCATTCACCCTGAATTATTCTACCATATTGCCATTTATTTTTCGACGAATAAGCACGATACTTCCTTCGTATCTCGAACTGTTTTATACTGACGGAAGAGCACGATTCAGAAAGTGGGTTTTTACATGGCTATGCAAAAACGAAACTTTATCATCATTTTGATTTCTAACTTCCTCGTCGCAGGTACCATGACGATGATTATGCCCTTCCTCTCACTCTATATTGATACATTCGGCGACCATTCCGATGCTTACGTCCAAAAATGGTCTGGCCTTATTTTTGGCGCTACATTTATTACCGCTTTAATCATGTCACCCATTTGGGGGCGAGTTGCAGATAAATATGGCTACAAACCTATTTTACTCATTAATGGCTTTGGGATTGCAACGTCTGTTTTTTTAATGGGCTTTGTCGATTCAGTAGAAGTATTTTTCCTACTACGCTTACTCAATGGAGTCGTTGCAGGATTCATCCCTACTTCTCTCGCCTTTGTGTCCTCACAAACCTCTAAAGAAGAAGCCGGTAAAATGCTCGGGACTTTGCAAATGGGTAGTGTGACGGGCACATTGTTCGGTCCGGTTTTAGGTGGGTTATTGGCAGATGCTTTCGGATTCCAATATACCTTTGTCATTACATCGATTTCTGTCACAGTGGCTGCCATTATTGTGCTTTTCGGCATTCAAGAGCAGAAACGCGCAAAAAACGCGCGAGCTAATCGTTATTCGCGTAAAGCAATATTGAGCGGACTCCTGCACCATCGACTAATGTTAAATGTCATGATTGTCACTGCACTCATTCAAATCGGCAATTTCAGCATCCAACCATTGCTATCACTCTACGTAGCAGAATTGACGGATGCCAGAGATGTTGCCTTCCTTGCAGGTGTCACATTCAGTGCAGCTGGTTTAGGCAATTTACTGTTTGCACGCCATTGGGGAAAGCTCGGGGATGATATTGGCTATGAAAAAGTATTGTCCATATTACTATTACTTTCTTTCATTTTCATTGTCCCTCAAGCGTTTGTCACCGAGCTATGGCAGCTCATCATTTGCCGGCTACTCTTCGGGATTGCAGTAGGTGGAATGATTCCTATTACAACAGCACTTGTCAGACGTGAAGCCCCTGTCAACATCCAAGGCGAAGTAATGGGCTATAACACTAGCTTCCGCTTTTTAGGAAATATTATCGGTCCGATGTTCGGCGGGATTTTAAGTGGCTTTATCGGTATCTCATCAGTCTTCGTTGTGACAGGTGCGTTGTTCCTCGTTGGCTTTGCCTTCCTATATTATGCAAAAAGAAAACCTGTCCAAGATTTTGAAGATTTCTTGGCAATGAAAGACCGACAAACTTAATCTTAATTAGGGCGGAAGGCAACTTAAGTTCGCCGCGTCCTGCGGCAACAAGGAAGGATGCAGTTCAATCCTTCCCCGTTGCATGACCTGCATCGTGCAGGCCCTGTGCTATTCTTTTGTCAGTACATATTTCTGAACGGAGGTCCCGTGTTGAAACGGTTCATCGGCATTATCATTATTCTTTTATTTATCCCTATTTTAGTTATCGTGCAAGATGCAATAGCTGTTGAGTTAACAACAGCTGATTCGTTTAATAAGCAGTTGGACACATCCATCGAGCTATCAACACCACCCATCAACGTTCCCGTTTCGATGACGGATCGCAATGGCGTCATTTTTACGGAAGAGTACGTGGAGTGGCGTGAACCACTTGCGCTCACATCCATTCCGACATTCGTTCGCCAACTATTCCTTGAAAGCGAAGATACAGGTTTTTTTGAGCACCGAGGCTATGATGTAGCCGCTATCGTTCGGGCGTTTGCTGTCAATACAGCAACAGACGATGTGAGGCAAGGCGCTTCAACCATCACCCAACAAGTCGTCCGTATGCGCTTTTTATCAACTGAAAAGACGTACGAACGGAAATTGACGGAACTATTTTATGCGGCAGAGCTTGAGAAACAAACTTCAAAAGATGATATTTTGGAGATGTATTTGAATGAAATGTATTTTGGCAACCAAGTGTATGGTATTGGCGCAGCTGCATCTTATTACTTCAATAAACCCATTTATGAGTTGAATAAAGCGGAGCAAGCCTTTATCGCCGCCATTCCAAATAATCCTTCATTATACAATCCATTAGTTCATTTCAATCAAACAAAAAAAAGACAGGAGCGTTTGCTGTCCATACTCGCAAAAAATGGAGTCATCACCACCGCGGAAGCCGAAACATATGCAAGCATACCGATTGAATTACAGGTAAAGAAAAAAGAAAATAATTTCCCTGTTTACAGTACCTATGTCCTTTCTGAGCTGTCAGAGTTGATTGCTCAATCGGAGGGCTTGACGGATCAGATTGCTAATGCAACGGATGAATCTACCAAGCTGGCACTGGAAGCGCGAGTCAAGCAACGGACTGCAGAAGTGTTGGCGACAGGTCTTATTATCGAAACAGCACTTGACCCCATCAAGCAGCGGCGGGATGAACAAGCCATTTCCGCGCTATTAAAGCCCAAGGGTCTACAAGCGGGGGCCGCTGTCATCGACAACGGCACGCGGGAAATTGTCAGCCTATTTGCCGGCAAGGATTATAAAAAAGCGGATTTCCACCGGGCATTCCAAGCGGTGCGACAACCAGGCTCCGCCATCAAACCAATTTTAGTCTATGCCCCTTACTTTGAAAGTGGGCCTTACACAGCAAACAGCCGCGTCAATAGCGGTAACATTTGTATCGGCACTTACTGTCCTACAAATGTCGGTGGCTATGTGTACGGGACAACCAAAGTAAGAGATGCATTTCGACTTAGCCATAATACGGCAGCCATTCGATTATTTAAGACTGTTGGTATCGACAAGGCGTTTGACTTTATCGAACCCTTTCAATTCAAGTCGATTACACAGCAGGATCATACCTATGCGGCGGCACTAGGAGGCTTATCAAAAGGGATGACACCACTGGAGCTTGCGGGAGCTTATACTGGGTTTATCGACGGGACGTATAAGCGGCCTCATGCGATTCGTTCTGTTAAGGATACTGCGGGAACTATTCTGTATGAGTGGCCAAATGACAAAATAGACGTCTGGTCGCCTGCTACGGTTTCCACCATGCGTAGCCTGCTATCTGACGTCGTGACAAGCGGCACTGGGCGCGGCATTCCGAATACGACATCGTATACAGGGGCAAAAACCGGCACAACAGACCATTACAAAGATTTATGGGTAGGCGGACTCAACGAACACTATACAACAGCTGTTTGGGTAGGGTATGACAAACCACAGCCTATGAAACGTTTAAGCGATCAGAAACTCCATTTGCAACTCTTTTCCACACTACTTCTAGACTAGCCTTTTCATGAGGGCTAGTTTTTTACTTAGCGAAGGTACCTGATTTCATTCCAAAAACGGTAAACTTGCTATGACGCCATTATAAAGTTTAAGTAAAATATAAACGATGGTGGAAATGAGTACAGCCCAAATAATGATTTCAAAAACGATCAATCCGATAGTTCTGCCAATCGTCATAAAATTACTCAATTTATATACCACGTATATGAAATATATAAATGTTGTCAGCAGAAAAGTAACAGCCAATATACCAATTGAACTAATACCGCCGGCTGATACAAGCGCACCGAAAAAGTAAATGACGTTGCCGCCTTTTGCCTCGCTATATGATTCTCCTTCAACATCCTTTGAAAAGAACAGCATCGCCGTTTCATGAATCGTCCCAGCAATTAATTTCAAGGCAGAGAACACCATAAAAAACAGCAATGCGTAAATCACCAGCAAGAAAATACGGAGCTGCATATCCGTTAAAAACTCGCGCATTCCTGCATACAAACCAATCTCCTTAAACAAATCGACCGACAAACCGACCGTATAAACACCAAACGTCAAACTGAAAAGTACAATTGTGACGAAAGGCAAATAACCGAATATGTATGGATTTTTCATTAGGCACCTCGATAATTTCAATTACGCCCCGGCGTAATTGCGTAGGGATTTTAAATTGTGCATGAGGCCTACAGGGGCGAAGGATTGAACTGCATCCTTCCTTGTAGGTCATGCAGTGGAGAGGGATTGAACTGCATCCCTCTTTGTTGCGAATCGAACTGCAAAGGGTTCGATTTGCCGTATTTCTGTGCTTTTTGCAGAAATTAAGGCACATAATTAGGACGTCGCGAACTTAGACTGCCTTCATTAACTCCTTTCAAAATCCCTGACATCCGCCGGAGGCTTAATTTGAATCAGCAAATGTATTTGCTGATTCAAATTAAAATGTTTTCATAGGCTCAATACTATCGGAAATACGTCCCAACAAGCAACAATATCCAGCTTTTTCAATTTTACAATTATCACGAGCTATGGTATATTGGCTTCAGCCAAATAATCGAACGTACTTGGAGGAGTCTGTCACCAAGGGGTACCTACGCCCTTTTATGACAGACTTTTTTGCGTTAAAAGGAGGATTTACTTGGAATTTGTATTGTTGATTTTTCTACCCATCTTAGCTGCCCTTGTTGTTCCGTTGCTTTTTAAGCATGTAAAAGGCATACATACGGGCTGGTTCGTATTGCTCGTCCCACTTTCTCTATTCATCTTTTATATCGGATTCATCGCCACGACAATGGATGGAGGTCATGCCATTTCTGAACTGCAATGGATTCCGACCCTTGGTATTTCGTTCGTTGCCTATATTGATGGCTTGAGCCTACTGTTCACCTTGCTCATAACAGGCATTGGTGCACTCGTTGTGCTATACTCCATCTTTTATCTCGATAAAGACAAGGAGAAGCTCGGCAACTTTTACGTCTATCTACTGTTATTTATGACAGCCATGCTAGGTGTCGTTCAATCGGATAATGTCATTACCCTTTATTTATTCTGGGAATTAACATCTATTTCGTCGTTCCTATTGATTGGTTATTGGTATACGCGAGATGGCTCACGCTTTGGCGCCCTGAAATCAATGATGATCACGGTGTTTGGCGGTTTAATGATGCTCGGGGGATTCGTGTTACTTGGCATCATGGGCAATTCGTTTTCCATCCGTGAACTCATTGCAACTGCTTCTACGTTCGTCGGACATGAATTCTTTACACTGGCACTTGTTCTTGTCCTACTCGGTGCATTCACCAAGTCTGCTCAGTTCCCGTTTTACATTTGGTTACCCGACGCAATGGAAGCGCCTACACCAGTCAGCTCCTATCTGCACTCTGCCACAATGGTGAAAGCTGGACTGTATCTAGTCGCACGCTTTACGCCTATCTTCGCAGTTTCCGAAGTATGGATTTGGCTCGTTACTGGCATTGGCCTGCTGACACTGTTCTGGGGATCGTTCTTTGCTGTGAAGCAAACGGATTTGAAAGCCATTCTAGCTTTCTCAACCGTTAGTCAGCTGGGGCTCATTATGTCACTGCTCGGCGCAGGCGCAATCGCCTATCATACAGATGATGCGATTTTTAAATTTGCCGCATTTGCAGCGATTTTCCATTTGATTAACCATGCGACCTTTAAAGGTAGTTTGTTCATGATTGCGGGTATTGTAGATCATGAAACAGGTACGAGAGATATTCGCAAGCTCGGTGGCTTGATGAGCATTATGCCAATCAGCTTTACTGTGGCGTTCATCGGTTCGATGTCAATGGCAGGATTACCGCCATTTAACGGTTTCCTAAGTAAAGAAATGTTCCTTGACTCTATGCTAGCCATTCGCCATTTTGAATTATTCAACTTTGGAACATGGGGCATTATTTTCCCAGTTGTTGCTTGGATTGCGAGTGTTTTCACATTCGTTTATAGCTTTTACTTTGTTTTCAAAACGTTTGCAGGACAGCGGAAAAGTGAACCGCTTCCGCAAACGCCACATGAAGCGCCTATCGGGATGCTACTATCCCCTATTATTTTAGCTACACTTGTTGTCGGGATTTTCTTTATCCCAAACCTGATTGGTAAATGGTTGGTCAAGCCGGCTGTCATGGCCGTTCAACCTGGATTGTATAACCATCCATCTGAAGTTGACGTGCATGTTGCAGCATGGCACGGCTTTTATTCTCCGGCATTGTGGATGACGATTGCTATTTTTGGCGTTGGTGCGGTTTTATACGTCACGATGAAGAAATGGCAGAAGCTTTACGATATTCAACCGCAATACCTGTCGTTGAATGCCTTGTACGATTCAGCCATGTTGTTTGGCGAAAATGGTATGAATCGTCTATCTCGTTTTTATATGACGGGGTTAATCCGGACGTATTTGCTCTATATGTTCGCTTTCATTATTGCGATTACAACGGCAGCGCTGTTCATCAAGGAAGCCTTTGTTGTAGATATGAATAGTTTTTCAGCCGTAAGTGTTTATGGGGTATTGACTGCGATTATCCTGGTCATTGCTGTGGCGATGATTTTGCTAGCGAAAACGCGACTGGCAGCCATTATTGCTCTTGGTGCAGTAGGTTATTCGGTTGCCTTGTTCTTCGTTATTTTCAAAGCACCTGATTTGGCGTTGACGCAACTTGTCATTGAAACGATTTCTGTTGCTCTGTTCCTGTTGGCATTTCAACATTTGCCAAAGTTGAACAATCACGGGGAAACGAAGCCTAATAAGCTTGTTAATCTACTTATTGCAGCAGGTGTCGGTATCACTGTCATGCTTGTTGCGTTGTCGGCGCACTCGCAAAAACTAATACCATCTATCTCACAATATTACAAAGATACAGTAGCGACAGAAGCAGGTGGCGGTAATATCGTCAACGTAATTCTTGTCGATTACCGTGGCTTTGATACATTATTTGAAATTGCTGTACTGTCGATTGCAGGTATCGGCGTACTCGCGATGATTCGACTGCGACTTGCAAGAAAGGAGGATACGGATGAAAACAAATGATGTTATTTTACAAACGACAACCAAATTCGTATTTTTCATCATCTTCCTTTTTTCCATCCATATTTTCTTTGCGGGTCATTATACACCCGGTGGTGGATTCGTCGGAGGATTGCTAACAACTGGCGCCATTGTCCTACTGTTACTCGCCTTTGATTTGAAAACAGTACAAAAAGCTTTGCCTTTCAATTTCACGATTGTGATAGGTATTGGTTTACTGCTAGCACTTGGCACAGCAGCTGGTTCTATATTTTTCAACGTACCGTTCTTTACACATGCTTTCGATTATTTTGAGTTACCTTTGTTCGGAAAAACATCCCTTCATACGGCGATGATTTTCGATGCAGGTGTCTATCTGGTCGTTGTTGGAGCGGCGATTACGATGATTCAATCGATTGGAGGAGATGCCTAATGGAACTGATTATGATACTTGTCATCGGGATTCTGTTCACGGCGGCTACCTACTTAATCCTTTCTAGGAGTATTCTAAAAATTATTTTGGGGACTGGCTTACTTAGCCATGGTGCACATTTGTTAATTTTAACGATGGGTGGACTTGGTGGTATTTCGCCTCCTGTTATCGCTGACGGCGTAACCAATTTTGTAGACCCTTTGCCGCAAGCGCTTATTTTGACGGCCATTGTTATTAGTTTTGGTGTGACAGCTTTCATTTTGGTATTAGCTTATCGGACGTATGCTGAACATCAAACAGACAATATGAATCTGATGAGAGGAAATGACGAACATGATTAACTTACCTTTATTTCCGATCCTCTTACCATTCCTGTTCGCGATTATCCTCCTGTTTTTTAAAGAGAATATTCGTGTACAACGAGCATTAACGGCTTTAGGGCTCGTCGTCAGCTTAGTTGCGGCCTTGTTTCTTGTGGCGAAAGTAAAAGCTGACGGCATTCAAGCACTGACATTAGGTAGCTGGGCAGCACCCTTCGGCATCTCGATGGTTTCTGACATGTTTTCCGCGGTGCTTGTGACAACTACGATTATACTAACGTTAGGCGTTGTCATTTACAGCTTCACAGCTATTGGGGAAGAACGGGAACGTTACTTCTACTATCCTGCTATTCTCTTCATGGTAACAGGTGTCAATGGTGCCTTTACAACAGGCGACATTTTCAATATGTTCGTATTCTTTGAAGTGCTACTCATCGCCTCATATGTGTTAATCGTATTAGGTGGCGAGAAGAAACAGCTTCGAGAATCCATCAAATATGTACTCATCAATGTCATTTCATCGGCATTGTTTGTCATTACAGTCGCCTTTTTGTACTCAGTCATTGGAACATTAAATATGGCCGATATTTCAGCAAAAATCGCACAAATTGGACAACCGGGCATTATTACAGTCATTGCGATTCTCTTCCTTATCGTATTTGGCATCAAAGGGTCCATTTTCCCACTGTACTTCTGGTTACCGGGATCTTATGCATCTCCCCCCATACCGGTTCTAGCCCTATTTGGGGCGTTACTGACGAAAGTCGGGGTCTACGCTATCATGCGGACGTATACACTGTTTTTCGTCCATGATATTGGATTTACACATGAAATTTTGTCTGTATTGGCGATTTTAACGATCATTGCAGGCTGTATAGGAGCACTTGCATACTTTGATTTGAAACAAATTATCATTTATAACATCGTTATCGCAGTCGGCGCCATTTTATTCGGCGCAGCGCAGATGAACGAAGCTGGATTAACGGGTGCCGTTTTCTATCTGATTCATGACATGCTGATTAAGGGAGCTTTGTTCCTACTCATCGGGATTATCATCTACGTCACAGGTACATCGAACTTGCGTAAAATGGGTGGGCTGATGAAAACACACGCCCCACTTGGCTGGCTCTATATCATTGCCGCATTTGGACTAGCAGGTATTCCGCCACTTAGTGGTTTCATAGGCAAGCTACTGATTGTGCAAGGAGCATTTGAGGCGGGTCATGTGTGGGGAAGTATTATCCTTCTCCTATCAAGTCTAGTCGTCTTATTATCCGTCATCCGAATTTTCGTTTACGCATTTTGGGGTGAACCTGTTGACTTGCCGAAAACTGAGCGCCGTCCTTACCAGTACATGATGATTCCAGCTATGGCATTAGTCGTCCTGTCGGTGCTATATGGTGTCGGTACTGAATGGCTGATGCCGTATATGACGGATGCCTCGAACGTATTACTACAACCGTCCATCTATATTGATGCGGTGTTAAAGGAGTAGATTGCGATGGCTTTCCAACTATTATTAAACTTTTTCATCGCCACTGTTTGGATGTTCATGAGCACTTCAATGACTGCTTCAACGTTCATCGTTGGGTACTTGATTGGGCTTATTTTAATCATCGTGATGAGACGTTTTTTCAATGAACGACTATATATTTGGCGGCTATGGGCAACTGTTAAATTAACGCTCATATTCTTCAAAGAACTGATCCTGTCAAATATCTCTGTGTTACGCTTGATTTTGCAGCCAAAGATGGATATTGAACCGATGATTTTTGCTTTACCGACCGACCTGAAACACGACTGGGAGATTACACTATTATCCAGCTTAATTACATTGACTCCTGGAACTCTCGTCCTCTATGTGTCGGATGATCAAAAAACGCTCTATATCCATGCGATTGATGTCGATGATGTGGATGAAGCAATTGATTCCATCAAAAACTCTTTCGAAAAAGCGATTAAGGAAGTGAGCCGCCCATGATGACATTCATTTGGATTTGTCTCATACTTGTCATCTTGTCGATTTTTGGCCTACTGTATCGTGTGTACTTCGGTCCATCCACACCCGATCGACTTATTGCACTCGATGCGATTGGTGTCATGTTGATTTCTGCCATCGCCTTGTTATCGATTTTGTTCGATACTGGATTTTTCATCGAGGTCATCTTACTGATTGCGATTATGTCGTTCATCGGGACTGTATCATTCTCCAAATTTATTGAGAAAGGAGAGATTATCGAACGTGACCGTAATCGCTAATATACTCATTGTTTTGACGATCGTTGTCGGCATCCTTTTCACTATCGTGACCGTTGTTGGCATCTTGCGCTTACCTGATGTTTATACACGGGCGCATGCCGCTTCTAAAAGCGCCACGTTGGGTGTACTCAGTATTTTGTTAGGGGTATTTCTTCACTTTTGGTTGATCAAAGGAATCTTTAGCATTCAGCTGATTCTAGCGATTGCCTTCTTGTTCATCACCTCTCCGATTGGCGGGCATCTCATGAGCCGTGCTGCTTATATGTCTGGTGTCAAACCAACTGAACTCACTGTGGGTGATGACCTAGCCAAGGTTGTAGCTGATGTAAAACGAAACTACTCAACATCCCATTCAGAAAAAGATTAAAAAGAACGCATGACAATCGGATTTCCGACAGTCATGCGTTCTTTCTTGTTAGTATGGTCCGAAACCGCCATACGGTGGATATCCGTAACCATACGGTGGGTATCCATAGGGCGGATAGCCATACGGTGGATACCCGTACGGTGGATAAGCATATGGTGGATAACCACCATAACCTCCTCCATACCCTGGAGATAGCGCTGATCCTAGAAGACCACCAGCAAAGCTCCCAAGAAACGGTATACCGAAGCCACCAAATCCACGTCCAATACCATCAAAGCCGCGCCCGAAACCACGTCCAACTCCGCCGCGACCACCATTATAACCTCTAGGCATCTGCATCCCCCTTCCACCTATCCTATTCATATAGGGCGGGCGGGAAAGAGACAATTGCCCATTAGTTCTCTAGTTCAGTATCTGCTAGTCGTTCAACCAATGTCGCCAAAGTTCGCACCATCACGCCTGTTGCTCCTTTTGGTCCTAAATCATGCGCAGCAGCCGCGTCTGATGTCCCTGCAATGTCTAAGTGAATCCAAGGTGTATCACCCGCAAATTCCCCCACAAAGCCCCCACCGAAGATCATATGCCCATCACGGCCCGGTGAATTGTTCAGGTCAGCTACATCGCTTTTACGAATTCTTTTCTTATCACTTTCCGTTAACGGCAGTCTCCAAACGAATTCACCGGTCTCAATAGATGCTTGCATAAATTCTTCAAAGAATGCTTCATCATTCGTCAGCGCTCCTGTTTTATCGTTACCGAGTGCGACGATGACGCCACCTGTTAATGTTGCTACGTCAATCAGGTAATCTGCTCCGGATTGTTTCGCATACGTCACAGCATCTGCTAGCACAAGGCGCCCCTCAGCATCTGTGTTAAGCACTTCAATCGTTTTTCCACTCAATGATGTAATAACATCATCCGGCTTAAATGCATCTCCAGACACCATATTATCCGTCGAACCAATGACAGCAATGACATTTTTCTGCGGACGCAACTCCCCAATGATAGCCATGGCACCAAGGACAGCAGCCGCGCCACCCATATCCCCTTTCATGCCAACCATTCCTTCACGAGGTTTCAATGAATAACCGCCTGTATCATAGGTGACGCCTTTACCGACTAAGCCAACGACATTTTCCCATTGCTCTGTCGCCGCATATTTCAGTACAATAAGCTTCGGCTCTTCTACAGACCCTTGATTGACTGCAAGGATGGCTCCCATGCCGAGCTCTTCCATCTCTTTTTTCCCGAGCACTTCGATATCGAAATCATATTTCTCCGCAAGCTCGCGTGCATAATCCGCCATTTTAGTTGCTGTTAAAATATTTGGAGGCATATTGACTAAATTACGGGCTTCATTGACGGCATTGGCATATACTTTTCCTACTTCACAAGCCGCTTTCAATTCATCCTCATCTGCTGAAGATAAGATCGTTAAAGCCTCGATTGCTACATCACGCTCATTTGAGTCCGTGCGGTAGCCTGCAAACTTATACGTTCCAAGCCCAATGCCTTCTGATGCC
Source organism: Sporosarcina sp. YIM B06819 (assembly GCF_033485175.1). NCBI lineage: Bacteria > Bacillati > Bacillota > Bacilli > Caryophanales > Caryophanaceae > Sporosarcina > Sporosarcina sp. YIM B06819. Next base: position 75,862 of record NZ_JAWLIQ010000016.1, on the reverse strand, counting down.
GCAAATGCAACATCTTCACAAGCTAGCTTGTCATTTGTAAAAGGAGCCGTCCAAACTGCAACAGAAACCGCTTTCACGCTCGCTAATTCTTTACCGATTGCTGCAAATGCTTGACGCAGGCGATCTACCGTCAAAGCCTTCTGCTCACCGAGCCCAATAAAAAATACACGCTTATAACCCCGCTCTTCGATGGCAGGCATTGAAACAATTTTATTGAAAGTCGTTTTAACATCTCCAGATTTAAGCCATTCTGGTAAACGTGAGCTAAAAGAACTGACGAATCCATCCCAGCCGACAGTATTTTCTGGATGTTCCGGAACACCTATAACGAGGACATCTGCTGCTACTTGGTTAAAATCTGGTTTTACAATAATTGTTTTCATTTTACTGGCCTCCAATTTTTTCATACAATCCTTATTATATACCAAATTTTCAGCCCTTTGTAGGAATTCATTCGGAAGTCGTACTATTTTGTTTTTGTCTGAATGCTTTGTGGTATAATTGTTACACCATTGAAAATTTTAAAGGGGTGGATACAAATGGCTATATTCCAAAACATTCCGCTCCTGGCGGCATTATTCGGGATCGTCTTTGCACAAATCGTCAAGATCCCTATCTATTTTCTTCTTAGCGGCAAGCTCGATTGGAAACTGATGACATCAACAGGCGGCATGCCAAGCTCGCATTCTGCGGCAGTGACAGCTTTGACAACTGCAATCGCTTATGAATCAGGACTGGGTTCGCCCCTCTTTGCCGTCTCCGCCATCTTCGCCGTTATTGTCATGTTTGACGCGACGGGAATCCGTTATCAGGCGGGACAACAAGCGCTAATTATCAATCAAATGCGGTTAGACTTCCAAACATTTGTTCAAGAAGCAAAAGGCTGGCAACAAAAAGACGGACAACAAAAAATCCAAGAGCTCAAAACATTACTCGGTCACAAACCAAGCGAAGTATTTGCAGGCGCTGTAACCGGTATCCTCATCTCTATCATTATCTATTCATTTATCGTATGACAAAAAAGCCATGTCACTTCCGGAGTAATTCCTCTGGAAATGACATGGCTTTTTGGATGCGACCGCGGGTAAATTTTTGAAGTCGCCGGTAAATCCGGAAACTCGCCGGTAAAAAATAAAACCACCACAACTCAATACGTTGTGGCAGCTTCTAAATTTATCAAACACGCCTCGGCGTGTTTGCGTCCAGATTTTGAATTGAGCTTGGGGCTTACAGGATGTAGGTCATGCAGTCGTTGCGAATCGAACTGCGTAGGGTTCGATTTGCCGTATTTCTGTGCTTTTTGCAGAAATTAAGGCACATAATTAGGAAGTCGCGAACTTAGACTGCCTTAACTCCTTTCAAAATCTGTGACATCCGCCGGAGGCTTTAAGAGGGTGGAATCGAACTTCATTCCTCCCTCTTAAAACATCTGATAACCTTGCTTTCTCAAAATCTTCATAACAAATCCTGAAATGATGGCTCCAACGAGACCACTTGCTAAAATAATAATGTCAGCCATATGAAGTGCCATCACTTTTTCTCCAAGAAGTTGAAATGCATATTTTGGCTTTGTGAAGTATTCATACATCTTCACTTCATCAATAATCAAGACGACGATAATTGGATAAATGATAGCCATTAACCATGTCATGCGAAGAAGCATATTTAATAGAAATCCGATACCAAAAAACATAACCATGAAAATCAGTACGGATAAGACGACGTGCGTCAGTGAAATGGTTCCCAAAGTAATTACCTCCGTTTTCCATTCATTATTTTACATGAATGAGAGACGGCTTTCAACAAATCACAACCTATTTTCCAATTTATCATCTCTTACAAGTGACTATTTTTTAAAAAATAGTTTATACGACGTATAGCCAAAACTATCGCCGGGCGTAATATCGACGATTTCATCTAATCCCGACTCAATCACTTTTTCAGCCATCTCCAAAATCATCAAAGAAGAATCCTTATCTTGTTTCAACTCTAGTGGACTTTTCCACACCGCTTCAGAAATCTCTCTGAGCTGTGGAATCAAAAGCTGATCTTCTGATGTCGGTCTCAGAAGAAATATCGCCATATTATCACTGATTTCTCCATTCAATACACCAGTGCGAAAACCAATCATCCCTTCCAAACGACTATCAATGCCCGTTTCCTCTTTGACTTCACGAATGGCTGCATCATCTGCTGTTTCATTACCATCCACAAAGCCAGCAGGAATTGACCATTTCCCTTGAAGTCCCCCATAAGTTTTACGCACAACGAGCCACTGTCCTTCACTATTCACCACAAGCCCCGCCGCTCCAAGCCAGACATTTCCCCGTTTATTCCGTGACATTATGTACAGTCCTTTCCAAAAAAGCACCTGCTGTCAGAAGACAAGCAGATGCTTTGTAAATGTTTTAAACGATTTATAGGAAATTAAATTTCCCTTTTTTAATTGTTAGACCTACTCCACCGATTAGGAATAGTGAACGGTTATCAACCACTTTTTTCATGAATGAAGCTTTTGCTCCTGTCAATTTCTTACCAAATACTAGACCGATTGCATCGTCTTCACCAAGTGAACAAACGCTACCTTTCAAGTCTGGAACGAACGCTGATGTTGCTTTACCTTGAATAAGCGCGATAATATTGTTTGCACACATATCACCTTGTTGCATAGCAATTTGCGCTGTTGGTGGGTATGGACGATTAGCTTCTTCGTTAATCATCAATGCACAGTCTCCAACGATAAATACATCAGCATAACCTGGTGCACGAAGATCTTTATCAACTTTAACACGTGCGCGCATGTTTTCGATGCCAGATGATTCGATCAAACGGTTACCACGTACACCCGCAGCCCAAATCACCGTACCAGCTTTGATGAATTCAAACTCATCTTCGCCTTTTTTAATGTTAACGCCTTCTTCAGTCGCTTCAACAACCGGCGTACCGATTGAGAATTCGATGCCTTTTGATTCCAATTTAGCTACAGCATATTGGACAAGCTCAGGATCAAATCCAGGAAGAACCATTGGAGCTGCTTCTACGCAAAGTACGCGTACTTTGTCAGCTGGCACGTCGAACTCTTTGCAAAGTTCAGGAACACGGTTTCCAAGTTCACCAAGTAACTCGATTCCAGAGAATCCTGCACCACCAACAACGATTGTTAGACGGCTATCGTCTTTCTCTTCTTCAAGAGACCATGTTGCAAATTGGTATTCGATATGTTCACGAATTTGGCGAGCTGCTTTCACGTTCGCCATTGAAAGTGCATACTTATCAAGTCCAGGAATACCGAAAGTTTCACCTTCGAAGCCAAGAGAAATCACAAGATAATCGTATGTATGTGTACCAACATTTGTCGTTACAATTTTGCCCGCAACATCGATTGCTTGTACTTCTGCTTTGATGAATTCCACTTTTTGGCTATTGATAACACTTTTAATGTCATAACGAACTTGTTCAGGAGACAATGTTCCAGCAGCCGCTTCATGAAGCCATGTAGATTCATAGTGATAATCATTTTTGTTAATAAGGACAACATCTGCTTCGTCTGTCCCAAGTGATTTTTGCAAATTCACGACTGTAGATAAACCGCCGTACCCTGCACCTAATACTAAAATTGTCGGTCTTTTCACGAAGATCGAAACCACCTTTAAATTTTTTATGTGCCCGGCCCTCGTGAAATCAACTACACCGACGATTTACACAGTCCTGGCCTTTGTCATTTGTTCGACAAACTTCTATCTCTTATAGTAGCCCTTTTGAAACGGCATTTCAATACTATAATTGAAATACAAAATGTTTGAAAACATAGACTAATTATCCATAGCAAAAACAGCCCCTTAACAATACTGTCAGGGGCTTAACAATAATCAGCAATCAGCTGGAGTTCCAGCTTTCTGCGCTGTTCTAAATGATGTACCGCACCCACATGAAGCAATTGCATTGGGATTATTTATGATAAATCCGCCCCCCATGAGGGACTCTTTATAATCAACTTGTGTACCGTTAAGAATACCGGCATCTTCGCTTGAAACAAGGATTTGTAAACCATGCTGGACTAACAGCTGGTCCTCCTCAGACTTTTCAGTTTCAAAACCCATTCCGTATGTCAATCCGCTGCAGCCTCCGCCATTAACAGCAACACGTAAAAATGAACCTTCTTCCCCATTATGGCGCATCATTTCTTTAACATGAAATGCCGCTGCCTCAGTAACTTCAACAACTTGTGCCATTTGCGTTCACCTTCCCTTTGTTTTCTTCTCTCCATCATAGCAAGGAAATTAACCTTAACGCAATTATAATTACTCGTCTAATCAATTACGCCCCGGCGTAATTGCGTGCAGAATTTATATTGCACTTGGTGCCAACAGGATGTAGGTTATGCATTCGTTGCGAATCGAACTGCGAAGGGTTCGATTTGCCGTATTTCTGTGCTTTTGCAGAAATTAAGGCACATGATTACGACGTCGCGACCTTAGACTACCTTCCTTAACAACTCCCTTCAAAATCTGTGACATCTGCGGGCCGACAGGGGGGGAAGGATTGAACTGCATCCTTCCTTGTCAGTCATGCAACCGTTGCAACAGACGTGACGTACTTAGGTTGCCTACCTCTTAATTTAATTCAACAGTTGTTTGAACACCCAAAGATTTGAATGAGTACTTAGTTTCATATCGCAATTTACAGAAGTAGGGGACTTCTGCTGGAGTAAGTTAAGACTTTTGCGCTATAATAAGGTTGATAGTATGAAAGGATGATTCGATTGGAGATTACCCCTTATTACGGTAAAAAAATAGCGTGTCTCAATTGTAAAACAGATTTTATCACCACAAAAGTCCGGTCAAGATTTGTTCGAGTCACATCACACGAGAGCGATTTTAAACCAGTTTATTCAGACCCTGAAATCAAACCTCTCCTTTATAATGTTGCAGTCTGCCCACAATGTGGCTTCTCATTCACTGATGAATTTGCACCTTATTTTGCTCCAGGTACAAAGGATGACATATTAAATAAAATTACAGCACAATGGAATGGCCGATCATTCGGAGCGGAACGTGATATCGATGAAGCCATCGAAACGTATAAGCTTGCCTACCTAAGCGCCATGCTAAAAAAAGAAAAGGCATTGTCAATGGCAGGGCTCACTTTACGCGTTGCTTGGTTATACCGCGACCAAGGTAAACAGGAAGAAGAACAACGTTTTATGAAAATTGCTAGAGACTTATATGTTAATTCATATTCTGAAGGTGATTATGCAGGCACCCAAATGTCTGAATCGAGAGTCCTTTATATCATCGCGGAACTATCTTGGAAAATCGGGGATAAGGAAGAAGCCATTCGCCACTTCTCTCGCGTCATTGAAGGTCAACGTAGCTCAACAGAGCCGCATATTATTAAAATAGCCAAAGATCGTTGGCAGGAAATTCGAGAAATACAATCACGAAATGCGGAGGGCGCCCAGAGCTAGACGGAAAAAGCGGACCCAAGTTCGGCCCGCTTTCATTTCAATATTCAAATTCGCCGGAGGCCAAATTTAGCATAGACGATGCTAAATTAGAATACTTGCTCCACTTCAACAACACCTGGCACTTCTTCAAGAAGCGCACGTTCAATACCTGCTTTTAATGTAATGGTTGAGCTTGGGCATGTTCCGCAAGCGCCGAGAAGGCGAAGTTTCACGATACCATCTTCAATATCAACCAATTCACAGTCGCCTCCATCACGCAATAGGAATGGGCGTAATTTATCTAATACTTCTTGTACAGGTTCAGTCAACATTGTATCTGTCATTGTTTTTAAACTCCCCTTTCATTATACTGATTATAAACTGCCATTAAGAAAAAATCCAATAATGCGTCGAGAGGAGATCGTTAAATTGAAAAAGAACAAACTAAGCATTGAAATTTATGGAGCAGAGGTCGTCTGTGCCAGCTGCGTCAACGCACCTTCTTCCAAAGATACTTACGAATGGTTACAGGCTGCTATTGATAGGAAGTATCCCAATCAGCCTTATGATATCCACTACATCGATATCGATGCAGAAGATATTGCAGACGACAGACAAAGCGCAATTGTGGAGCAAGTACGCAATGACGAATTTTTCTATCCACTTGTTATGATTGAAGGCGAAATGATTGGCGAAGGTTATATTCAACTAAAACCAGTATTTGCCGAGCTTGAAAAGCATGGCTTTGTGGCACAAGCGTAACTTAAAAACGGTCATTCCCTGTACTTAAGGGAATGACCGTTTTTTGATGGGATTTAATCCGTTTTTATCACAGTCAACAACGTAATCGGGTAACCTAACAACGTTTGCTACAAACTATGCAACGTCTAATGAAATCCTTGCAACGTTTCCGCGAAACTATACAACGTTCAGAGGACTAAACAACGTAATCAGGCAACCTAACAACGTTTGCTACAAACTATGCAACGTCTAATGAAATCCTTGCAACGTTTTCGCGAAACTATACAACGTTCAGAGGACTAAACAACGTAGTCAGGAAACCTAACAACGTTTACTACAAACTTTGCAATGTCTAATGAAATCCTTGCAACGTTTCCGCGAAACTAAACAACGTTCAGAGAACTAATAAAAAAAAAGAAATCCCTTATCCACAAATTTTTTGTGAATAAAGGATTTTTTGGAATTAGCCATTATGCCATTTATACATCCACAATACGCCTGATTTCAACAGTCTCGCAATACGTCCTGTAACGGTACGGTCAGCAAGATAAGCAAAGCCTTGCTTCTTCCCTAATGAACCAAGGAAGCCTTTTAGCTTAATCTCTGGCATCTTGTCTGGCAAAGCTTCCCCGCTCCATACCGCGCGCAATATCTTGACAATCTGTTCCGCCTGTTCTTCTGCAACCTGAGCACTTGGTGCGTAAGGCAAAGAAGCACAGTCCCCTACAATATAGACGTCGTTATATGCGGGCAACTGATGATACATATTGAGAACAACACGACCCGAATTATCTTTTTCAGTATCAATATTTTTTACCGCAGCAACAGGACGAATACCTGCCGTCCAGACAACTGCATCAACCGGAATCGTTTCTTCATGATTATATAAAGCATTTGGTTCTACTTTTGTAATATTAGAATTCGACACAACATCTACATTATTATCGTCAAACCAGCCTTTGACATAATTACTCAGCCTTTCAGGGAAATCGCGTAAAATCCGTGGACTACGATCGAATAATTTAATATTCAAATCAGGTCTGCTTTCACGCAATTCACTCGCGAGTTCTATACCACTTAAACCAGCACCAACGATACCAATTGTTGCGCCTGCTCCGAAACCAAGAATTTTTTCATGAGCAATTCTTGACTTACCGATAGTTTGGATACTATACGTGTATTCGGCTGCTCCTGGTACATCATGATAATTATCTTCACAGCCAAGACCAATCACGAGCTCATCATACTTAATCTGTACGCCATCATCGAGATAGACACATTTTTCATCCGGTCTAATTTCAATAATTTCACCGCCAACCACTTTCAATCTGTCGTGGATAGGCAATGCAACACGGACCTCTGAATCTGATACCGTCCCAGCCGCCAGTCCATAAAATTCCGTTTTCAAACTGTGGAAAGGAGTCCGATCGACAAGTGTGATTTCAATATCATCTGGAAGATCTTTCGTCAATAAGCGCAGCATAATACGCATATTTCCGTATCCAGCGCCAAGTAGTACAAGTTTTCTCATAGTTTTTCTCCTTCATAATCCGTTAATTCGTTATTTTCTCAATCTGATTATAGCAGTTTGTGACAAACTTCACAATGAGTCATCAGAAAGTAAATCTTCATTTCATTAGCTAACTTTGATAGGACAGGGGAATTGACGTGTGGCGGAAAAAGGAGTAGGATTCCAAGTGAGTGAGGTGATCGCCATGAATCCGATTGTCGAGTTTTGTATAAGTAATATTGCAAATGGTTCACAAGAAACTTTCGAAACATTGGAAAAAGATCCGAATCTTGACGTTCTTGAATATGGTTGTCTAAGCTATTGTACAAAATGTATGAACACACTGTACGCAGTTGTCAATGGTGAAGTTGTCGAAGCCGACACACCTAAAGAACTGACTGAACGTATCTACCAATTCATCGAAGACAATCCGCTCTTTTGAGCATTATAGCTAACCGCCTATGTAAGGCGGTTAGCTTTTTATCTAAATTCAGCTGAATACCCCACTTCCATAATTGGTAAGATGGATATAGGAAACTTTTCATTCAATTGGTATTCCAATTCCCGCTGAATAAGGAGGAATGCAGTTCAATTCCTCCCTGATAAAGCCTCCGGCGGATGTCACGGATTTTGAAAGGAGTTAAGGAAGGCAACCTAAGACCGCCATGTCCTGTGGCAACAAGGAAGGATGCAGTTCAATCCTTCTCCGTTGCATGACCAGCCTCGTGCTGGCCTCAAGCTCGATTCAAAATCCGGACGCAATCACGCCTTAGCGTGATTGATTAAGGCCATTCCAACAACGATTGAAAATGATACGTCGGCTGCTGTTCTTTCAGCAAGACGTCCTCACTAGATGTCACCCCACCTGCCACATGGAGCGTATCGATGCCAAAGCGAATTCCAGCTTGAATGTCGGTGTCATAGTTATCACCCACCATAATCATCTCTTCCTTACGATAACCGTTTTCTTGCTGAATGAAACCTAACATATACGATTCTGGTTTTCCAACAAATATCGGTGATTTGCCCGTCGCCGCCTCCATCAATTGGACAAACGAGCCATTCCCCGGGACAAGTCCCCGTTCTGTCGGAAATGCTTTATCACTATTTGTTGCAATGAAATGAGCACCTGCACGTAGAGCAAGACAAGCCGCTGCCAACTTATCATAAGTTATACCGCGATCGATTCCCATAATAACCACGTCTGGCTTGTCCATCGTAAGTTCAATCCCCTCAGAAACCAATGCTTCTTCCAATCCATTTTCACCAATCATCAGTACAGATGCCCCACTATAATTTTCCTTACAATATTTAGCTACCGCAATGGCAGATGTCATAATATGAGCAGTATCTGTTTGAATGTCAAATGAAGCCAGCTTTTCTTGAAGCTGCAAGCGTGTCATCGAAGAATTATTGGTTATAAAATAAGGATTGATGCCCCGTGCTTGAGCGCTAGCGATAAAAGACACTGCCTCTGGAATCGGTTCAGTCCCACGGTAAACTGTCCCGTCTAAGTCGAGGCAAATTGCTTTATAGTGATCCATCTTTATTTATCCTCAGGTAAAAATGCAGATACTGGACCTAGTTCGTTTTCAAGATAATAACGGACTTTGTTTGGAAATTCTTGAAGTTCCCCTAATGTGTCATGAAGGACTTTATTAATTTCAGCGATATCCACTTCCGTGAATTCACGAACAATCATTTTTCGCAGGTCGATTACCCGTTTTAACGGCCCAGCCATTTCAGTCGTTACCACACGTTCATCTTCCATAATGTCAATAATATCCTCGTAACTGCCCGGGTCACGCATGATAAAACCATCAATCATCGAGTTACCGACGTCAATAACCGATTCAATGATGACTTGTGCGATCCGCTCCAATGCGAGTGAACGAATTTCATCATCCGCCCACCTACTCCCACTTTCATATACCCCAAGTAAATATTCCATATGATCAAGCGCTTTATTAATTTGATTTCTGTCAACAAAGTACACAGACTGTCCCTCCTGATTGTTATGATTAGCTTTATGTATCCTTTACTATAATACCATATCTACATGAATTGAAATAAGGAACTCATTGATTACACACTAGACACGCTGCGTACAGTGCCCGTGTCCACTAGACGAGTCTAAGGTCCCGAAATGACGATAACTCTGTCCAATTGATCGATAACTTAGCGGAAATGATCGATAATGACTTCAAATTGATCGATAACCTTCGGCAAATGATCGATAAGTTCAATTGTGTTTATCGTGGAATGGAAAGCAGCCTTTTGGCTGCTCAAAAAGTTTGTGAATACTATCTTTCCGGACAGCCCAAACCTTCTTCCTAGAGTATTATTCTCTAACACCCCATAGAAAAGACTCGCACATGGAGTATAAAAATCCACGCGCGAGCCTTGTCATTCAGCAACTTCTTCAATTAACGTATCTGGTTTGATACGCTCTACTTTTTTCAAAACGAAATATGCACAGCCAAAATTACAGTATTCATACAGGTAATCCTGTAAAGTACCAATCTTTGTTTCATACGTTGCTTTCTGGTTCGTATCCTCGAAGAAGCCTTTTAACCGAAGTTGCCCATATCCCCAGTCGCCCAGTATATAATCATACTTCAGCAGGACATCACTATATCGCGCAAGAAGCGCTTCTTCATTGAAACCATCACGAAAATTCGTCACGACCTCAAACTGCCAATCATCTAATTTTATCATTCATTTCACCGCCAATTAATCGATTACGCCTCTGCGTAATTGCGTCCTGTTTTTGAATTTTGCTTGTGCCCGCAGGATGCGGGTATGCAACCGTTGCCGCAGGACGCGGCGAACTTAGGTTGCATACCACAATTCCCTTCAAAATCTGTGACATCCGCAGAAGGCTCAACAGGGAGGAATTGAACTTCATTCCTCCTCAATCAGCAGGGCTTGCCGATTCAAGTTGATTGCAGTGCCGATTCTAATTCCACATCACCCTGACGCTGTCTTTCCTTAGCTGCCGCATTTACCTGCTCATCCGCATGGTAACTTGAACGCACTAATGGACCCGCTTCACAGTGTGAAAATCCTTTGGACATTGCAATTTTTCTTAACTCACCGAATTCTTGCGGTGAGTAGTATTTCTGTACTTTTAAATGCTTTTTCGACGGCTGTAAATACTGACCGATTGTCATAATATCCACTTTATGTGCTCGTAAATCATCCATCGTTTCCAAAATTTCTTCATGCGTTTCGCCAAGACCAAGCATCAAAGAAGATTTTGTCGGGATTGTTGGTTGCATTTCTTTCGCACGCAGTAGCAACTCGAGTGAGCGATCATATGTTGCTCGAGCACGAACTCTCGGTGTGAGGCGCCGTACGGTTTCTATATTATGATTCAGAATATCCGGCTTGGCATCCATCAGACGCTTTAGATTATCATAATCTCCACCCATATCTGATGGTAGCACTTCTACAGTCGTAAATGGGTTTTTTCGACGTATCGCACGAATGGTTTCAGCAAAAACTGCAGATCCACCATCTTTTTGATCATCACGCGCAACAGCTGTTACGACGGTATGCTTCAAATTCATGAGCGCAACAGAATCTGCAACGCGTTCCGGTTCCGCCAAATCGAGTTCAGTTGGCAATCCCGTTTTAACCGCACAAAAGCGACAGGCACGTGTACAAACTGCTCCAAGAATCATGAACGTTGCCGTGCGACGCTCTCCCCAACATTCATGGATGTTGGGGCAACGAGCTTCTTCACAAACTGTATTCAAATTATTCTCTCGCATCAATTTCTTGAGTCCCACATAATTATCATTCGTATTCAGCTTGATTTTTAGCCAATCTGGTTTTTTAATATGTTCTGCTCTCGTTCCTTGTTCCGGTCTGCACGACACGACGATCTACCCCATTCCCACAATTTAGTGCGATATTATTTAAAATGTAATGAAATGTTTAAGACATATGGTATTGATTTCATTGCTATTGTCAATGTATCATATATTCAGACTTCAAACAACCAGCAGAAAGAGCGGCTGCCCCTTGAATTTGTGGGTCAACCGCTCTCTTTTTCGATTCAAACATATCTACTAATAATCGTCAATGCCCACCAAGATAAGCATTTTTTATTTCTTCACTCGCTTGTAATTCTTCGGCAGTCCCCGACAGGATCACTCTACCCGTTTCAATGACATACGCCCGATCCGCAATTGATAAAGCCATGTTAGCATTTTGTTCGACAAGTAAAATCGTTGTGCCTTCTTTATTAATATCCTTGACGACTTCAAAAATCGTTTTCACCATTAGTGGCGCCAAGCCCATGGATGGTTCATCCAATAATAATAGCTTTGGCCTCGCCATAATCGCTCTTCCCATCGCCAGCATCTGTTGTTCTCCACCAGATAATGTACCGGCAGATTGCTTGCGCCGCTCATGTAAGCGCGGAAAAATCTGATAGACTTTTTGAAAATCCTGTTGAATCCCGGCTTTATCTTTGCGTAAAAATGCACCTAATTCAATATTTTCCTCAACGCTCATATCTGCAAAGACGCGCCTTCCTTCCGGCACGTGCGAGATTCCAGCCTTAACAACGTCTTGAGCCGGCTTTCCTGCAATTGACGAATTCAAATAAGTGATAGAGCCTTCTTTCGGCTTCAATAAACCCGATAATGTTTTCAACAATGTGCTTTTCCCAGCTCCATTAGCACCAATCAATGTAACAATTTCGCCTTGATTTACTTCCAATGAAACGCCTTTTAAGGCATGGATACTTCCATAATAGACATTGATGTTGTCAATTTTAAGCATGCTCATCATGGACCTCCTCCCCTAAATAAGCCTCAATTACTTTTGGATTATTACGGATTTCTTCAGGAGTTCCTTCAGCAAGAAGCACACCATGATCCAATACGTAAATACGCTCACAAATCCCCATCACTAAGTTCATATCATGTTCAATTAATAAGATGGTCAAATTGAACTCTTTGCGAACAAAAGCGATGAGTTCCATCAATTCCTTCGTTTCCTGCGGGTTCATCCCAGCGGCAGGTTCATCGAGCAACAACAGCTGCGGTCCCGCCGCTAACGCCCTGGCGATTTCCAGTCTCCGCTGTTTTCCGTAAGCTAAGTTTTTTGCATGTTCATCTTTGTATTTGTCCAACTGAAAGATTTTCAAAAACTCCATTGCCTTCTCTTCCATCTCTTTCTCACCAGAAAAGTGAGTAGGAAGACGGAACATGGAACTCATTACTGAATGCTTCGCTAACGAATGATAAGCCACTTTTACGTTATCCAATACAGACAATTCATTAAACAACCGGATATTTTGGAATGTCCGACTAATTCCTTTGCGTGTAACCTGGTACGGGGCCATGCCATTAATACGCTGCCCATTCAGTAAAATTTCACCTTCGGTTGGCGTATAGACTCCCGTTAACAAGTTAAAGCTCGTTGTCTTACCCGCACCATTAGGTCCAATCAATCCAATTAGCTCACCTTGTTTGATTTCCATATTGAAATTCGCAACAGCTTTTAGTCCACCAAACTGTATACCGACATCTGTGACTTTTAGTAACGGTTCACTGGCCATGTTTGCTGCCCCCTTTCGAACCTCTCCACAGCTTGAAATAATCTGTGATTTCCATCGTTCCCATTAAACCTTTTGGACGATAGAGCATGACAATGATCAGGACTAAGCTATAAATAATCATCCGTGTTTCAGGATAACTTTGTAGGAATGTAGAAACAATTGTCAATAATATAGTAGCTACAATTGCACCTGACAAACTTCCTAGTCCGCCTAATACAACATAAATTAAAATATCAATTGATTTTAAAAACCCGAAGTTAACAGGCTGGATAATATAGAAGTTATGGGCATACAACGCACCGGCAATACCGGCAAAGAAAGCACCAATCGCAAACGCTAGAACCTTATAGTAGGTTGTATTAATACCCATAGCATCTGCCGCAATTTCATTCTCACGAATGGAAATACATGCTCGACCATGTCGTGAATTAGTAAAGTTCACAATGATTACGATTGTCGCGAATAGGCATATAAATGTGTACGTCCAATTCGTTAAATGCGTGACCTGCATGCCCGCCGCTCCACCGACATATTCAATATTCAAGAAAATAATTCGAATGATTTCTGCGAAACCAAGCGTAGCAATTGCTAGATAATCCCCGCGTAACCGCAAACTTGGAATCCCGATGATTAATCCGGCAATCGTTGCCATTACACCCGCTGCTAAAATGGCAACTAGGAATGGTAATTGCAATTTCATAGTGACAATCGCTGATACATACGCACCAACTGCTAAAAATCCAGCATGCCCTAGTGAAAATTGTCCCGTAATCCCAATGACTAAATGCAAGCTGACGGCTAACATAATATTGATTGACATAAAAACAAGAGTATTGATATAAAAATCATCCAAAATTCCCATGTTGATGAGAAGTTGAACAATGGCATAGGCAGCAATAGATGAGCTGATAAATATCCAAAATTGTTTTGACTTTTTCATAATGTCCTGTCACCTACACTTTCTCACGCGTATTTTTACCAAAGATGCCTGACGGTTTGAAAATGAGTATTAAGATCAAAATGATGAATGCCGCAGCGTCTCTCCAAAGCGAGAAGCCGATCGCACTTACAAATGTTTCTACCACCCCAAGCACAAGCCCACCGACCATTGCCCCTGGAATGATACCAATTCCACCAAGAACAGCCGCTACAAATGCTTTCAAACCGGGAATAATCCCCATCAACGGATCAATCTTTGTATAATAAATACCGAAAATAACGCCTGCAGCTCCCGCTAGTGCAGAGCCAATCGCAAATGTCGCCGAGATTGTGTTATCTACATTAATGCCCATCAATTTTGCAGCTTCACTGTCATAAGATACCGCTCGCATCGCCTTCCCAATTTTCGTTTTATGTACAATAAATTGAAGGATAATCATCAAGCCAATCGAAACAGAAAGAATTAAGATGGACTGGCTACTAATTTGAGCACCAAAAAAAGCAAATGACTTATTCGCAAAAACAGCCGGATACGCTTCTGGTTGTGCTCCGCGCATATAGATGAAACCATTTTGAATCAGCAAAGATACTCCGATTGCAGTGATTAAAACGGCAATTCGTGTCGCATTCCGCAATCGTTTGTAGGCAATTCGTTCGATGATAACCCCAATGATTGCACAACTTGTCATTGCAACTAGCAAAGCTGGAAACAGCCCAAGCCCCCATCCAGCAATACAAAAATAGCCGATGAATGCTCCAATCATAAAGACTTCCCCGTGCGCAAAGTTAATGAGTTTTATGATTCCATAAACCATTGTATAGCCCAATGCTATTAACGCGTATATACTTCCGAGTGAAATACCGTTTATCAGCTGCTGTAACCATTCCATGCATTTTTCACTCCTTTTTTATTCTAAGATAGGCTTCAATCAATTACGCCTTGACGAAATGGCATCCAGATTTTGAATCGAGCTCGATTAACTCCTTTCAAAATCTATGACATCCGCCGGAGGCTTGGGCCTGCACGATGCAGGTCATGCAGGCGTTGCCACAGGACGTGGCGACCTTAGCCTGCGTTCCTCTATTGTTCCGCAGTGATCTTCAGCTGAACAAAGATAAAAAAGAATGAGAGGATGACCTCCCCCCATTCCTAGTATTTGAATTAAGGATTTACTTTTGTTTTAAATTCTTGCTTACCGTTTTTATATTCAAGAATCGTAGCAGATTTGATAGGGTGGTGATTTTCATCTACTGAATATAAGCCAGTGACAAGTTCAAGATCCTTCGTTGTAGCTAAAGCATCTTTAATTTTCACTGAATCTGCTCCACCTGCACGTTTGATAGCGTCAGCTAGTAGGTAAACTGTGTCATACCCAAGTGCGTTAAATGCATCTGGTAATTTGCTATATTTCGCTTCGAATTTATCATTGAATTCTTGGATGATTCCATCTGTATCTTCAGAAGAGTAGTGATTTGTCGTGAATGTATTGTTCAACGCTTCTGCACCAGCCAAGTCTAGTAAAGTTGGAGAATCCCAACCATCTGCGCCCATAAGTGGTACTGTAATACCCATTTCACGCGCTTGTTTAACGATCAATCCAACTTCTTCATAGTAACCTGGAATCAGAATGAATTCTGGATTTGCCGCTTTAATACGTGTTAATGTTGAGCGGAAATCAGAGTCTTTTGCAATGTATGATTCTTCACTAACTACTTTACCACCCGCTGCTTCAAAATCTTTTTTGAATGATGCTGCAAGACCTTTTGAGTAGTCACTTGAGTTATCCGAGTAAATCGCAGCATTTTTCACTTTCAGTTCGTTTGCTGCAAAGTTCGCTGCAACAGTCCCCTGGAACGGATCGATGAAAGATGTTCGGAAGACAAATTCATTGACGCTGCCATTTTCTTTAACCGTTACTGTCGGGCTTGTACCAGATGGGCTGATTATAGGTATTTCTTTACTATTAGCAATATCAGCTTGTGCAACTGTTGCACCACTTGTCGCCGCTCCGATAATTGCCACGACTTTATCTTTATCGATTAATTTTAGTGCTGCACTCGTTGCTTCTGCCGGGTCTGATTTGTTATCGACCTTTACTAAGTCAATTTTCTTGCCATCCACTCCGCCAGCTGCGTTGATTTCTTCAACAGCTAATTCAATTCCAGCAAGTTCTGATGTTCCATATGAAGCAACAGCCCCCGATAATTCTAAGTTAATCCCAATCTTAATCGAGTCGCCACCCTCGCCGCCTGCGCTTGAGCTATCCCCGCCCGTTTTCTCTCCAGCACCACATCCTGCTAGTAGTCCAACTGCAAGAGTTGCTGTGGCAAATATACCCGCGAATTTTTTCAATTTCATTTGAAATCCCCCTTTTTATTTACAATTCAGATAATTAAAGACGTAATGCTATAAATCCTAGTTTCCCCCTCTTATTCTCTATTTCTAAAACAGAGAATTAAATGTTTAATACTTTCAGATTGTTTGTAATCTTATTGCTAGTATATATACCTGATTGATTATTGTCAAAACATTTTTTTATCCAAAAATTGCTTTTTATATAAAAAAGAAGCGATGAAATTCCATCGCTTCTTTTTTTATGCAGACAGCTGAACGGCCTCTTTTTTTGCTTTCATCGACCAAACAGCAAATAATATAACAAGAAGAATAATGACAGCAATAAGACCTATCCATACAGAGCCTGTAATCCCTAAAACAATATAGCCAATTGCAGCGATTGCTGCGCTGATGAGCGCGTAAGGTAATTGCGTTGTCACATGATCCATCAGGTTACTCCCCGCACCTGTCGCTGACAGGATTGTCGTATCCGATATCGGCGAACAGTGATCGCCGCAGACCGCTCCTGCAAGAACTGCTGCCAATGCTGGTAATAAAATGTCCGGTGCGGCATCAATCATAATGGTTCCTGCAATCGGTAACAGGATTCCGAATGACCCCCAAGATGTCCCCGTTGCAAAGGCCATTAAACTTGCCAGCACAAAAATAATAACCGGTAAAAATGCCACTGGTAGATTAGCACTTATGACAACGCCCGATAAATAAGCACCTGTATCTAATACAGCAATTAAATCGGTTAGTGCCCAAGCAAAAATTAGGATGAGAACTGCTGGAATCATCGATTGTACACCAGTTGTAAATGCGCGAATGACCAACCGCATACTTGCCGTTTCATTGCGTTTCATCTGTAGCATATACAACATCGCAGCAACTGCTGTCCCCGCCATTCCCCCTATTAGCAATGACAAAGGCACATCTGTGTTTTCAAAAATCGACCAAATGCTCATCGATCCACCTGCCAAATAGCCCGTTCTAATCATCATGGCAAAAGTAACAGCTACTAACACCACAATCGGTGCTACTAGATCACGTACACGACCATGTGCGTGCACAGGGAACTCCTCTTTCAATTGACCAGGAATCGCTTTCGAAGGATCAAATAACTGCCCTTGTTCTTTCGCAAGCTCTTCATGTTTTTTCATTCCAAATAAATCAACATCTGTCCACGCCAAGAAAAAGACTGTTGCTAGTGTTGCCACAACATAAAAATTCATAGGGGCCATCATGATAAAAGCCGATAGTGGTGAATAGCTAATAGCCGCGGCACCACCAAAAATGAGTGCTAGCTGTCCTATTAAAAACGCACCCCAGCTAGAAATTGGCGAAATCGAACAAATCGGTGCTGACGTTGAATCGATAAAATAAGCTAATTTCGCGCGAGAAATCTTGTGCTGATCCGTAATCGGACGAGCAATTTGACCAACTGCCAATGCGTTAAAATAGTCATCTACGAAGATCGCAATGCCCAAAAACACCGTCAATAGTTTAGCTCCACGTCTTGTCTTAATACGCTGGACTGCCCACGCTGCAAACGCCCGACTACCACCAGACAAGCTAACGAATGCCGTAATAACTCCAAGTAAAAGGATGAATAACATAATGTAAATATTATACGTATTCAATTCTCCTCCATCCCAGAAAGAGACGATCATTCCACTCCATAAATTCTTGATAGATTCACCTGGCGAAAAGGATGCTGCCAATAAAGCTGCAGCGACAACTCCTGATCCAAGTGATAGCAATACGCGTTTTGTCGCCAACACCATGACAATAGCAATTAGTGGCGGCAAAATCGATACCCATGTTCCAATCATTCTAAAATCCTCCATTTTGTTGGGTTGAGGCCCGTCATGGGGGAATAAAAAAACCGACTCCTTTTGACACTTAATTAAGTGTTTGGGGAGCCGGCATTATCTACGTTGCGTTTGTTGGATAAATAAAAGTGCTTATCTAACGTACGACATGTAGCTCATCACACATCAAACGATGTATGACAGTGTTATTCCTATTTGGAATAACCCCAGCCTGATGGATTTGACGATCCTATCAAACTTCGGCAAAGCTTCCTTTTACACACGGTCATAGATGTCAATCTCTCGTGTGTGACTGATAAGCAATGCAGCCTCTACCCAATCGGTATTTTATTTACTATACTAGCCTAACAATAAAACAGCTAACTTTCAAGTCTTATTCACTATTGCTTTGGAAGTTGGACTGGAATTTCAATATTAGGTGCAGCACCTCCACCATTACTGAAGACCGGAGGCACGGTTCCTGGAATAATTCCCATTGCAATCAGAATTCTCTGTTCCACTACACTTTCTTGCGTTGCAAGCGGCACGATAATTTGAACGTTCACTGTCACAACAACATTTACTTCGACAGATGCACTGTTTATACCAAATTCCTTGATGGTCGGTTCAATATCCGTGTGCACTTCACCAATGACATGAAAGCGGATTGGGATTTTTGGACCGAAATTTCCAAGTAAGGGAATATTCAACGCCTGCCCAATAGGAACAAAAAATACAATGCCCTTTTGACTTTCCATTGCTTGCGGGTCATATTCGATATTGTTTTGCATGGGCAACATATCAAAATTCCCCGCTTCAGCCTGCTTAAGATGAGTAGCAACTAGTGCATGTATATCTCCTACTGCCCGACTAGCGGCTTCCGCATTGATTGTTATTACCCCAGTAGAACCATTAGTGCCTGCCGGAAACATTTCTTCAACGCTAGGTAATTTAAAATCCCGTGATGTGAGAGCTTTGTTAATGACATGAGCGGCTATTATCCGCGTTTGTACTTCTGCATATTGGACATAGATAGGTGTAAGTCTCATATTGATGATGTATAAGAATAAGGCAATCGCGATTAGAAACGCCGGAATAAGGAGCGGTAACCATTTTCGTTTCTTCTTCCTTGATCTTCGAGTACTTTGCACATGAAATCTCAAAACGACTCCTCCTGCTGTTACATTATGCAGGAAAGGAGTCGTTTATTCAGTTCCATACCAGCCCAACACATCTCTAATCAATTCAGGCATACAGTAGTCTTTCTCCGCCTCTTTCAACGAAGGAAAGAAAAAGCCAAATGTAAACATATCTAGTGTGGCAAGCGAATACGTCTGCCCCTCGACAACTTGCCGATTCCCCGCATAAAGCTTACCATGACGATTTTTGTACAATCTTTCATGTATCATTGCTCCCATAAGCGTCCCACGGAATCCAAGTCCTTTAATTTCAATATGCGGCCATTCTTCATTCAAAGACAGTTCGTAAATCTCTTTCAACTCGGCGCCGTCTAGTGTGATGATACAAGGGTTTATCGGATGTGGCAGTAGCGTATGCAGGCTTTCTTTCGTCACCCAACCTTTGTCTAAGCTACCAAGAAAGATCCCTGTATTAAATAGCGCACAATCAGCCTTTGTATAAGCGATCAATGCACGGCCGAAAAAGGATGCCAATGGACTCGAACCGAATAAATTTTGTGGCAGTGTTGTCGGATTGTAGAAAACCCTTTCTGCCATTGCCTGCTTGCCTGATGCGATAAGTGCATTCACTTGTTGAATGTCTTGTTCAGTAGTTGTCAGCTGGTCTGACCTGTAAAGCTTTGCTGCCATTTTTTTTGCATCGCTATCCACTTGCACCGTCACATGACCTACATATTCCCCATATTTCCCTGTCGCCGCCAATAATGTATGTCCGATTAGCTTGCCTTCATGAAAAAGATGGTGCGTATGTGCTCCGAAAATAACGTCGATTTCAGGGCATTCTACTGCCAATTTTTCATCTTCCGTTATCCCCAAATGTGATAGGCAGACGATCATGTCTGTTTGCCCTGCAATTTCCTCAGCAACCCGTTTTAACCCTTCACTAGGCGACGTCACTTCCCAACCTAACTTCGCATAAAACGTGGTGTACTCTGCTGTTGCGCCAATAACACCAATTCTCGTCCCTTGCTCTGTCACGTAAATCTTGTAAGGCAACGCCCATGCCGGACGCCCCCCACCCTTTTCGAATAAATTACAAAGAATCACATCGAACTTGGCATCTTTATATAAAGAAGAAAGCGCCTTTTCCGACATTGTAATGCCTTCGTTATTGCCAATCGTTACTGCGTCAAATCCTGCTTCATTCAATAAACGGATGTTCCCGTGGCCATTTGTCCCTTCCGTAAAAGGATGTGAGCGGTCAACATGATCCCCGATATCGAATACATAACAAGCTTCTCCCTTGGCCGAGTGCTCACGCTTTTTATCACATAACAAGCGACTAATTTGCGGCCAATTCTCAAAGTGACTATGGATATCATTGGTATGATAAAAGTGTATCGTTTCTATTGTACTAATCGCAACTCACCCCATAATTCCGTCGATAATCGATCGAATCCCTAGTATTAAAAGAATAATTCGTAATGCGAGAACAAGCGTTTCTGATTTCATCTTCTGATTTAACATCGCACCTAACTTCGCACCGATATAAGCAGCAGGAACGACGGGTATCGTGTACAACCATGGTACATTGCCAAGTGATATATGCGTAATAGAGTTGGCCATAGCCGATAGGAATACCATGAACATGGATGTTCCAACCGCAACATGCGGAGGAAACAAGAATAATAGAATCATTGCAGGTACGATGATGGAGCCTCCACCAATTCCGAATAGACCCGATGCAAAGCCAACTCCAAACGTCAACAGTAAAGCAAACCATACCGGATAGCCAAAGACAAATGTCTCTCCCCTATTATCCACAAAGGTTCTTTTTTTACCATGGTTAACGAACCAACTCACAGGCTTTAAATATTTTCTAACTAATAATAGCGTCGATAAAATAATAAGTAAAATTCCGAAATAAAAGTTAAATGATGGTAGATCGAGCCCTTTATTAACAAATGCTCCGACAAGAGTTCCCGGAACACTCCCTGCGAAAAAGATGAGACCGCTTCTGTAATCAATTGTTTTCGTTTTCATATAAGATAGTGTCGATGCAAGACCTGTAAAAATCATCATAATGACTGAAAGACCAACGACTGTTTGCGGTGTAATGCCATCAATCAGCCCCAGATTGATGCCGACAAAAAGTGTCGCCGGCACAAGGATGATGCCGCCTCCGAGGCCAACAAGTGCCCCGACAATTCCTGCTGCTAGACCAATAACGGCCAATATAAGATATTCCACTACCATTCCTCCTCAAAAAAGTTGAGCTGTTTCGGCGTCAGACTTTCATAGTTGATATTGAGCATTTTTTGAAATCGCTGTGCATTTCTTGCTGCATGTCCGCCAGAGTTGTTATTAAAAATAACGAATACTTCCTTCGTTTCCACTGTCAGTTTTTCGACTGTTCGCTGAATTTCTTGCAGTTCAGCTTCATTGTAATTATACAAATACCTCACCTTACGCCACGCATGATCATCGCCGGATATGTTACGCCATCCTTGGACATTACGGCCATGTAGCCTAACGAGCACTTTATCTGGTCGTGTCGTGCTCGCCACAAGTGGAATACTGCCTTCACCAGCCTGCGGTTCATCACAGACGGAGTGGATCACTTTTAGTTTGCGCAAAAAATCTAATGTCTTTTGCCTAAAGTCAGTCGAATACCACGATTGATGTCTAAACTCAATTGCGATATCGAAGCCTTGCAACTTTTCACAAACGAATTGAATTTCATCGACATGATCTTTCGTACAATCAAACCAAGGTGGAAACTGCACAAGTATCATCGCTAACTTCCCCGCTTCTTGTAACGGTGTAACGGATAAGCGGAACAACTGATACATTTCGTCAATCGAAGCATATGGCAGTGGTTCACGATTATGCCCCGTCATCCCTTGATACGCCTTTACAACAAAACGAAAATTATCCGGCGTTTCGGCAATCCATTTGCGGATATTACGTTCTGGTTGTATCGCATAAAAAGTAGCATCCAGTTCAACAATCGGAAAATGAGCGCTATAATCGAGCAACTTTTCCTTTGCCGTTGAGGACGGATCATAGACAGTCGGATGATCGCCCCAGCCCGTCAATCCGATTTGAATCATTCCCCTCGCCCCCCTTTCAAATGCAACGTTAGTATTATTCTAACATATGCCAGTGAAACTGTTACGGCAATCGGAACTGATTTGGAGGATTGTACGATGAATTTTGTAAACTCGACTACCTTTACAACAATCTGGATTACCTAACTTTATCACAACGACAAAAAACCGGTCACTAGGACCGGTTTTTCCAACATAATAATTACCCGATGCTACCTTCCATCTCGAAGCGAATCAATCGGTTCATTTCAACAGCGTATTCCATCGGCAATTCTTTTGTAAATGGTTCGATGAAGCCCATAACGATCATTTCAGTTGCTTCAAGCTCAGGAATTCCTCGGCTCATCAAGTAGAAGAGCTGCTCCTCTGAAACTTTCGATACTTTTGCTTCGTGTTCTAGTGACACGTTATCATTGAGGATTTCGTTATATGGAATCGTATCTGATGTAGACTTATCATCCATAATTAACGTATCACACTCGATATTCGCACGTGCACCATCTGCTTTACGTCCAAAGTGAACGATTCCTCGGTACGTTACTTTCCCACCATGTTGAGAAATCGACTTAGAAACGATTGTTGAAGATGTGTTTGGTGCCAGGTGATGCATTTTCGCTCCTGCATCTTGGTGCTGGCCTTTACCTGCAAGTGCAATGGATAATGTCATACCGCGCGCGCCTTCACCTTTAAGGATGACTGCTGGATATTTCATCGTCAATTTTGAACCGATGTTGCCATCAATCCATTCCATTGTTGCATTCGCATCACAAACTGCACGCTTCGTTACAAGGTTGTACACGTTGTTCGCCCAGTTTTGGATTGTTGTATAACGGCAATAGGCATCTTTTTTGATGATGATTTCAACAACCGCACTGTGCAGTGAGTTTGTTGTGTAAACAGGTGCTGTACATCCTTCGACGTAATGCACGCTTGCTCCTTCATCAACAATGATAAGTGTACGCTCGAACTGCCCCATATTTTCCGAGTTAATACGGAAATAAGCTTGTAGCGGCGTTTCAACCTTAATGCCTGGTGGTACGTAGATGAATGATCCACCCGACCAAACAGCCGAGTTTAAAGCAGCAAACTTATTATCGGAGTTCGGAATAATCGTTCCCCAATGCTTTTTAAACAACTCTTCGTTTTCGCGTAACGCCGAATCTGTATCCTTGAAAACAATTCCAAGATCTTCAAGATCCTTTTTCATGTTGTGGTAGACAACTTCTGATTCGTATTGTGCGGAAACCCCTGCAAGGTACTTCTGCTCTGCTTCAGGAATTCCGAGTTTGTCAAATGTACGCTTGATTTCTTCCGGTACTTCATCCCAAGAACGTTCTGTTCCTTCAGATGGTTTAACGTAGTATGTGATTTCGTCAAATTTAAGTGGGCTAAGATCGCCACCCCATTGAGGCATTGGCATTTTATAGAACAATTCCAATGACTTTAGACGATAATCCAACATCCACTGTGGCTCTTCCTTCATGTTTGAAATCTGTTCAACAATTTCTTTTGTCAAACCGCGTTCCGAACGGAAAACTGATACGTCTTTATCAGCAAAACCATATTTATAATCACCGATATCCGGCATTTTTTTAGCCATTACTATTCCTCCGTTCCTTTAGTCTGTTGCGTCGGAATCATTTCCGACTCCCTTTTCCATCGCCTTCCACGCGAGTGTTGCACACTTAATGCGCGCAGGGAATTTCGCTACACCCGCAAGTGCCTCGATATCCCCTAAATCAATGGAGTCTTCAACATCTTTCCCCAGCATTAGGTCCGAAAAAACATGTGCAAGCTTCGTAGCTTCGTTCACATTTTTCCCTTTCACAATTTGCGTCATCATGGAAGCGGAGGCCATAGAGATCGAGCAACCTTCGCCTTCAAATTTCGCATCTTGAACGATGTCATTTTCCACTTGAAGTGTCAGATGGATGACATCCCCACATGTTGGGTTATTCATATCGATTGTAATATTGTTATCCGCAAGAACCCCTTTGTTCCTTGGGTTCTTATAGTGATCCATAATGACGGATCGGTATAACTGATCTAAATTATTAGTAGACATCGTTAAAATACTCCTTTGCGATACGGAGTCCGTCCACGAGGCGATCGACGTCAGCTTCTGTATTGTAAATATAGAAGCTAGCGCGTGCCGTGGCTGATACATTCAGCCACTTCATGAGCGGCTGTGCACAGTGGTGACCCGCCCGAACAGCAACACCATTCATATCGAGCACTGTTGCGACATCATGCGGATGGACGTCATTCAAATTGAATGTTACTAGCCCTGCACGTTTTTTCGGATCAAGCGGACCATACATCGTCAGTCCGTCGATTTCCGACATCCGTTCCATAGCATAGCCTGCTAATTCATGTTCATGCCGTTCAATATGATCCAGTCCGATTTCCTCCAAGAAATCGATAGCCGCACCCAAACCAATTGCTCCTGCAATGATTGGCGTGCCTCCTTCGAATTTCCAAGGCAACTCTTTCCACGTAGATTCATATAGCCCGACAAAATCAATCATTTCGCCGCCGAACTCGACAGGCTCCATGTTGTTCAATAACGCTTTTTTGCCGTACAAAACACCAATCCCAGTAGGACCACACATCTTATGTCCCGAGAAAGCAAAAAAGTCACAGTCTAGATTTTGGACATCTATTTTCAAATGCGGTGCAGCTTGTGCGCCATCAACAACCATGACAGCACCATGCGCATGCGCAATTTCAGTAATTTCTTTAATCGGATTCATCGTACCGAGTACGTTGGACACATACATAATGGAAACGATTTTTGTCCGATCCGTGATGACTTCACGTACTTTATCAATTGACAATGTGCCATCTTCCTCAAGGTCGACGTATTTCAACACTGCCCCTTTTTCTTTCGCAAGCTGTTGCCACGGAATAATGTTCGAATGGTGCTCCATATAGGTAATGACGATTTCATCACCTTCACCAACATTAGCCCGCCCATAACTTTGCGCGACTGTATTCAACGCAGTTGTTGTCCCACGCAAGAAGATAACTTCTTCCGTCGATTTCGCGTTAATGAACTTGCGCACCTTTTCACGTGCGCCTTCATAGCCTTCTGTCGCTCGGTTACCGAGTGTATGCACACCTCGGTGAACATTCGAATTATCAAGGCCATAATAGTTGCTTAACGCTTCTATTACTTGCCGAGGCTTCTGTGAAGTCGCAGCACTATCAAGATAAACGAGCGGATGCCCGTTTATCTCCTGATTCAATATGGGAAAATGGTTGCGGATCTCTTGACTGAGCATTAGCGCACTTTCCTTTCGATAACCTCCGTCAATTGTTTCTTAACGCCTTCAATCGGCAATTTGCTGACAACCGGCGCAAGGAAACCATGAATGACAAGACGTTCTGCTTCATGTTTTGTAATTCCTCGACTCATTAAATAAAACAGTTGTAACGGATCGACACGACCAACAGATGCTGCGTGTCCTGCAGTTACATCGTCTTCATCAATCAAAAGAATTGGGTTTGCATCTCCGCGTGCTTTCTCACTTAGCATTAGTACGCGTGATTCTTGAACAGCATTTGAACGTGTTGCCCCTTTTACGATTCTTCCGATTCCATTAAAAATCGATGATGCAGCATCTTTCATAACACCATGTTTAAGGATGAAAGCATCTGTATCCAGTCCAAAGTGAACGATTTCAGACGTGAAGTTCTGGCGTTGGTTACCACGCCCAACAACAACGGTCTTCAAATCACATGATGAACCGTTCCCTACAAGATGCGTAATGTTTTCAGCAATTGTATCGCTGTCATTCATTAGACCTAGTGCCCACTCAATACGACTATCGCGTCCAGTAACTCCACGACGGTTCACATAAGTTGTGAAGCCAGCTGCCAGTACATCCACAGCACCATAGGTGATTTTCGCATTGTCGCCTGTGAATACCTCCGCAACGATGTTTGCTAGTCCTGCCGCTTCTTCTACTGTTGACAAATAGTTTTCGACATACGTCACTGAACTATTTGCTTCCGCTACCACAAGAACGTGGTTGAAGAGTGAAGCTTGCGCATCGTCATGTAAGAATAACACTTGAAGCGGTTCTACTACGACAACATTTTTCGGAATATAAACGAACACGCCGCCGTTCATTAGTGCTGCATGAAGTGCAGTTAGCTTATGCTCATCTACTTTAACGCCATCTGCCATGAAATATTTCTTCACTAGATCGCTATGTTCACGAGATGCTGTGAAAATATCCGTCATGATAACGCCTTGCTCTTTCAGTTCATCTGATACTGATAGAAAAGCAGGAGTGTTGTTATGCTGAACATAAATCGTTTTTTGCTGCTCTATATCAATCAAAGCAAGTGCTTCTTCAGGAAGCTTGTCCAATGAAGTATACGTCGATGACTCCACTGCATGAATAGGGAATTCTGTGAAATTCCACTTATCAATTTTTGTTTTATCTGGTTTTGGCATTGCAAGCTGTTCCACTTTCGCTAATGCATCTGCACGGAAATCTGCCATCCAACTAGCTTCATTCATTTGAGCTGAATAGGAGCGGACGTCCTGTTCGGTCAATGCCACTTTAGTTTCAACCGTCATTGTGAATCGTCCTCCTCTCTTAAACTTCTTGCCCGACTGTCTCGTCTTCGATGCCAAGCTCTTCTTTAATCCAATCATAGCCTTGTTCTTCAAGTTTATGTGCTAGTTCAGCACCACCGGATCTAACTACTTTACCTTGCATCATCACGTGAACATGGTCTGGTGTAATATAGTCAAGAAGACGTTGGTAATGCGTGATAATTAGGCAACCGAATTCTTCACCGCGCATATCGTTGATGCCTTTTGATACAACTTTCAATGCATCTATATCAAGACCCGAGTCAATTTCATCAAGGATTGCAAATGTAGGTTTCAACATAAGCAACTGAAGGATTTCATTACGCTTCTTCTCTCCGCCTGAGAAACCTTCGTTCAAGTAACGTGTTGCCATATCTTCGTCCATTTCAAGGAATTCCATTTTGCTATCCAATTCACGGATGAATTTCATCAACGAAATTTCGTCGCCTTCTTCACGTTTAGCATTAATGCCAGAACGAAGGAAGTCAGCATTTGTAACACCTGTAATTTCGCTTGGATATTGCATACCAAGGAAGATTCCTGCACGAGCACGCTCGTCAACTTCCATATCAAGCACGTCTTCGCCGTCAAGCGTCACTGTACCTGCTGTTACTTCATATTTGGGATGCCCCATAATCGCTTGCGCGAGTGTAGATTTACCTGTACCATTTGGACCCATGATTGCGTGGATCTCGTTTGTATTGATCGTCAAATCGACGCCTTTCAATATTTCCTTGCCTTCAATTTCAACGTGAAGGCCTTTAATTTCCAAAGTAGCCATTCCAATACCTCCAATATATTAAAGATGAACGGAAAATCGTTCTCTATTTAGTATCATTCTAATCTTACCCCATTAATCAATGCCTTGCAAATCATTGAGAATCTGTTCCATTTCATTTGAATGCCCTTAATTCAAGACTTGTATGCAAGCATTCTAGCCGGCTACACATATTTTCATTTATCCCTATTCTATTGAGAATTCTAATCATTTGAAAAAGCCGATACACAAGGTATCGACTTTCGATTTATTCTATAAAGTATTAGTTTCCAGTAGAAACTTTATCTTCTTTTTTCGTAAACTTATCAACAATCATCGCAAGTGCACCGTCACCCGTTACATTTGTCGCCGTACCGAAGCTATCCTGCGCCATGTACAATGCAATCATCAAAGCGACCATTGATTCATCGAAACCAAGCATCGAAGCCAGAAGCCCAACTGCCGCCATTACCGCTCCACCTGGAACACCCGGTGCTGCAATCATCGTCACACCTAGCATAAAAATAAATGGTAGATACGCGGAAAATTCAATCGGCATACCATTCATCAGCATGACACCAATTGAACACGATACAAGTGTAATCGTACTTCCCGATAAGTGAATAGTTGCAAACAGTGGTATTGTAAAATTCGCCACCTTCTCTGATGTGCCCGTTTCTCGCGACTGTCTTAATGTCACCGGAATCGTTGCAGCAGAAGATTGTGTACCAATTGCAGTGAAATAAGCAGGTGCCATTGTTTTCATGAGGCCGAACGGGTTACGTTTTGACAATGTCCCTGCCACCGTATATTGAAGTGTCAGCATAATTAGATGAAGTGCAATAATCATCACGAACACCACAGCAAATACGGAAAGAACTTTCGTAACTTGTCCTGTATATGTCATATTCAAGAATATACCGAAAATATGGAACGGTAATAGTGGAATAATGATATATGAAATTACTTTTTCGATTAATACATTGAATTCATTGAAGACAGCAAACATCGACTTACTGCCAATAGACGCCATCCCAATCCCCAGCACGAATGCTAGAAGAAGCGCAGACATAACACCCATAATTGGTGTCATTTCAAGCTCAAAAAATGCTGTAGCTGCTTCCCTAGTTGCTTCGCCAACCTTACCACTACCAATACTGTCAATAAAGCCCGGCAATAGCGTTGTTGCCGCAAAGAAAGCCATAATTCCCGCGACAATTGTCGAAATGTAAGCAAATGCCGTCGCAAGTCCAAGAAGCCTGCCAGACCCTTTTCCAAGTTCCGCAATCCCCGGTGCTATAAATGCAATGATGATTAACGGTACAATAAAATTAAGGAATCCACCGAAGATCATATTAAATGTTGCCGCTAGACTGACAAACCATTCTGCAAAACCTTCTCCGATTTTCGGGGTTAGTATTCCAAGTACAACTGCAAGCGCAATCGCAATGACAATACGCCATATAAGACCAAGTTTAAACTTCATTTTTATGTCCTCCCTAAATAAACACATGTATTTATTCGATTATGATACCATAATTTTTTCACTATTGTAACCTCTTTTTTAATTTAATAATTATCTTAATCCTCCGACTATTATGACTTATATTTTGTTTAATAATTATCATTTCCCATCACCTAAAAAAACCCCGTCAACCATTGCTGATTGACGAGGCCTTGTGCTACTTATTTTACAGGTACGACCGAGCCGCCCCATTCTTCTAAGATAAAGTCCTGAATTTCTTTTGATTTCAATACTTCAACCAACGTTTTGATAGCTGGCTTGTCTTCATCGCCTTCTCTTACAGCAATAATATTTACATAAGGTGAATCCGAAGATTCAATTGCAATTGAATCTTCAAGTGGGTTTAAACCAGCATCGATTGCATAGTTTGAGTTAATTAACAGCGCGTCGCCTTCATCATTTGCATAAAGTTGTGGCATAAGAGCTGCTTCGTAATTTGCATCGAATTGCAAGTTTTTCGGATTTTCTACGATATCTTTCACTTCAGCTTTTATCTTTTCGACTCCGTCAGCTAACTTGATAAGCCCATTCGCTTCAAGCATTGCCAATACACGACCATGGTCAGCTACTGAGTTACTAATTAGAATCACGGCATTGTCTGGTAACTCGTCAATTGACTTGTACTTTTTTGAATAAAGACCAATCGGTTCAATATGAATAGCCCCTGCATTTGCGAATTTATAGCCAAAATCTGCAATTTGTCCTTCGAAATAAGGAATGTGTTGGAAATAGTTCGCATCAAGATCACCAGATTCTAAATCTTGGTTTGGCAATACATAGTCTTGGTATGTCTCGATTTTGAGCTCAACACCTTTTTCCTTTAGCAATGGTGCTGCCTTTTCAAGGATAATCTCATGTGGTACGTTGGATGCGCCAATTGTAAGTGTCGTTACTTCTGTTTCACCTGTATCTCCACTACCACTTCCGCTTGTTTGATCGTCCTTAACCTCTTTTGTTCCACACGCTACAAGTGCCAATACAAGCACTGCTAGTAAAATACCTGTTAATAACTTTTTCATGTTGATGACTCCCCTTTTCTATGTTGTTTTATAATCAAATGCGCCTTGGCGTATTTGTGCCTAGATTTTGAATTGAGCTTGCTCAATTAACTCCTTTCAAAATCTATGGCATCCGCCGGAGGCTATAAATTAATTCGGATGGGTGTGTATCCATCCGGATTAATTTAAAACAGGCAATGCCTGTTGTTCCCAAAAGTAAGTTACCGCTTGTCCATTTTTCTTGCAGCAAAATCTCCAATGAATTGAATGATGAAAACGATAATTAAGATGATAATTGTTGCAGCAAGTGTAACGTCCCCACGATTACGCTGGAATCCGTCCAAAAACGCTAATGTTCCAAGACCACCAGCACCGATGATTCCGGCCATTGCCGTATAGCCAACGAGTGCAATAGATGTGACGGTAATACCCGAAATAAGTGCGGGCATTGACTCAGGTAATAAAACCTTAAAAATGATTGTCCGTGTTTTTGCTCCCATCGACTTGGCAGCTTCAATAACACCTTTGTCAATTTCCTGTAATGCAATTAATACCATTCTTCCATAGAAAGGAGCTGCTCCAATAATAAGTGCAGGCATCGCTGCATCAGGTCCGCGTATCGTCCCAAGTAGGAACTTCGTAAATGGAATCAACAAAATGATTAATATAATAAAGGGAATCGATCTAAAAATATTGACGAATGCCCCTGTAACAACATTGGCGAATTTATTAGCCCACAGCTGTCCTGGACTTGAAAGGAATAGAAGGACACCTAGCACCAATCCAATTACTAACGTAAAAAATGTAGATAATGCTGTCATATAAATCGTTTCAACTGTCGCTTCCCACATTTTCGGCCAGTCAACATTCGGAAATAGGGTTTCAATCATTACTAATCACCTCTGTCTGCACATCTTTTTCATGAAGATAACGAATCGCTTCTTCAATGGTAGCCTCGTCCCCCACAAGTTGAAGGATTAATGAACCGTATGCCCCGCTATGCGTATGTGAAATATTCCCCTGAACGATATTCACATCTACATCAAATTTACGAATCAAGCCTGCTAAAACGGGCTGTTCTGTCTGTTCCCCTACAAAAACAAGCTTGATAAGCGTCCCAGTAGGCAATTCTTCTTTAATATGTGCCAACGCCTGCTTCACTTCCACCGGTTCCGTTATTTGAGTAACAAATCGTTTCGTGATCGGCGCTTGCGGTGATTGGAATACTTCTAGGACATCTCCCAACTCGACAACCTCGCCAGCTTCCATGACCGCAACTCGATGGCAAATTTTACGAATGACGTGCATCTCATGTGTGATCAACACAATCGTCAAGCCTAGACGCTCGTTAATACCAGTTAAAAGATCGAGAATTGAATCTGTGGTTTCTGGATCAAGGGCTGAAGTTGCTTCATCACATAACAGAACTTCTGGGTCATTTGCCAACGCGCGGGCGATTCCCACACGTTGCTTTTGACCGCCTGATAATTCGGATGGATAGGCATTTTCACGACCAGCCAACCCTACAAGTTCAATCAGCTCTGCCACTTTCTTTTCACGGTCTGCTTTTTGTACTCCTGCGATTTCCAGTGGAAAAGCGATATTTTCCTTAACAGTTCTAGACCATAATAAGTTGAAGTGTTGGAAAATCATACTCACTTTTTGCCGCGCTTCCCTAAGTTGTTTCCCCTTAATAGCAGAAATTTCTAACTTCCCAATCTGCACACTGCCAGATGTAGGCATTTCAAGACCATTCAACAAGCGGATTAACGTACTTTTTCCTGCCCCACTATAACCAATGACTCCGAAAATTTCGCCATCAGCAATTTCAAGCGATACATCTTTGACAGCTGTAATCCTGTCTGACCCATCACCGTATTGTTTATTTATATTTGATAAATGAATCATTTCTCTCACCTCTGAATATTTTTTTCCACACTACGTGTTGATAATATAAAAAAGCCTTCCTGCAGACGGGCAGAAAGGCTTGACGTTATCAATAAATAAACGTTCGTCCAATCTCTCATCTTCCAAAGTAAATACTTTGTGTGATTTGGCACCATTTCACTTGCGTGACGGTTGCCGGGCTTCATAGGGCACTATCCCTCCACCTCTCTTAATAAGAGTGTTCTATTCAATTAGAATGTTAAGACATATACTATCACATGTTGATTTGGACTGTCAACCAATCTTTTCGAGAAGATAGGGAACAGACTGAAATGCATAAATCTTATGTTGCACAATGCCATCTTTTTGGATTAGCAAACAAGGCACACTTTCGATTTCATAATCCATTGCCAAGTCTTGTACGTAATTCAAATCTGCCTTCCCTATCGGCATGTCTGGCTTCATTACTGACACAACTTCCATCATTTTAGAAGCGACAGCACATGTCCCACACATTGGTGTATATAAATAATACAAGGCAGCGGTCGACTCTTTCAAGGCTACTTCCCATTGTTCACGTGTCCATGTTTCCATTGCTTATAAACCATCCTTTACAATCCGCCGGAGGCTAACTTGATTCAGTAGAGGGTTTTAAATCTGCTGAATCAAGTTAAAAATTCGGGCAGTATATTGAAATGTGCATCTTGCAAGATTGTTGCGAGTACTTTGTATGGCGTTGTTTCCACTTCTCTATACACCTTTTCTGTATATAAATGAATGGCGTCAGGAAACTCCTGCTTGAATAACGTTCGGATCTTATCGCCTGATTCATCTGCATCGACAAGGACAAACAGCTCATGTTGTTCATAAGGGGCCAGCAATTCTTCCAGTCGATAAGCGCTGACCGTTCCATTCGTACAAATGATATCCACGGGCTCGGCAAGGATTCGTGCAAGCCGTTTTCGATCCTGCCCTCCTTCAACAATGATTACTTTGTCATCATTCACAAGTGTCCACTCCACTTCGTCATTATCGGCACAAGCATTTGCTTACTGTAGTTTTTCTAGCTCTTTTTCTATATTTACAATCAACTTTTGCAGAAGTCCCACATAATCCCTTTTAATCTTAACATAAATGAGTTTAGCTTCCTCTTCGTCATAAATATGGAATGTTTTATTTCGATCTACCATCATATCGATCCACTCATCCCCATCTCGAATTAACCCATAAGTATAGGCTTCCCGAATCGTAGCCCGCGGACTTCTCATTTCCTCGATTCCCGTATATTCCAAAAATATTTTCATAAGCTTCCAACTGAGTTCAAATGTAAATTCAAAACGTTGAATAACCCCATCGTATACAATATCATTCATGATTTCTAATTCCGTTGCTTCAGCTAAACGTTTACTCGCCCGTTTATAATCTTCAAGCTTCTCGTGGAGTCTTTCCTTTTTCATATAAAACAACTCCTTCATTTCTAATATTGACAAGCAATTTTTCTTTAGCTAAACGATTCATAAACAAAACATCTATTTTTAGCGGTGTGGGTAAGTTTTGCAAATCTGCTTCGATTAAGTTTTGTTCGCTATGAGAAAGGTGGTTTGTAAATAATGCGAGGTCAATATCTGATGTGTTGCGATAGTCTCCTCTTGCCCGAGATCCAAAAAGCATTATACTTTCAATTGATTCGTTTTTCTTGCACAACATTAGTAATTCAGTCATAAATCTTTGCGTGATACCTGCTTCATCATAATGGAAAACCATATTTGTCCTCTCCTAACGTAATTCTCAAGTCACTAACTACTTTCCAGTAATTGCATATAGGGATAGACATGGCTATTTATATCTTTACTCGCTCTTCTATATCAAAAAAACGTCGGAATAAACCCGACGTTTCATTGGACAACTTATTCTCCGACTGTCATTGCTTCGTATGCTTCAGCTGTCATCAATGCATCTACTTCAGACACATCAGATGGTTCAACAACGATCATCCATGCATTTTCGTATGGAGATTCGTTCACGAATTCAGGGCTATCTTCCAGTCCTTCGTTCACTTCAATAACTTTACCGCTGATTGGTGCGTAAAGTTCTGATACTGTTTTAACGGATTCAACGCTTCCGAAAGGCTCGTCCGCTTTGATCTCGTCACCAACAGATGGAAGTTCAACGAAAACGATATCGCCAAGTTCAGATTGTGCAAAATGTGTAATTCCGATACGGTAGTTACCGCCTTCTTCTTTTACCCATTCATGCTCTTCAGAATAACGCAGATCTTTTGGTGTGCTCATTCCGTACCCCTCCAAATATATAGTTTCATTCACTTCAATTTTGGCATATTTCGTGCATAAAAACAAGGAAGGAATCACTTTGTCCAAACGTTTTCAAATTCTTCTTCCTTGAAACCAACCGTCACTTTGCTATCACCAAAAACAAGCGGTCTTTTAATCAACATACCGTCTGATGCTAGCAAGCTAATTTTCTCTTCATCTGACATACCTACTAATTTATCTTTCAAATTAAGTTCCCTATACTTTGTCCCACTGACGTTGAAAAACTTCTTCAGTTCCAATCCGGATGTAGCAATAACTTTGCCTAGTTCCTCTTCAGCAGGAGGGGCTTCTGCAATGTTTATCTCTCGTAACTCAAACCCTTTTGCTTCAAGCCAAGCCTTTGCTTTTCTACACGTTCCACATTTCGGATATCCGTAATATGTAAGTCCCATATCCACAACACCTCCATTTTCGCCATTATAACAAAAAAAAATGACATCTGTTAACTAACAAATTTCTTTATAAAGCACAGGTAAGAAAGATCTGAAAATCTTTATTTTATTGGACCTTTTCCGGCGCAATTTCGGCAAATTAATCACGATAGCATTACCGAAGGACAAGTGTGGCAAACGTCTTGTTACTTTCCTACAATAGTAAAGTGAAAATAGCAGATATTGGTACGGCTTTAACTGTTTTAGCGATATTATCATAATAATCAAACGGGTTAATGCACAAGTTCATAATATAGAATAAAGAGGAAAATATCTATTCACACTTGTGATCTCCTTCTCTATTTGACTACAATATGTCGTGATTTTGCATTGTCAACTATTTGTTCTATATACTGCATAGTAATATGCATAGCTTCTTCTGATTTATAATCCGAGCGTCTGTTTAAAATATTCGTTAGCATTCCTTGCCAAATTAATATTGTTATTTCATTAATATCATCTACACTATTTGCATCTATTTGCCCTTCGTTGGCAGCAAGCTCCAAAATTGACTTTCCGCGTTTGGACATACTTCTTTCAATCAAAATGGGTTTTAGCTCTTCAGGAATAGCAATTAAGTCAGTAGGATAAATTTCATAATATCTTTTTATAAGGTTTTCTGGTTGATCTCCCAAATCCATGATGAAAACTGCATGAAAGATGCTTGGTTGTTGGAAAGAATGTTTACAGAAACATTCCCAAGCAAGCATGTATTTTTCTAAGGGCGTGTCACCTTTCCCCATATACATTGTCACTTCTTCAGTGTAATTTTTCATTAATTTCATTGATGCGAAAAATAGAAGATGAGACACTTCTGCGAAATAGTTGTAAATAGTCGCACTATTATATCCGGCACGGTCTGCAACTTTTCGAATGGTTACTTGATCGATGCCTTCTTCATCAATGATTTCCACTGTTGCTTCGATAAAATATTTCCACATACGACTCATTTGAATCTTTTTATTACTCAAGTTTAACACCTCTTAAATTCTTTGTAATGCACCAGTCAATTCAATTATACGATATTTCTAAAAAAAAAATGCATTTTTAGATTGTTCTAAGATTTCTCATGTGTTAGTATAATCAACGTGGAATAATAATCACGATTATATTATCTATTGTGATAATATTTACTTCATGAATGCAAGCATCTTGTTTTTACTTTTGCATGAATTAAAAAAAGGAAGGCAGACTATTGATGGACAAATTTATCTGAATCTAGATAAAGCCTTCGGCGGACGTCACGGAACTTTCGGATATTTGAAAGCGCTGTCAATTACTGGAGAAGTATACGTGTTGTTTTTAGGTAGTTATATTACAATTGAGGGGTGAAGAAATTTGAAGAAGGTGCAGATTGATCCATTTGTCTTTTGGACATCCATTGTTGTTATTGTCGCAGCAACTGTTTTACTCGTGTTAAATAAAGCGACTGCAGAACCGTATTTAGATAAAATTATGACTTCCATTACGTATAAAATGGACTGGGCGTTTCAGTTTTTAACAATCGGCCTATTTGTTTTACTTATCTGGATTGCTTTTAGTAAATACGGAAAAATTAAGTTAGGTGATGGGAACCCAGAATTTTCGACATTCAGCTGGGGAACGATGTTGTTCACAGCAGGAATGGGAACAAGTATCATGTATTGGTCTATGCTTGAACCTATTTTTTATTTTACGGGACCTCCTTTTGGTATAGAGCCCGAAAGTAAAGAAGCTGCGGAATGGGCTTTAACATATGGTTTGTTTCATTGGGGGATATCGGCATGGTCACTTTATGCATTCCCAACTGTTGTCATCGCTTACTCCTATTTCGTTAGAAAACGTCCATCATTAAAATTAAGTACCGCTTTAAGTGGAGCTTTAGGTAAATATGCTGATGGGTGGCTTGCAAAGCTAATAGACGTGCTAGTTATCTGGAGTTTGGTTGGTGGTCTAGGAACATCACTCGGATTAGGTGTACCAATGGTTTCCGCTGTTGTTGGCAGTATCTTTGGTATACAGCAATCATTAATGCTAGACACTATTATTGTCGTTAGTATTACAATTATTTATTCTGCAAGTGCATATATGGGACTTCATAAAGGTATTAAACGACTAAGTGACATAAACGTTTATCTTGCATTAGCCCTTGCAATTTTCGTCTTTATTGTAGGACCAACTTCGTTTATCTTGACATACTTCTCGAACAGCTTTGGGTTGATGGTGCAAAACTTCGCGTATATGAGTTTTTATACGGATCCCATCAACAAGGGAGGATTCCCACAAGGATGGACCGTTTTCTATTGGGCCTGGTTTGCTGCTACAGCTCCATTTATGGGATTGTTTGTTGCACGTATTTCGAAAGGGCGTACACTTCGCGAACTAATTACACATATGCTTTTATGGGGTTCAATTGGTGGGTGGATTTACTTTATGGTTTTCGGTGGGTATACGATGAACTTGCAGTTAAGTGATATCCTACCAGTTAAAGATATATTAAGTGAAAATGGTGGTCCTGCAACGGTTGTAGAAATATTGAAGTCCTTGCCACTAAGCTACATCGTATTACCGTTCTTTGTTATTTTGGCCATAATATTCTTGTCAACATCACTCGATTCTGCCACTTACATCTTGGCGGCTATCGCGACAAAAGAGTTAAAGGAAGGACAAGAACCTGCTAGATGGCATCGCATGGTATGGGGGACAATATTGGCAGTCCTATCCATTACCTTATTACTCATTGGTGGATTACGCGTTATACAAACGTCAGCAGTAATTGTTTCTGTTCCTATATTTGTTATTTATCTATTGTTAATCGTTTCGTTTTTCAAATGGTTAAAACAGGATTTTCCGAAAATGTAACTTAGTAAGAAGAAATGGGGTTTTCCAATGGTTTTCAACGTTCGTGAATCAAATCGCTCGATTAAAACAAAATTTCCGAGGGAAATTAAAGAAATTGAACATGTCTGGATTCCACTATCTGATGGAACACGCTTATCTGCACGTATCTGGTTGCCTGTTGATGCTGAAAAAAATCCAGTTCCGGCGATTCTAGAATATCTTCCTTATCGTAAAAATGATTTTACGGCGTTAAGGGATTCAATCCGCCACCCTTATTTTGCAGGTCATGGCTATGCAAGTATTCGAGTGGATATGCGTGGTTGTGGGGATTCTGATGGAATTATGTATGATGAATATTTAAAACAAGAGCAAGATGATGGTCTTGAAGTATTGTCTTGGATTTCAAAACAACCATGGTTTACTGGTGGAGTTGGAATGATTGGTAAGTCATGGGGTGGTTTTAACGGCCTTCAAATTGCTGCCCGGCGTCATCCAGCACTTAAAGCAATTATTACGCTAATGTCAACAGATGATCGTTATGCAGACGATGTTCATTATAAAGGTGGAGCACTTCTAGCTTCGGACATGCTTTGGTGGGGTTCTACAATGTTTGCCTATAATGCGCGACCCGCAGATCCTAAAATTGTTGGTGATGCATGGCGTAAAAGTTGGTTAGAGCGTTTAGAAAAAACACCACCATTCGTTGAAGCATGGGTCAAACACCAACGCCGAGACGAATATTGGAAACACGGTTCTGTATGTGAAAATTATGAGGATATTAACATCCCAGTTTTTGCAGTAGGTGGATGGGCAGATGGCTATACAAACGCCGTACATCGCATGCTGGAGGGACTCAGTGGACCTCGAAAAGGATTGATTGGTCCTTGGGCACATGAATATCCAGAGGTAGCTGTTCCCGGTCCGCAAATTGGCTTTTTACAAGAATGTTTGCGTTGGTGGGATCACTGGTTGAAGGATGTTAAAACTGGCATTATGGATGAGCCGATGCTTCGTGCTTGGGTAAACGATAGCGTTGCGCCAAGAACAGATTATGCAATTCGCCCAGGACATTGGGTAGCGGAAAGTGAATGGCCACCTAAGGCTAGTGATGAAAAACGTTATTATCTCAGCAATCAACAACTCCATGAACAACCCGTTGTTGAAGAAGAAATAATCGTTTCTAGTGTACAGGAACACGGTCTTTATTCAGGTGTGTTCTGCCCATTTGGACAACCGGGTGACTATCCAGCAGATCAAAGAATTGAAAATGGTTTATCTGTCGTATTTACATCAGAACCACTAACAGAATCCGTAGATATCCTTGGCTTCCCTGAACTAACAGTAGAAGTGTCATCTGATCAACCGAATGCGCTTCTAGCTGTGCGATTAAATGATGTTGCGCCAGATGGCTCTTCTTCACGGATTACATGGGGAATGCTGAATTTAACACATCGTAATAGTCATGAGCATCCCGAACATTTAGTACCAGGGGAAAAGTACATGATTACAGTAAAAATGAATGCAATAGGTCATAATCTACCTGTGG
Source organism: Sporosarcina sp. YIM B06819 (assembly GCF_033485175.1). NCBI lineage: Bacteria > Bacillati > Bacillota > Bacilli > Caryophanales > Caryophanaceae > Sporosarcina > Sporosarcina sp. YIM B06819. Next base: position 36,347 of record NZ_JAWLIQ010000016.1, on the reverse strand, counting down.
GACATCGTTGGCAAATTGCCGTGTCGCCGACTTATTGGCCACATGCTTGGCCGTCACCTGAACCAGTAACTTTAAAAATATTTACAAATGAAAAGACACATTTATCCTTGCCAGTTAGAGAGCCTAAAGCAATTGATAATGAGTTAATACCGTTTCAACATCCAGAAACAGCTGCCGTAATGGAACGTGAAATTCTTCGTGAAGCAAACCGAACAAGAGAGATTCGACATAACACAATATCAGATGTATGGACACTTGACGATTTCTCTGATGAAGGTGCAAGAATGCTTCCTTATAGTGGCATTGAATACGGTAGTACAAATCGTAATATCTACACGATTGAAGCCGGAAATCCATTGTCCGCAAAAGTGCAATGTGATTGGACGTTGACAGTGGGACGCGGTGAATGGCAGACGCGTTTAGAAACTTCCAGCATCATGTCAGCTGACAAAGATCAGTTCTACCTAACCAATCATCTAGTCGCTTATGAGGGTGACAATGAAGTGTTCAATAAAACATGGGAAATTGCTATTCCTAGAGAGTTCGTTTAAAAGGTACTTCTCCTTGTACAAGCAGGGTTTCATTCCATGTAACACTGCTTGCAACAAGGAGTTTTTCATGTAAATAATTTCAATAAAACCTATTGTGATTAAAGGATCTATTATGATACACTCACTTAGTAATCACGATTATCTAATTACTTGCGATTAATTCTGTTTCTTTTGAAGGGAGAAATGAACGTGTTCATTCAGAATAGGCTTGTGCAATTCAAGAAGTTTATGGATGACAATCAAATTAGACTAAGCTTAATTTGGGTTCCAGATAATCAGTTTTATTTAACAGGTTTTCGTGCGATTTCCTATTCACGGCCGATTGTTACGTTGATTGAAAATGACAAGACTTCGTTAATCATTCCTGGCCTTGAAGAAGTTCATGCAAAAGAGAAAGCTAGAGTGGACGCAATGCATATCTATTATGAGCAGTTCGGCTTTAAGGACAAGGAAATGTCCTATTTGGACCATTTATCGAAACAACTTCAACATCTTCCAAAGGGTAGTATGATTGGTGTTGAGGTAGACAGCCTCCCTTCTACTGTGTTTATGTATCTTACTAAGTTAGGTTTCACAATTGTAGACATAGGTAATAAAATTATTGAAATGCGGATGATTAAAGATGTACATGAGATAGAATTTTTAAAAATAGCTGGTCGTTTATCTGATAAAGCGATTGCAGAATCACTGAAAAATGCAAGACCAGGTATTAGCGAACTTGAATTTGATTCATACGGTGATAAGGTATTGCTTGAAATCGCTTCAAAAGAGTATCCTAATGAACTAGTTGGATACGAAGATTGGACGTGTTCAGGTGTGCAGCGTAGCGAAATGCCGCATTTGTATTCAAGTACAAGGAAGTTTGAGACAGGAGACGGCGTTGTGCACAGTAGGCAAGTCTGGTTTAATGGCTATCGTGCCGAAAATGAACGCACGTTCTTAATTGGACAAGCAACGGAACTGCAAAAATACTGTTTGAAACTTGCAATTGAAGCACAGTGTGTAGGCATGGCGATGATTCGTCCAGGCATTGCAGCAAAGGAAGTTGACATCGCTACTTATAAGGTGTTCGAAAAAGCGGGTTTTGCTCAATATGTTAATCATCGAGTTGGTCATGGTCTTGGGTTAACCGAACATGAAGAACCGTACTTGCGGTTTGATAATGAGCTAATCCTTCAAGAGGGGATGGTATATACGATTGAGCCTGGTCTTTATATTCCTGGAGTGGGTGGATTTAGGCATTCGGATACAATTATTCTAACGAAAACGGGTAGCTATTCAATTACACAGTATCCTAGAGATTTTGAACAAATGGTATTTTAAATACGGGTCACATCAAGACTTAAGGAGAATTTTATGCTAACAATGCTAATGACAATAATTATTATTAATATTGTCTATGTTTCATTATTCACATTGCGTGTAATCCTAGTTATTAAAGGTTACACAGTCGTAGCATCAATCCTATCCATGGGTGAAGTATTTATTTATCTAATGGGTTTGACAATCGTTTTGGATAACTTAGACAAACCAATTAATATAGCAGCCTATTGTTTAGGCTGGGGGATGGGTGTATTCCTTGGTAGTAAAATCGAATCTCGTTTAGCGCTTGGTTATATCGTATTTGATGTAGTCGTTGATTCGTTAGAAATAGAGATTCCTATGAAAATTCGAGCGCAAGGATATGGTGTTACATCTTGGGTCGCTGACGGAAAAGATGGTCAAAGGCTTGTAATTAAAGTATTAGCTAAACGGCATTACGAGAAGAAGTTAAGAGATCTTGTTCTATCTTTAGCGCCAAAAGCATTTATCATTTCCTATGAGCCAACTAAGTTAAATGGCGGTTTTCTGCTCAAAAATCTTAACACTGGACGGATGTAACCTGTTAATTAAATAGAGTAAGGGGTAAATAAATTGGCGATGTTAAAAGACTTATTTATTGGTTTATCTAAAAATCAACTATTGAATACAGCAGCAAAAAAATATGGGTTAAAATTAGGTGCACAGCATGTTGTCGCAGGAACAAATGTCAAAGAGACAATTAAAAGTATTAAAGAATTAAATGCTCAGGGTATTTCTTGTACAGTCGATAATTTGGGTGAATTTGTTTATAAAAAAGAAGAGGCTACTGAAGCGAAGGAGCAAATCCTTGAAGTAATAGAAGCGATTCATACTCATGAAGTAGATGCACATATTTCATTAAAACCATCCCAGCTTGGATTGGATATTGAATATGAGTTTTGCTTAGCTAACTTAAAAGAAATCGTGGAAAAAGCAAGTATCTACAACATTTTCATTAACTTTGACATGGAAGATTACGACAGACTACAACCGTCTTTTGATCTTTTAGAAACACTTTCAAAGGATTTTAGTAATATTGGAACTGTTATCCAATCCTATTTCTTCAGAGCGGAAGATGATATACAAAAATATAAAAACTACCGCTTGCGTATTGTAAAAGGTGCATACAAAGAACCTGAGGAATACGCTTATCAAAATAAAAAAGACATTGATGAGAATTACATTAAACTAATTGAATGGCATTTATTAAATGGTAAATTCACATCTATCGCAACACACGATCATATAGTCATTAACCATGTTAAGGAATTCGTGAAAGCGAATAATATCCCAAATGACAAATTTGAATTCCAAATGTTGTACGGTTTCAGAACGGACCTACAACTTACATTAGCAAAAGAAGGCTATAATTTCTGTGTGTATGTACCATTCGGCAAGGACTGGTATGGCTATTTCATGCGGCGTTTGGCAGAAAGACCGCAGAACTTAAATCTTGTCGTTAAACAAGTTTTCACTAAGAAAACGAATTCTATTATTGTTCTATCCGCAGGGGCATTTTTGTTGGGTAGAGCTTCAAAAAGAAAATAAAAGTTATTATTAGCAATTTAAACATTAACTTAGTAGGTAAATATTTTTATCACTAATTGAAAGAAGCCTATAATAGAGCAAAGCCCCAAACACATTCCTTGTTTGGGGCTTTGCTTCATAATAAGTTCCTTTCCACTTCAAAAAACGGTTCTATCAAACGATGTACTTCTCAGCTTCGATAAGCTTCACTGAAGCTTCACGCTTTTTCACAATGATATTATATGGATTTGAACGCGTCAATTTACGCAGTGCAGAAATCATCATACGCAAATTGTCACCATCGACAGCTGCAAGAAGTGTTTCTTTTGCATCCTTCTCGATTTCTTCAAATGCTTCCTGACAGAAGATTTGCGTGTAAAGAATCTTCTGCTGCTCTTTTTCTTCGCCGTTACGCGCAATTGCTTTTTCTGTACGGAGTAGTGCAGATTCCATTGCAAAGATATTATTCGCGATATCTGCGATGTTGACCAGTACTTCCTGCTCAGCTTCCAATTTCACTCCGAAGCGTTGTGCAGCAAGACCAGCCACCAAAAGACCGATTTTCTTGGCATTTTTGACAAGTACTTTCTCTTGTGCCAATGCCTCTTCACCAATTTCCTCAGGCATCATCATGAGCAATTCTTCTTGCAATGCTTGCGCTTGTTGTAGCAATGGCAATTCGCCTTTCATCGCTTTTTTCAAGAATGTTCCTGGTACGATGAGGCGGTTGATTTCATTCGTTCCTTCAAAAATACGGTTGATGCGGGAATCGCGGTAAATGCGCTCTACTTCGTATTCCTGCATGAAGCCGTAGCCTCCGTGCAGCTGAACTGCTTCGTCAACAATATAATCCAAGACTTCTGAACCGACCACTTTGTTAATAGAACATTCGATAGCATACTCAGCAATTGCCGCTGCAATCGCTTTACCATCTTTTTGCTCTTCAGCGCTCAACTGGCTCTGACGCTCTTCAAAGTAGCCGACTGTACGGTAAATCAAGCTTTCTGTTGCATACAATTTAGATGCCATCGTCGCTAGCTTTTGTTTTGTTAAATTAAATGAAGAGATTGGTGTTTTGAACTGTTGACGTTGGTTAGCATACGTAATTGCCAATTCAAGTGTACGTTTTGAACCACCAATTGTACCTACTCCTAGTTTGTAACGACCGATGTTCAAAATATTAAAAGCAATGATATGACCGCGGCCAATTTCACCTAATAGGTTTTCCACTGGCACTTGGGCATCTTGCAAAATTAGCGTACGTGTTGAAGATGATTTAATCCCCATTTTCTTCTCTTCTGCACCAACAGAAACGCCTGGGAATTCTTTTTCGACGATAAAGGCTGTGAATTTATCGCCATCGATTTTAGCATAGACAACAAATACATCTGCAAATCCAGCATTGGTAATCCATTGTTTTTCACCGTTTAAAATGTAATGTGTACCTTCTGCATTAAGCTTCGCCGATGTTTTCGCACCTAGTGCATCTGAACCTGAACCTGGCTCTGTCAATGCGTATGCCGAAATTTTCTCACCTGTTACGGAATTCGGCAAGTACTTTTTCTTTTGCTCATCGTTACCGAAAAGGACGATTGGCAATGTCCCGATTCCTACGTGTGCTCCGTGTGTAATGGAGAATCCACCTGCAACCGATAGCTTTTCAGCGATCAAAGCAGATGAGATTTTATCCAAATCAAGGCCTCCATATTCTTCTGGAACATCCGCCCCAAGCAGTCCAAGATCCCCTGCTGATTTCAGTAGTCTAACAGAGTGCTCAAACTCATGATTTTCAAGATTTTCTACAACAGGAAGCACTTCATTTTTCACGTAGTCTTCTGTTGTTTTGGCAATCATTTTTTGCTCATCTGAAAAATCTTCCGGTGTAAATACACGTGCTGCTTCTATATCTTCAACCAAGAAAGCTCCACCTTTGATTAGTTCAGCTGTTTTCAATTCAGTCATTATAGTTTCCTCCTTTTAATTTTACAATCAATTTCGCCTTTGCTGCATAAAGTTAAAGTAGTTCGAATACGCCTGCCGCACCCATTCCTCCGCCGATACACATCGTAACGACGCCGAATTGCTTGCCTTGACGTTTTAATTCACTCATCATGCGGATTGTTAAAATCGTTCCTGTCGCGCCCAGTGGATGTCCTAGGGAGATGGCTCCGCCGTTAAAGTTTACTTTATCCATATCTAAACCTAAATGACGAATCACTTGCAGAGATTGTGAAGCAAATGCTTCATTTAATTCCCACACATCGATATCTTCAATAGATAGGCCTGCAAGTTTAAGTGCTTTTGGAATCGCTACAATCGGCCCAATCCCCATCACTTCAGGTGGCACGCCCCCCACTGCGAATGAACGGAATTTTGCGATTGGCTTCAAGCCTTGCGCTTCAGCCACTTCACGGTCCATGACGAGAACAGTACCTGCTCCGTCTGACGTTTGGGACGCGTTACCTGCTGTAACCGTACCCGTCGCTGAAAATGCTGGACGTAGTTTCGCCAATCCTTCCATACTCGTACCGTGGCGAACGCCTTCATCCATTTCAAACATAAATGTCTTTTCACTATATTTACCATTGTCATCGACAGTACGCTTGACGACTTTAACAGGGACGATTTCATCATCAAATTTCCCAGCTGCAATCGCCGCGCCTGCTTTTTGATGTGACAATACTGCAAATTCGTCCTGCTCTTGGCGCGTAATACCGTATTTAACAGCAACTTGCTCAGCGGTGTGACCCATCCCCATATAATACTGCGGAGCCGTTTCTGCAAGGTGAGCATTCGGTCGAATCGTATTGCCCATCATCGGCACCATACTCATCGACTCGACACCGCCTGCAAGTATGGCTTGCGAATGCCCCAGCATAATACGCTCAGCTGCATATGCAATCGACTGAAGACCTGATGAACAGAACCGATTAACCGTGATGGCAGGTGTTGTATCAGGAAGGCCTGCTAGCGCACCAATATTACGTGCCACGTTCATCCCTTGTTCCGCTTCTGGCATCGCACAACCTATAATTACATCGTCGATTGGACCATCATAGCCTCCCGCACGTTTCAATGTTTCCTTAATCGTAATCGCCCCTAAGTCATCTGGACGTACCGACACAAGTGAGCCCCTGCCCGCTTTCCCAACCGGCGTCCGTGCACCGGCTACTAGTACTGCTTCACGCATTGAAATTCCTCCTTTTTGCTATGCAGATCAGTTACGCAATGGTTTTCCTTTAACAAGCATGTGCTGCATACGCTGCTGTGATTTTGGTTCCGCCACCAGGCTTAAGAACGCTTGACGTTCAAGGTCCAACAGATATTGTTCATCTACTAATGTTCCGTATGGCACTTTACCACCTGCTATAACAAACGCCAGCTTCTTGGCAATTTTCAAATCATGCTCACTGATAAATCCTGAAAGGAACATGCCCTCCGCACCTAACAACATCGTTGCATAGCCGGAATCACCTGTTACTGGAATTTTTTCACGCTTCGGCGCTTGATAGCCGTTTTCATATAGGGCAAGTGCTACCTGTTTTGCATCATAGATTAAGTGATCGCCATTGACACTGACACCGTCTGCAAAATCAAGGAAGTTGTTGTCGCGTGCTTCTTCGCCAGAAGTAGATACCTTCGCCATCGCAATGGTTTCGAATACTTTATTCGCCACAAACTGGTAGTCGACATGGACGCCCTTCGGCAAACCTTTTAGATGTTTGGCATACAGATTGACGTTACCGCCACCACCAGGAATCAAACCAACGCCCGCTTCAACCAATCCGATGTACGTCTCCAATGACGCTTGAATATGCGCTGCCGGTAGACAAACTTCTGCGCCACCCCCAAGGGTCATGCCAAATGGTGCCGCTACAATTGGTTTCGTAGAATACTTGATTTTCATCATGGCATTCTGGAACGTTCGGATAACGAATTCGAGTTCGAAGATATTGTCATCTTGTGCTTCCATTAAAATCATCCCAAGGTTGGCACCTACACAAAAGTTTTTCCCTTGGTTACCGATGACCAGCCCTTTGTAGTTCTTCTCGACTTCATCGACAGCAAAGTTTATCATTTGCATAATGTCGAGTCCGATGGCATTTGATTGGGAGTGGAATTCAAGAAGCGCGATGCCATCCCCAAGGTCTATCAAACTAGCGCCAGTATTCTTTTTGATGACGCCATGTTTTTTCTTGTAGCGCTTCAAATCAATTGCTTTTTCATTCACTGGGACAAGCTTGTAATCTTCCCCGTCGAAGAAGTAGAGATCTCCATCTTGTTCTTTATAAAAAGTTTCATAGCCTTTGTCGAGTAAACTTTGAACGAAGGTAGGCACTGTTGCTCCCTCTTCCTTCATTAAATCCATGGATTTTGCTACGCCAATCGCGTCCCAAATTTCAAACGGTCCTTGCTGCCAACCAAAGCCCCATTTCATGGCATTATCAATGGCAACGATATCGTCCGCTATTTCACCATGTAGCTCTGCCGAATATAATAGCGTCGGCGCAACAATATTCCACAAAATTTCTCCAGTTCGGTCATTGGCGTAAACCAACGTTTTCACTTTGTTCGCCAGCCCTTTTTGTTGCTTCGCCATTTCAATTGAAGGCGTTGTCAATTTTTTAGCTGGACCGTATTCAAACGTCTCGGTATCTAGTTCAAAAATGTCTTTTCCTTGTTTCAAATAAAAACCTTGTTTTGCTTTCGCACCTATCCATCCATTGTCAATCATCTTTGTCATAAACGGTGGCAGTTCGAACACTTTCTGCTCTTCGCCTGCTGTTTTGTCATAGACGTTTTTCGCCACATGCATAAATGTATCGAGACCTACCACATCGAGCGTACGGAAAGTTGCTGATTTCGGACGACCAATCAATGTACCTGTCACAGAATCGACTTCCCCAATCGAATAGCCACGTTTCTCCATTTCACGTAATGTGATCAGCAGTCCATATGTACCAATCCGATTGGCAATGAAATTCGGCGTGTCCTTCGCAATGACAACGCCTTTTCCTAAACGGTCTTCCCCAAAGGTTGTCATGAACTCCACAACTTCCGGAGCTGTCGTACTTGCTGGAATGACTTCCAACAGCTTTAAATAGCGTGGTGGGTTGAAAAAGTGTGTGCCCAGAAAGTGTTTTTGGAAATCTTCCGAACGTCCTTCTGCCATTGCTTCAATGCTTATGCCTGATGTATTCGAACTAATAATTGTTCCAGGCTTGCGAACGGCATCAATTTTTTCAAATAACCCTTTTTTTACATCTAATCTCTCAACAATGACTTCAATGATCCAGTCAACGTCTTTTAATTTATCTAAGTCATCTTCAAAATTCCCTGCTTCAATCAAAGACAGATTACTTTTCGTTGCCAGTGGTGCAGGTTTTTGTTTAAGCAGATTTTGAATCGCGCCCGCTGCAATTTTGTTGCGTACTTGATGATTCTCTACTGTAAGTCCTTGTGCTTCTTCCTGTTCCGTTAACATGCCAGGAACGATATCCAATAGTAAAACTGGAATTCCGATATTTGCGAGATGAGCAGCAATACCTGACCCCATGACACCCGAACCTAAAACTGCTGCTTTTTTAATTTGATAAGCCACGTGAGAAGCCTCCTTTGTTTTCCTTGAATGAATCACCATTCATTTTATGGGCAAAAAAAATAGAAAGCGTATCTATATCTATTAGTGTAGAACACAAAACTAGTTTTCGCAATATTTAATTTCATTTTTTTTATTTCTAAGACACTTTACTTCCGACCTGATTGCAATCATTGTACACTTATTATATGAAGGAGGGAATATAAAGATGAAACCAATTACAACAACTGAACAATTCAACAAAATCATTGCGAGCGATTCTAAAGCGCTTATTAAATTCCAGGCGGGATGGTGTCCTGACTGCACACGAATGGATATGTTCATCGATCCAATCATTGAAAAATACGATATGTATACATGGTATGACATCGACCGTGACGTGCTACCTGAAATTGCAGAAAAGTATGATGTCATGGGAATTCCAAGCTTACTTATTTTCAAAAATGGAGAAAAGAAAGCCCATTTGCATAGCGCTAACGCAAAATCACCTGAACAAGTTACAGATTTTCTTGAAAGCGTAGGAAATTAAATTTATCACCTAAACGGATAGGCCTTAGTCTATCCGTTTTCATAATGGTCTTTTTTACCAAAATGATATATACTGGAGAAAATAGTATCGAGGTGGAAAAATGGACAACAATGAAAAAGAAATCCAACAATTAAAAACTAAAATTGCCTACTATGAACTAGTCATTCACGAACTTTCTGCCCCAATCATCCCTTCCCTTATTGACGATACTATTCTTGTGCCAATTGCTGGCCCATTAAGTCCTGGGCGACTTGAATCCATTCGTACTCGGGTTCTCAACTATTGCGCAGACCAACGTGAAGTGAATTGTGCCGCTTTTGATTTTACAGGTGTCGAACTCAAAGACCTTGCGCAACTAGATTTCAATGTCTTTGCCATCGAAATTAGTCAGCTGAATGCAGCCTTGAAATTGATGGGCATTCGACCAATCTATGTCGGCTTTAATCCGCAACTCGTTCGCGAAATCGTCCAATCAGGCTTGCATGTTGAAATTGAAACCTACGCCACCTTCAAAACAGCACTCACCATCCTTTTCAATGCGAATGGACAATCACTTCACTCTGTCTGATGAAGTGATTTTTTATTCTTATACTGAAATTCTGTTTCAACCTTGGTGGAACGGGAATTAATAATAAAAGGGTGGTGGCTTCTATGAAAAAAATATTAAACATCAATGGAAAGTCGCAATATGACGAAGATATCAAGGAATCTTTTCGTCCTTCCGCATGTGGCCCTGTAACGGCTCGTCTCCTAATGGATCAGTTTCCCCCAGAGGCATGTCCATATGATATCAACGAATTATTTACACGGCTTGGCGGCACAAAAATTGGACTAGTCAAAGGGCGTTTTATTCGTAATATGGGTAAAATATTAGGCTCCAACTGGACAGTTGCAGAGTGTGATATTGCAAATGTGAAACGGCAAATTAATAATGGACGACTTATTGCAGCGAAGTTTGACAAGTGGTTTAACTTCCGTTGGCGCGGAGGTTACGAATTTGATTATCATTGGGTACCTGTGATTGGTTATGAAGAAAAAGAGGATGACATTGAGCTAATTATTCATGACAATGGTGCAAGAAATCGTCCGAGCCAAGTGCGGCAGGTGTCTTATAAGAAGAATAAAGCCGTGTTGTCTTTTGTTAAGATTGAGCCGGTAAGGGAGTTGCAGTAAGGAGTTCCCTTATTTAGAACCGTGGTTTATACTTATTTCCTTTTCCTAAATGTTATTAATTAAATGCAGGTGAAGTGATTCCAGCCAGAATTATTAAAAGTGATATTGAAGCAACTATGGCAGGTTTCATAGATGCTGTATCGTCTTTTACTAATGAAGAAATCGCATAAACCAATGAAACAACAAATACAAATGGCCAGATAATCCAAGTCCAATAATAGAATATCCCTATAGTTTGCATCAAACCAATCAACATACTCTTTTCCTCCTCTTCTCATATAGACTTTGCTTTTATTGACTATACTTGTTCAACTAACTATCCTGTTAGTTGAACAAGTATATCAACATCCTGCATTAACTTAGCCATTTTTCAAGAGCGAATCTGCCTAACAATCATTGAATACCCTTGTTGTTCCATTAGCTCTCGAACTTCGCCATCAAATGAAGGTATCTTCAAATTCTCTATTGAATCAGTCACGTCAATCTCACAATGAATTTCCGCTAGCTTTTTGGACAATTGAAGCATATCCATATCTTCCTCGATTTTCTTGCGCATCGCAGGTGTTAATTCGTGTATAGACTCGATAACACCTTCGACAGAACCGTATTCTTTTATTAATTTCAGTGCCGTCTTCGGTCCAATGCCTTTGACACCTGGATAGCCATCGCTCGCATCCCCTGTGAAAGCTTTTACATCGACAAACTGCTGTGGCGAAATGCCGTATTCTTCTACAAATCGTTCATATGTATAAATATCATACACGTTGTAGCCCTTTTTCATGAACGCAATACGGACGCCAGGTCTGAGTAGTTGCAGCAAGTCTTTATCACCGGTAACGATGGTGATATCTGCTTTGCCATCCCATGTCGTAACCATCGACCCAATCAAATCATCCGCTTCCATGCCCTGTATTCCGTAGTTTTTCCAGCCGATTAGTTCAGATACACTTCTCGTCATATCAAACTGTGGAACAAGCTCTGGCGCCGGCTCAGGACGATTCGCTTTATAGCCGTCAAATAACTCATTACGAAATGTGTGCGCACTCATATCCCAACAAACTGCTAAATGTGTTGGTTCGAAAATCGATGTTGCCGTCATCGTATGACGCGCAAATCCTTGCACCCCATTCGTCGGCGTACCTTCCGCATTTGGGAAATAATGTCCCATTGCGGACGTCGCAAAAAACGAGCGAAATAACAGGGCCATTCCATCGATTACTAAAATATGTGGTTTTTCTTCTATCGTCATGTAAACTTCTTCCTCCATCTGTCAAACTATTTTTCATACATTCTAGTCAACCTAATGATAACCTTTTTTCCCTTTGAACAACAAAAAATCGTACTTTTTCGGCATTAATTATGTATTCCGTAATACCTTACAGGGAAAGATAAATGAATTATGTCTGGGAGGTTTATTAGTATGCATATTCACGAAGGCTCATTGTATTGGCCCACGACAATGCCCGTAACACCAGCACGTAAAAAAATAGAAATAGCACCCCATTATGATGTCGTCATTGTAGGTGGCGGGATGTCTGGGGCTCTTTCAGCACTTGCACTGGCTGATAAAGGACTGTCCATTGCCGTGTTGGATAAGCGGCAGATGGCAGCAGGCAGTTCAATAGCGAATACAGGGCTTCTTCAATATTCAAATGACATTATGCTTCATGCATTAATTGATCAGATTGGTGAAAGGGATGCCGTCCGGTTTTATCAGTTATGTTTGGAAGCGATTGTTGACTTAAAAAAAACAGCTAAACGGCTACCGATAGATCCTGGCTTCATCAGCAGGCCTAGCGTTTATTATGCAAGTGATGACAAGGATCTAGAAAGTGTGATGACCGAATATGTCATGTTACAAAAACACGGATTTCCTTGCGATTATTGGACCGAAGACGAACTATACAAACAGATGTCGTTTTCAAAACCTGGGGCAATCGTGACATACAACGATGCCGAAGTGAATCCCTACAAATTCGTTAACGGCATTTTGCAGTTGGTCGAATCAATGGGTGTTCATCTAATAGAATATATGGACGTTACTGGCGTTACCGACGAAAATGGACGATTGCATATTGCCACATCTACAGGTGAATTCCAGGCGGATAAAGTCTTGTTTACAACTGGTTACGAAACGCCTCCAGTCGGAAAACGAGTAGGCGCAAACATTAACCGTTCGTATGTCATCGTCACTAAGCCCATTGCCCACTCTCCGATTTGGCATGAACATGCCCTGATTTGGGAATCAAAACGTCCTTATCTCTATATGCGCACCACGACAGATAATCGAATCATCGTAGGTGGGCTCGACGAAGACGAACCGGAAGCCACTCATTCAGCTGAACTCATCAACAAGCGTTGTGCACATTTGAAAAAACAGCTACAAGCACTATTTCCAGATCTTCCGATTGAAATTGAATTTGCTTACTGTGCAACATTCGGGGAATCACTCGATAGTTTACCTTTCATCGGCGAACATCCAACAAAAAAAAATCATTATTATTTGCTCGGCTATGGAGGTAATGGCACTGTTTATAGTATGCTTGGTTCGAAAATGTTGGCTGAGCTCATGACCGGGAAAGAGCATCCAGATGCGCATATTGTTCAACTCAAACGTTCTTCATCGGTAATAAAAGATGGGAATACGGTGATTACTTGAAAGTTTTGAATAGAAAAAACTGAAGCCATAACCATGGCTTCAGCTTTCTTCCTTCATTCCACCAAATACTGTGCTAACTTTTCATTATCAGGTGTAAAAATACGATCTTCATCTATCGGGCGCACGATGTAAGTGCTTTATTGTACGATTTTCAGAAGGTTTAGTCCCTAACAACATGATGCTGTTACAGCGTGGTGAAGTATAGGGGGAAAAATGAAAATATGGAAGGTCATATTACACTTGAAGAGTTGGAACGTTAGCTGAAATGGTGTACTTTCCCACCTACCCGCGCCAATGCCGATGAATTGCTTAAAGCACTCGGTCTTCAAGCCTACAATCGTTGGGGAATCGTCCGTAAAACGCATGGCGTCATGGCAGATGATGAAATTTGGCTTCGCTTTCAAGGTGAGCGTCATTTACGCCATCGAGATGTGTGCTTGCGCAAAGATCTCTATTATCCTGATGAAGCGAATTAGTTTTTCTGAATCCAGGAGGTTGTCACGAAAGGGAGCTTGAAAAAAATCCTGACGCAATCCCGCCAAGGCGTGATTAATTCGCAAACAAAAAAGTTCCACGGCATTTACAGTGGAACTTTTTCGTTATTTAATTTTGATTTTCACACCTCCTGTTATTCAGGAAACCTGTAAAACTTGAATAAGTTTGCACAAAATGAATATCAGCGTCCATTCCATTTCACCCATTGTCGCATAGACTAGATGGAATCAGTTGGAAGGAGTGAAATAATGGTTAACATGCAGCCAGATAATCAAGGCGGCCAACAATGGTCACCGCGATTACCTGAGGGATATGAGGAAAGAAATGTTCAAAGTATGCCAAGTTACGGGGCTGGCAACCAGATGATGGGCTATGGAATGCAAGGTTTCTTCCCACAACAAGGGATGATGGGCTACAACATGCCAGGTTTTTCTCCACAACAAGGAATGATGGGCTCCAACATGCCAGGTTTTTCTTCAGAACAAGGAATGATCGGCTACGACATGCCAGGTTTTTCCCCAGATCAAGGAATGATGGGCTATGACATGCCAGACTTCTCGCTAGAACAAGGCTTAATGGGACACAACATGCAACCATTCGCACCAAGGCCTAGTATGCCAGGCCACCCGCCTAACCAAGGTCCTCCGGGATTTGGACCACCTGGATTCCCACCAAATCAAGGGCCACCGGGTTTCGGACCTCCTGGACACTCACCTAACCAAGGACCGCCAAATTTCGGTCCTCCAGGACAATCACATGGCCAACAAGGTCCAACATCAGCACCACCAAGCACCATCCCAGCTTATCCAACGCATCAAACGTTTGCGGTAGATCCTGGCGCAATCCGCGGATGCCTCTACCGCTACACATACGTCTGGTTATCCAGAAGACAAGGTTTTTGGTTCTACCCAGTCTTTGTCGGACGAACTTCCGTGGCGGGTTACAGATGGCGCAGCAGGCAAAGAAGATGGGAGTATACGGGAATTAGTTTGAGTCAAATCGATCAGTTTTCTTGTTTTTGATAAGAGGCATGAAAAAAAAGCAATTCCATTATTATTTGGAATTGCTTTTTTTATGCTTCACACAAATACTATGGTAATAGTTATAAGTACATATCTGTTGCCATAAATGGACAAGATTACACTGTAATACTTGCCCCATTATCACATCGAAAAATAGATGATAAGATGAAAAAAACATCAAATGTATTCTGGATTACGCTTGGACTTGTATGCATTGCAGTGTTTTATGGAGTGCTAGCACCTGAGAACTTTGAAGCTGTGACCACTAATATGAAAGACTTTATCACATCGATATTCGATTTATATTATTTGCTTTTCGTCACAGCAATTGTGCTATTCTGTCTCTTTTTATCGTCAGCCCTGTAGAATAAATCACACTCGGTAAGCCGGATGAAAAATCCGAGTATTCTAGAATAAGCTGGTTCGCTATGCTATTTTCGACCGGCATGGGAATCGGCCACATCTTTTGGGGCGTAGCGGAACCGCTATCTCACATCGCGATAGACTCTGCAACAGAACAAACTGGGCACGGATGAACCATACGTGAATTTCTAACAGTCGTCCTGTTATTACCGACATTAATTAGCTTTTTTTGGTTCTCTGTTCTCGGTGCCACTACAATGGATGTACAAATAAAAGGAGTGGATTTGACCCCTCTTTTCGCCGTTTTTCATGAATTGCCGATGTCCATGCTGCTATTTGATATCGCCATCTTTTTTATCACATCAGCAGACTCAGCGACGTTCCCTATCGGCATGTAGACAATATATGGCCCACTTCAACCAGTTAATGTAGCCGAGTTAACATGAGGAATTGCAGAAGCAGCCATTGCCATTTTCCTTTGTCATCATTGGTATGATGGTTTCACTTTATAAGGAGCTCAATAAGGAACGCAAATAGCTGGGGTTGATGGTGAGGCCTTATTCGAAGAAGAAAAAGTAAAAATTGTGACGAGTCATGGCTAAACAATCTGCCAAGTCTTGTACCTTTCCCACTAGTTCTGTCGCTTTTTAATAACATGCTTTCTTTTCCCTTTATCATGGTACAATCTTCTAAAGTAGAATGGAGGGGATTCTATTGCTACGTAAAATGTTGCTTTTATCACTTACTTTTATCCTATCAGCCTGTTCATCTACCGTTGAAGGCGGTCGTCTATTAGCAGATACTGAATTGGCTATGTTAAGTCGTTTTAACAGCGACCAACTATATGCATCTATTCAAGAATTAACGAAAGAACCTCGTATAGCTGGAACAGAATCCGAACAGCTAGCTGCTGTATTCTTAACCACACAACTCGAACTGTATGGATATGAAGTCGACATACAAAACTTTACAATCGAAGTAGCTAAGAACGAATCTCAGAACCTCATTGTCACAAAAAAACCTACAAATGATCTTCCAAAAACTAGTGATATTATTATAATTGGAGCACATTATGATTCCGTCATTCAATCACCAGGAGCAAGTGACAATGCCAGCGGAACAGCCGTATTGCTCGAAGTCGCTCGTATGCTAAAAGACACGCCGACCCTGTTAGAAATTCGTTTCATCTTTTTCGGCTCTGAAGAAAAAGGTCTAGCTGGCTCTGAAAGTTATGTGAATCACATGACGACCGACGAAATCGAGCGAACGATTGCCATGTTTAACTTAGATATGGTCGGTAGCGCAGATGCCGGACCTCTAACGATGTTTACGGTAGATGGAATGCCGAACAGCGCGACAGAGATTGGCAACAAAGCGAATGAAGATTTATTTGGGGAAACTTTAACGATTGGATCTACTAGTCAAAGCGATCATTTTCCCTTTCACAATGCAGCAATTGACGCAGTTCTATTCAGTTATTTCCCTTTAGAGAAAGCCTACCATTCAGCCAATGACACCATAGATAAATTGAGTGAACAACGGTTAAAAAATATTGCACAGATTATCGTAATGTCCATCCTCGAATTAACGACTCCGGATAGTATGTGAATCCATCCCCTGTAAAGCTAACGTTGAAGCCTCCGCCATCGTAAGACTTGTCAGACCATATTGTTCTCTCATAGTAGCTACGTGAATCAGGATTTCCGTCAAAAAACCTAGATTGCTTTCGATGTCTTTGCCAAAATTATGAGGATGCCACCAAAGATGAAATATCTCTCCTTTTTTCGCAGCATTTGTTATACTTTTTTTAATTCTTCTTAAGCGCAAGGGCTCAAGACTTTTCAGGCTTGTGTGATAAGGTCTCAAAAACCGACTCGATGGCAGGTTTACAATTGGTTCGGTTGTCACTTGGTCAATCGAATACGTATGATCACCGAAAATAGGCAAATAACAGTCAGCCAGCCTTAGCATTCTCTTTATAATTCCTTTATTATGAAATGGACCGACTTGATAGACCCAACTGTCTTCGTGTCCTCTAAAGCATTGAATACCGTTTACTTTACAAATTTGTAAATAGTCATGGTTGATTTGGTTTCTTGGAAAAATCATCGATTTGGTAGACTGGTCAATTGCTTTTGCAACCTTTACAGATGCTTGTACATCGGCCTCAAATTGCGCGGCAGTCTGTCCAGTTTCCAAACAATAATAATGCGAAAAAGTATGGGTCGCCAATTCCTGGTTCGGATAGTCCATAATTTCTTTTATCAATGAAGCACCGAAGTGCAAGGGATCCTGTTGTTCGTTTTCTCCTACTAGGCTCGCTAGCTTGTCATACGGTGAAAAAGCTGCATCGGCATAACTCGGATGGAGTTCAGGTAAGTTTGCCAGTAGCTCTTTCTTATTATCAAAAAAAAGCATGCCAACTGTCGCCCATGTCGCATGAATATCAAAGTGATTAAACAACTCAAGCATTCTTGGAATGGCCTGCCGTACACCTACTATATTTTCTTGATAGTGTCCTAAAGTAAAAACATCATGGACACCCCAGTTCAGTTCAAAATCAAGGGAGACGATGAAAATCCCTTTTTTACTCATACTTTCATCCCTACAATGGTCATTTTTAAGTTACGAACCTTTATAATTAATTGCCCCCAAAAGGAATGGGCTTCATATCCCGAATAAACAGGAACAATCTTCCCTCCAAAGCCGAGCTTAAACAGACGAATATTGTCATCACTCGTTAAGCCGCCCATATCGTATAGCTTATAGCCCTTCTCTTTAAACCATAATATGCTGTTCCAGATAAGAAGACGATTCGCTTGGCTAATCATTCTCTTTTTCTCCTTGTCCTCACTCATTCGATAATGGGAAGCGGAATATAAATTCATCACAACATCTCCATCTGTAATATATATTCGGTAACAGAGGATATTCTTTTGTTTGTCTTGCATATAGGTAAGCATAATTGCATTTTTCTCCCTCAGCAGTTTCATTGTTTTTATGTGAAAAGAACTACAAGTATGTGCATGTTTATTTTTCGCAAATCGATTATAAAAATATTGGAATTCTTTAAAATCTTGGTCCGTTGGTGTTTCAATCACAAACTGTTCGAACTCTTTCTCTTTTGCATTTCTAACTTGCTTTCTAGTCGATTTATGCATCTCCATTAACAGTACATTTTCATCCTTTGCTAAATCAATATGAATGGTTTCCAACCCCTCCAATGTCCCTCGTGGAATAAAGGAATGTGAAAATCCTTTCACATGGACTGCTGCTTCGAACTCAACTCCCTCCTTTAAAAAATAATAATTATTTATCTTTATATGAAACAACTTCCGCTCGATTAATAATATGCTAGCCGCCTCCAAATCTAGAATTTTACATGATTCAGTGATAACAAAGACAGGAATAGAACTAGGGGGAAAAAGTCCATCACAATTGAGTCAAGTGAGAAATTGGCCACAATGACTACGAATAGAGGCAGGCTGTTCAAAACTCGCTTAGCCATTTTACTAGATCCCACCGCTATTTTCTTCATATAATTGTATGAATAAGCAACAAATACAAGCAAAGCGACGATGCCCAGAAGCCCTGTGAAGTACCAATAAGACAAATACATATTATGAGCTGCAAAGCCGTCTAGGAAGCCTGTTCCAATGCCATTCCCTATTAGAAAAACACGAGAATTAACTATGATTTCTTGGAGATAAGCTAACCATAATGAAGACCTACCTGTTGTAACTGAAACGACTGTACCCCCTTGTTCTGAAAACCGAGCAATCGTCACAGCGATAAAATCGAGTAACCCGAATGGCATTGCAGCAAAAATCATGATCGTCAAGGCAAATAAATACTTCATGACACTTCTATATCTAGACGTTACATAAACGATACAAACGTAAACCAAGATGACAATTAGCATGAGCAAAAACATTTTGGAGAGTGTATGCAAACCCATGAAAGCCAAAACTAGTATGAGCACTCTTTCTATTACAAGTCGTTTCTTATAACCTGCAATAACAAGCAGAAGCGCAATCGCAACTAATACTTGAAAAGAAAAATAATTAGGATCTACGTCCAAGCCGCTAAATCGAGTGTACAAGTAATTATTTTCATATAACGTATAGGTTTCCCCCATACTTTGAATGCGTTGTTGTACTTGAGGAATCCAACGCGCAAGCAGGGCAACTAGACCTGAAAATACTAAACCAGAAGCATAGGAAAGTACATATCGTTCATAAGAGGCATTGTCGTTGAGCGTCGCAATCGCTATTGCTATCGTTAGGAAATTCAACAGAAATCCAACTACAATGAGTGGATTACTATTCGAAGCGAAACAAGATGTCATCACAATATAAAGGACAAAAAACAAAAATCCTACTATGACCGTGAGACTTACACGTACTTTATTGTTCAGCATTGAAAATAAACAGGATACTAAATAGACGAATTGGATAACGTGGAAAAAGGAAAAACTATCTACTTCCAATTTCAACACATATATCCATGTAGAGAAAAATAGTAGGAAAACAATTTTACCTTCCATCTCTTCTTTCATGATTCCATAGCAAGACACGAGTAAGAAAAGGATCAAAAATAAGCTATGATCACTTATTATGTTGGCCAATACGGATAATGCAGCCACCGTAATCAGTACGCTACTTGGAATTGACCAATTCATCCTTTTCCTCCTCCCCGCCTCTTCTGTATTAAAAAATAGGTTCTTAGCGTAAAATATCCTGAAGTTGGCTCATCGCTTCTCCATTATTTCCTCGTTTTTTTCGGCTCTGCTCTTGTAAGCCTATAAGAATATTTCTGTCTTCCAGAACCGCTTTCAACGTATCAAACAATGCCTCGGTATCCGTCTCGACAATAATTCCATTCACTCTGTCAACAAGTTGTTCTCTGGCAGATGCATAGGCAGTTGTAATGACTGGTGTCCCTAGGGCGAGAGCCTCACCGACAACCATCGGATAGCCTTCGTAATCGGAAGCTAATACGAATACATCGGCGTACTTCATGTAAGGAAGTGGGTTCACTTTTTCTCCCGTAAACTCAAGTAGGTCCATCACGCCATATTTGTCAGCAAGTGCATAATTTTTATCCCGGTCTGGCCCATCTCCGACAAGCCACCATTTAAAATGTTCATATCCAGCCAATTTCAACAAATGCACGACTTCTATAATACGGTCTATACGTTTCGTTGCATTATCAATCCGAGCGACTGTGACGAGATTAGTGATGTCCTGTCTGTACTTTGGCACAAAGTCATTGGCTCGATCCTGAATAGTTTTATACGGAAAAATGTTATAAACCACAGCCGACTTGTATTTATATTCTGGGATAAACACATCAAATTTTTCTTTTCCAGCTTTTGATACGTTAACAATTTTGTCAAAGTTCCGATAGCTTTTCAGACTTCTCTCACGGTTAAATTGAGCTTTGATAGGATCTGTATGAATCCAAGCAATTTTTTTTTCGGCAACAACATTTTCTATGACATACTGATTGCTTCCTCTATTAAAATAGCCTTGTGGAACATCATTAAAATAAGAGATTGCCACCTGATATGGCTTCTTTTTTTTCTGCAATGAAAAGAGTATTTTAAAATAGAGCGTTGATCCAACGAGCCTAACGAATATCGTCAATAGTATCCTGATCATTTTATCAAATAGCGTACCCGATTTTATGACTTCGGAGAATGGTGTGGCCGTGAGTGTCAGTAAGTAATTACTTTTTATAATCGTCACATTTCCCGGTAGTTCCTCTGCTAACTCTCCTTTGTTAGAAAACAGAAATAAATCGATTTCGTTGTTACTATTTGCCGCTAATACTTGTAAGGTATTGATGAGCGCTCGCTGAATTCCTCCCATTGATAGGTTGTATCCTACAATTAAAATTTTCATCGCTTGTCATTCCTCTTTTTTAGAGTTGCTCATAAAGACTTGTTAAACGCTCCCCCATAATAGACCACGCATATTTTTCTGAATATAAACGATGTGACCGGATACCCATCTCCTGAAATACATTTGGACTAGTTTGCAGAAGTTGCTCGATCAAATTCGTTAAACTGAGCTTGTCATACTCGATAACAAACCCCGTATGATTGACTGCAACGATTTCGTCAATTCCCGTATGCTCTGCCACAATAATCGGTTTCTTCAATAACATCGCTTCATATAACTTATTAGGTGATGTAAAACGATGATTTGGAACCAATGGATCATAGATTGCCAACATCACATCACAATGCTCCGCTAAAGTAAGAACCGAATCATAATCCAATTTCCCATAAAAAAAGATATTAGGATGTTCTGCACTCTGCTCTCTAAAATGGCTCTCCAAATCACCAAAACCACCGATATGGAGTTCAGCATCCTTAAATTTGGAAATCACATCGGCAATTTCAAGCAGAAAACGACTTGTCGATAAAACCCCGACATAGACAAACTTCAATTTCTTATTAGCAGAACCCATAGGAACAAACCTACCATTTGCTAAAGGTAATCTGTCTGGAGAGTTATGAATAATCCACAAGCTTTTAGGTACACTTTTTCGCATTTGTTCGATTCTGCTGTCATTAACAATAATGACAGCATCTGCTTGATTAATCATCTGAATATCCAGGCACTCAATAACAGGCTTCAGGATTGTAGGCACTCTAAACGCGTCAACGTAATAATCGAATACATCATACACATACTTTTTATGAAAGATTTTCGATACGACAAACGCAGGAATGACAGTATCAAAGTCACATGCATGAATCACGTCATAATCCCTACGGTAGTGGATCAGTTTTTTTAATAAAAATAATTGAAATAATAACAGTGACCACAAATTGATGATGCCTCGTCCAAATAAGGCTTCTTTATGGAATAACTCAATCTGTACCTGTCCATTGTCCAGAGCTATGTTATCTCTTTGTTTAACATCCTGTCCCCCGTTTCTTTCCCATGCTAGAACCTTTAGCTCATAACCACGTTCCAGTAGCGTGTTCAATTCCTTTTCAACACGCGGATCAGGATTGACGGGATTCGATCTTGTCATCATAATTCTCATATGCGCAACTTCCTTCGTATGAAAGTAAGGATTTCTCTTGATTCCTTCACCTTAAAAATGGTTAATAATATGAAATAGAAACTCCCCGCTACACATACGATAACCACCATTTTTAAAAGGTCGTTCATCCATAGCCCTACATATTCATTTATTAGCACGATGACAACACCCATAATCCCCGATGCCATCAATACTTTAAATAAAGTGACCGCTATAGTTTTCAATCCTAATGGACCGATTTTTCTTCGAAGACTGATAGCTAAAAGGACAACACTAATCAGTGCTGAAATACTTGTTGCTAGTGCCAATCCGTTCAGCCCCATGTAAGCCGATAAAATGATATTCAACAGAATATTCATTGCCACTGCGATGGAGGCATTGATCATCGGAGTTTTCATATCCTGTAGCGAATAAAAAGTACGCAAGAAGATCTCTCGAATACCATAGCCTATCATGCCGATAGAATAGAAAGACAATGCCTGCGATGTTAACACAATGGCTTGCTCATCGAATTGTCCACGACCGAAGAGCAATTGGATAATTGGTTTAGCTACAATCATTATTCCGATACTTGCCGGTACAACTAGAAGAATTACACTTGAAAGAACTTCGTGCATCGATCTCTTCAATTCTTCTATGCTCTTTTGTGCAGCCATCCTTGACAGATGAGGAAATAATATTGCGATGAATGACAGAACGAATATTCCATGGACAAAATCATTTAATCGACTTGCATATGTCAATGCAGATATTCCACCTTCGACAATCCTCGAAGCAAGTGTTTTATCGATGATGGAGTTGATATGGTCAACAGACATACCCATTGTTATCGGCAAAACAAATAATGCTACTTTTTTTATATTTTCATCTAGCAATGGAACTACAGGAGAATACCTATAATTTATCTTAGACAAGGAGGGTAGTAAAAATAGAAATTGAGCCAATGATGCAGCAATACTACCCATTACTAAACCGATACTGTGCGTCTGGGCACTGATAATAATGGAGAGAATAATGATGAAATTGAAAGGAAACCCCAGCATAGCAACTGTCGAGAATTTTCCATTCAGCTGGAGATAACTCGCAAGAAGTTGCGTCAGACTTGTAAAATAGATTCCCATCAGTCCGATACGCGTGAAAAGGACCGCCATTCCCTTTGTTTCTTCGTTAAAACCTAAGGCAAATATGGTCACGAGTTGACTGGAAAATAGAAATCCCACAATAAGAAGTACAGTTGTGATAAGTAGGACAACCGTCAGCAAGCGATTAGTAAAATTTAGTGCCTGTTTTTTACCGCTATCATTTTCAATCTCTTTGTAGAGGGGAATATATCCTGATGCGATTCCTGTCATGATAAAGCTAAATAACATCGTTGTAATGGAAATTGAAATGAAATAAGCATCAGTCGTAACAGAAGCACCATAGAAATAGGTCAGCGTAATATCACGGAAAAACCCGAAGACTTTTGATAGGACCGTTATAATCATCAATAGCGCAGCCGTTTTTTTTATCGTTTCGATGAGTTGTCCTTCCCTGCTAGTTGATTTTTAATAACACCATCGTCGGTCGTTATTATGTTCCCGTGCATCCATCTATAATTGTAGATTTCTTAAAGCCGAAGAAGGTTTGATTATGAATCTCTTTTTCTACGAAAAAACCTCTACTTTTTAAAGAAGCTACCGTTTTTTCATCTGGATCTTCCAATTCTATAACAATTATTTTTGCCTTGTAATCCTTCTTGATAAAGGCGCATATATCCATGATATTATCGTGGTTCCACTTATCAATATAGACAGTCCCCTTTCGCAATTGAGTCAGGTAGGAGATTGCATCTATTCGAATAACATTTTGATTAATCCAACAAATATCATCAACTGACAATCGTTCTTTGGTAGAATAACCAGTAAACCCACGGTAAAGTCGATTTCCGATTTCCTTCATATCTCCATCTTCAATGTCATGGTTCGCAAACACTTTTTTAATGGTTACAGGCTTAAACGTTTCGTGGGTGACTAGATCGGAATTCGATTGTAAATCCATTTTTAAAATTACATGTTTCTGTCGTTCAAAAAAGAATTTTGTGACGTAATTTATAGCGCTCACAATATCTGGTTTCACCTTACTGACTGTATCAATTGATCGTAAATTCCTTAAAATATATTTAATTTTACCAACTGTATTACGTCTAAATAACACAGCTTCCCTACTTTTTTTAATACCTGAAAGCAGCCATTCTTTTCCCCATATGAGGTTCCTTCTCCATTTTACTTGTATAGAATTCGAAGAAAAAACCATTCTCGTTGTATGATCCAATCCGGTACTCCATTCAAATTTATATGGTTCATAGCCAATACTCATGTCCAACTTTTTAATTGGGCTGTTGACACTCTTCTTGATTTTTTCTTTAACCAGTATTCGTCCTGGGCTGAAATAATCGAAGGAATCATCATGTCCGAGCACATACCCCATGTATCTTCCGCGACATTTGAATCCGTACGTGAAGGCAATAAGTCTATCCTCTAAGTAAAGAGACTCAATTTGCACACGCATGGCTCCGGTCGTATTTTCAGCTAATTTCCGAAAGAAATGTCTTTTCTCCTGGCTAGTAAATCCACTTGTGTCATTTTTCTTTTCCCATCTTTTACTATGCAGCTGAAAAATAGTGTCCATCTCTTCTGGACGACTCGTAGCAAGCTTAACTGTACCTAAAGACCGTAGCCTTTTTTGCCTTCTATCCAGCCCATGCAGTGTCTTTCTTTCTTTCATATAGTCATCGAGATTCATATTTTCCAAGTCAACAAAAGGAGTCACAATTCGATACGTCCGATTTTCTATCTCCCGCTTTCTAAAATAAGCATTCAGACTGTTAGGTGTCTGGTTGCTTTCCAATAACCCATGCAAATTAAACAACACCCTTTTTTTCGTATCAAAAAGGTAGTCAAAAACAAATTCAATTGCGTTATCCAATACATGCTGATACGCGATGAAATCCATATAGTTTGCCTGTCCTAGCGCCATAAAATTATATTCATAACCGAACCACTTTTTTTTATAAATAAAGGGGAAAAATGCAACAAAGCGTCCATGTTGTTGAACAGCGATGATCTCAACATTTTTTCCTTGTCCCAAATAACTCCACCATTCATACAGCCATTCAAATTCGATAAACGGATTTGTATTGTCGATATCCTCCAAAATGAAAGACCAATCATCCTTGTAGTCTTTTAGTTGACCAACTGATGTAATTGTAACGAGATTCATATTTTCCTCCCTTTAATAATCAGTTCATAGGTAACTTTGGGCGGGAAACTGTTGAATAATAGTGAATCGTTTCCCGTAATCCTTCAGACAAAGAATAATGCGCACGCCAGTCAAACGCTTGAGACACTTTGCTATTGTCCAACACACTTCGTTCAATTTCTCCCACTCTTATTGGCTTATACACGGGTATTGTCGCATCCCCAATTGCATCTGAAATATAGGTTAGTAATTCTTTGATGGATGTTTCTATTCCTGAAGAAATATTGTAAACCCCATTGTGTTGTCCCTCGATAGCCAGCCGGCAAGCTCTCGCAACATCCTTCACATAAACAAAATCTCGCGTTTGACAGCCACCAAACACCTCAACTTCTCCCCCCTGTACTAATTTGTTGATGAAGATAGAGATGACACCCGCTTCTCCATCCGCATTCTGTCTGGGGCCGTAAACATTTGAAAAACGTAGAATACAGCTATTCAGCCCATACAATCCAATATATTTCTCTGCCGAGCATTTCGAAAGAGAATAAAAGGACAGTGCGTGTAAACTATGATTTTCATCAATTGGAAGATAGGTTGGCTCTCCATAGACGGCTGCTGAAGAGGCAAAAACAAAGTTTTTCACATTGTATTTTTTTGCTAAGGTAATCAGCTTAACCGTACCAATTATATTAGTCTGTAAATCCAAAAGAGGGTCCTTCATAGACGCGGTGACCGAGACCTGCGCCGCTAAATGGATAATATAGTCCGGCCTTTCTCTATCAAATACAAATTCTATTTCTGGATTATTAATATCTAACTGGTATGTTTTCACGTTAGTTAACACATTACCAAGGAATCCAGTTACTAAATTATCGATTAACACCACTTCGTATTGATGGTTTACTAATTCTTCTACAACATGTGATCCAATAAATCCTGCTCCACCAGTCACTAGTACTTTCATGCACTTGATCTCCTTCCTGAGAGGTAACTTATGATTGTTCGATTATTTTTTCATAGTATGCAAATGTCTTGTCATGCATTTGTTCAAATGTGAAGTGCTGCTCATAAAGTAATCTGCTATGCTCTCCCATCTGCCGCCGAAGGGATGGGCTCGTTAGTAATACAGCTAGTTTGTCTACCAATTCAGCCTCTTCTTTCGGTGAGATTAAATAACCGTTTACGGAGTGCTTTACCGCTTCATTAATGCCACCAACATCGGAAGCAATAACAGGTAAACTACATTGCATCGCTTCCAAAATGCTAAGAGGAAGTCCCTCCCAATCAGAGAGCAATAGAAAAATATCGGACATCTGTAAAATCGCTGATATATCATGCCGATTGCCTAAAAATTGAACTCGGTCATTCAGTCCTTCACTTTCCACAAAGCATTGCGCTTCTCTTAATAATGGTCCATCACCTGCAAACAGCATTTCCCACTCAAACTGCTGTAGTTTTGTTAAGGCTTTTAACAAATCAAGCTGTTGTTTTGGCGGTGCGAATCGGGCAACCATGACCATCGTTAGTCGATTGTCTGGATGCCTATAATCTCTTGATAACTCTGTTTCATGTACACCATTATGAATCGTTAATAATTTTTCCAGTGGTAAAACTTTATGCTTTAGCGCCAATTGCTTGTCGTATTCCGAAACCGTGATCACGCCCTTGGTCATACGCCCCATTAGTCTTTCAATCATTCGATACATTCTTTTCTTCTTTCCTGCTACTCCTTCAGTAAAAGACCAACCATGTGCAGTAAAAAGAGTCGGGATACGAAGCGACCAACCGACTAGCCGGCCAATCACTCCTGCTTTCGATGAATGTGTAGCAATCACATCCGGCTGCATGCTTTTTAGAATGCTACGTAATTCTAAAAATGCTTTTATATCCGCAACGACGTTAAGGTTACGCATTAATGATTGACAATAAACGGTGTTGAGCTCTTCATATAGCGTCAAATTACCTCCGGTCACGACATAAACGGAATGTCCCTCCTCTGCCAGGGCAATACAAAGATCCCTGACATGTAGTTGGGCACCTCCAATCGTATCCATACGGGTAATGACTTGAACAATTTTCAAATTGGCTCCCCCACTTTAGCGAGTGATAGGCTCTGGATGATATGGCAATTCCATTATTTAGGTTGAATCGGAGGTAAGATGTGAAATTCAGTGCCGTTTAGTACATGTTGTGCATTTGTTTTTACGTAATCAACATAATCGGGCGATAGTTTACGTTGAAGATAGGCATAAGCAAATGACAAAAGAAATGGTCTTTTTGTTAAGTGATGTGCATCAGAAGCTATAAAATGAACAAGATGATCTTTACATAACTTCAAAGCGAATTTTCGCAGTGCTCTTCCATTTGCACCTGTAATGCTTGATGCATTGACTTGTACAAGAGCACCTCGATTGACAAATTCAAAAAGTTGACTTGGATCACTTCTAATGACGGTATTTCGTTCTGCATGAGCAATAATTGGAATATAGCCTCTGAGTTGCATTTCAAAAAAAATAGTAGCCGTATAATGTGGTATGTGATTTTTGGGTAATTCTATGAGCATATACTTTTTACTTCCCGCAAGCGATACCAAACTGTCAGTTAGTTCATTCAACAGATTTTCATACAGCCTAATTTCCATACCTTCTAAAATCGTAATGGGCACACCTTGGCTTGTTAGTTGATGGTTTAATTTATTCACTAAGTACTGGATGTTTAGCGCATTATTATTGTATATGCCATTCCGATGATGTGGGGTTGCAATAATATGAGTAATTCCATTTGCAGATGCATTTTTTGCAAGTTCAATGGCTTCGGCTTCAGTTTGAGGACCATCATCAATCCCTGGTAGGATGTGGTTGTGTATGTCGACTACAATAGCTTTCACTGCCTTTCTTACTCATTAATAATAAGTATTACTATTGGCTGGGTCTGTTCTATTCAACACTGTTCCTAATAGGGGTGCATTTACTTTTGTCAGCTGTGCCAAGCTTTTCATAGCTAGTTCTTCTTTCGTACTTTTTGCATCGATAACAAATAGACAACCATCCACAATTGAAGACAGTGTGACTGCATCGACAACAAGTAAAGGTGGGGAGTCGATAATAATGACATCAAACTTCTTTGCCAGTTGCTCAAGTAGCTCTTTCATTCGAGCCGATGACAGAAATTTTGTCGGGTTTAATGGCTGGGGTCCCGCACTGATAAAAGACAGGTTTTCTATTTCAGTTGCTTGGATAATACTTTCGAACGTTTCATGCCCCGCAATGGCTGAAGTCAGACCTTTTCTTTTAGGGAGATTAAATAAAGTTCTACCCGTAGATTTCCTTAAATCAGCATCAATGTAAATTGTTTTTTTCCCATTCATCGCCATAATCATTGCAAGATTGCTGCTAATGGTTGATTTTCCGTCTCCAGGAGAAGAGCTAGTGATCATGATTGTTTTTATGCCTCGTCCTTTTAGCATAAACTCTATGTTTTCCCTAAGTCTTCTATATTCTTCAATTATGAAATCAGGTAAGTTTCCATTCGTAAATAGACTTCCTTGTGGTCCATCGTTGTGCATCTGACTCAGTAGAATTTTATCCATAAATGGGATTGTACCTAAATTTGTCATGCCCGTTGCCCTCTCTGTTTTTACTACACTATCCATTTTTGTGAAATAGACTTCTCGCGCAATGACGATGGTTACACAGAGAAGAAGACCACAGACAAACGATAGAATAAAATAATATGCATGATTTGGTTTTACTTTCCTTGTGTCTTTTTCAGCGGAAACTTCTTTCAAAACTTTTATATTCTCTAAATGCATCAGATCTTTGATCTCTTTTTGAAATGTCGCGGCATAGGTATTTACAAGTAGCGCTGCTTGCTTCTGGGATTTTTCATTAGCAATTATGGTTAGTATTTGTGATTCGTTAGTAGACACAATTTTTATCTTTTCCATCAGCTCGCCATTCGTATATGGCTTGTTAAATTCTGCGTTTACGTTAGCCATCATACGATCACTTTTTAATATATATTTGTATGTTTCTATTAGACGTAAATTCATATCAATTTCATAGGTTTCCAAAACCGTACTACCCTCATCTTTCGTTGGATTGTTAATAAGTAAATCGATTTTTGCCTCATATGTGGGCGGAATAGCAAAACTACTAAAACCACCGCATAATGTAATTAGCAACAAAAAAGACGTGATTTTCCGCCACTGATTACCTATTAATTGAAAGATTTCTATCAAATTCATCTGCTCATTCATAGCGCTTTTACCGTCGTCATCTCTATTGGTTGCATATATTTAATAAGCCCCCTTTGCTTTAATAACAGCTACAATTGTTGCTACGATTATTTTTACATCAAGTCGCAAACTACGATTTTGTACATAGTACAAATCATATTCAATTTTCTTGCCGTGGTTAATATCTGATCGTCCATTAACTTGCGCGTAACCTGTAATTCCTGGTTTAACAAGTAATCTTTGTACTTGCTCGTGACTATATAATTCTGTAATTGCTGGGATTTCAGGACGAGGACCAACTAGACTCATATGACCCACCAACACATTCAACAATTGGGGCAACTCGTCCAGACTATACTTTCGCAAAAACTTGCCGATTGTCGTAACACTTTCATCACTTCCTGTCTTAAACTGAAAGTGATCCGGTACCCCTTCTTCCCAATTATACGTAAGCCCTTTTTTATTATGCGTAGATACCTTCATCGTACGGAATTTTACTATCCGAAATTTCTTGTTATGCATGCCTGTCCTTGTCTGAGTAAAGAAAACCGGTCTTTTCGAAAAGATAATTATAATTATTGGAATAACTAGGAACAATGGTAGGCAAACGAAAAGAATGAACAGGCTACCCACAATATCAAATGCCCTTTTCCACAATGGGTGACGATGCACGGTCCCAGAATGGAACGTCAACCACTGCTCCATTTGAATATCTCCTACGCTCTTTATTTTTGACTCCGAATGCATTATGACTACATCACCTCACTTACCCCATTGTATTCCCAGTTGATAGGTCGACAGAACCAAAATGATGCAATTTGTAGTGAAAGTTTGCGCTTGCAGTTTCGCTGTTTTCACTGACAATTTCATATCCATCTATAACAAAAAAAGACCCCACCCGAAGATGAAGTCTACTACCCCCTATTCCCTTACCCAAACGCCACATCCAGTATCATCATGACGGCAAATCCAAGCATTAAGCACATGGAAGCCAAGTCCTTATTACCGTTTTCCTGCGAACCCGGAATCACTTCTTCAACGACGACGAAAATCATTGCACCCGCCGCGAAACTAAGTGCAAACGGTAAAATTGGGGCCATTAACGTAACCGCAAGAACTCCTATGACAGCAGAAATTGGTTCAACGGCACCCGAAGATTGACCATACATAAAAGCCTTTTTACGGGACATACCATCTCTCCGTAAAGGCATGGAAACTGCTGTCCCTTCCGGCAAGTTTTGAATCCCAATCCCCACAGCCAAAGCAATCGCCGCTGCCAATGATGCCGACGGAAAACCAGCAGCCACCGCACCAAATGCAACACCTATTGCCAAGCCTTCTGGGATATTATGCAACGTAATTGCCAGTACCAACAATGTACTGCGACGTTTTTTCTCCGGATGTATGCCTTCCGCGTCTGTTATCGGAGAAGTCGGATGCACGTGAGGAATGATTTTATCAGCAACCCACAAGAACAATCCGCCTAGTAAAAAGCCAGTTGCAGCGGGGAACCAAGATGGGAAAGGTCCAGTCTCCGCCATTTCAATTGCAGGAGACAGCAATGACCAAAAACTCGCCGCAATCATCACGCCGCCCGCAAAGCCAAGCATGCCATCCATCAGTTTTTGGTTCACTGTCTTCGTCGTAAATACTAACGCAGCCCCAAGCGCCGTCATTCCCCAGGTGAATAAAGTCGCGATTAAGGCCTGGTAAACGGCATCTAACTCCATAAAAAATTCAAGCACATTGTTCTTCCTCTCTATTGAAAGCTAACTCATTTTATTCCTCATTATAGTGTCATTGTATGCTAGAAGTTTCCTTGATGCAACATCCTATTTATAATTTTCAAATAGTAGCGTTACCCATGTCATAGGTATCACCGTTTCAAAGATCTTTGCACGCACATCCATATTCGGATAAATGAAATTGCCTCATTTGCATAACACTTCAGCGAACAGGACACGATTCAAATTCTCCAAAACGTGACCGTATCAAACACACCAATCAGTACAAGAATCACACCTGCAACGCGTTGAATCATTGCCCCTACTTTCCTGCTACGTTTCATAATCAAACGCTTACCGTCGAAAAACCAAATTAAAAAGAACAGTAGAATAAGTGGAAACGACGTGGCAATGCCAAATACCGTCGGGAGGATAAAGCCATAAGAAGTTGTTGCAACAGCTGGCATTAGCCACAAAAAGAAAATGACGAACATCGTTGGACAAAAAGCGAGTGAAAAACTAACGCCCAACATAAACGAGCCAAACTTCCCTTCACGCAACCGCATCGGAATCCGCGCCGTTAATCCATGCAGAAACTCAAGCTTGAGAACCCCCAGCAAAACAAGCCCTGTCATCACAATTAATGGCCCAATCGCCTTACGGAAAACAGGAAAATACTCCGTAATTTTCGTCTCAAATGATTGTCCAAAGAGCCATGCTAGCAAGCCAAGGGCACTAAAAACAACAACTTTTCCTGCAATAAAAAATCCTATCTCAATCCAATTACTTTTCATTTGAACCGTGCGATTACCGTAAAAAGTAATCGCACTCATATTTCCCGTCAACTGACAAGGAGCAACAGCTCCAATTAGCCCTAGCAAAAGCGCAAAAACAAGCGGCACACCTGCAAAAGAATGCATGAGGCTAGTCAGTGGCTCACTAATTGCCGCACTAAATGTTGATAGCCATCCATACATTGTTCAAGCACCATCCAACTCGATAATTTTGTTCCTATGATGAATTCTGTGGAAACTGGACTACCTATTTGCCAAACTGAGCTACCCTTTTGATGAACTGGGCTACCTATACGCAAAACTGAACTACCCTTTCGACGAACTGGACTACAAAATAAAAGCCATGCAGGATCCTCTCCACATGGCTTCCCCTCATTCCAATTAGAATTTAACTTTCTGCAACCGCAATGCATTCAACACAACGGACACGGAACTAAACGCCATCGCTGCACCCGCAACCCACGGAGCTAACAAACCGAGTGCCGCAATTGGAATGCCAATTGTATTGTAGAAAAATGCGAAGAATAGGTTTTGTTTAATATTTCGCATCGTTTTGCGACTCATAATAATCGCATCAGCGACACTGTTTAAGTCTCCGCGCATCAACGTAATATCGGCCGCCTCAATCGCAATATCCGTCCCTGTTCCGACAGCCATTCCGATATTCGCCATGGCGAGAGCTGGTGCATCATTGATGCCGTCGCCGACCATTGCGACCTTCTTACCTTGATCTTGCAACTTTTTAATTTCATCACTCTTTTGTTCAGGTAGCACTTCTGCAATAACATGCGACAGGCCAACTTGACGTGCAATCGCTTCCGCGGTTCGTTGGTTATCTCCTGTCAGCATAATGACGTCCAGACCCAAAGCCTGCATTCTTGCAATAGCTTCTCTCGACGTTTCCTTCACTGTATCAGCAACTGCCACGACACCTGCGAGCTTGTTATCCACAGCAATCAACATCGCTGTTTTCCCTTCACTCTCAAGCTTTTCCATTGCAACTTCCAAGTACAAAAAAGAGATGCTATACTCATTCATTAATTTTCTTGTGCCAACCAATACTTCTCTGCCACTTACTTCAGCCCGGATGCCATAACCCGGCAACGCTTCAAAATCAGTCACTTCCAGCAATGACAACCCTTTTACTTTCACACCTTGGACAATTGCTTGTGCCAAAGGATGCTCGGATTGATTTTCAGCTGTTGCAATTAATTGCAGAACCTTATTTTCTGTAAAGCCCGCTGTCACTGTGATATCGGTCAAAGCAGGTTGACCATTTGTCACTGTTCCCGTTTTATCCAACACAACAGTGTCAATCGAGCGTGTGTTTTCTAAGTGTTCGCCGCCTTTAAACAGCAAGCCCATTTCAGCCGCTCTGCCTGAACCCGCCATAATCGACGTCGGCGTCGCCAAACCTAGCGCACACGGACATGCAATAACCAAAATCGAAATCGTTGGAATCAAAGCCGAACGGAAATCGCCCGGTGTCACCATAAAGAACCAAATGAAGAACGTTGCCACCGCAATGATCACAACAACCGGTACAAAGATACCTGAAATTCTGTCCGCTAAACGCTGGATTTCCGCTTTCGATCCTTGCGCTTCCTCAACCACTTTCACAATTTGTGCTAATGCCGTATCTTTACCAACTTTTGTTGCCTTGATTTGCAATGAACCATTCTTGTTAATCGTCGCACCAATGACAACGTCGCCGACTACTTTATCCACCGGAAGACTTTCACCCGTAATCATCGATTCATCGATGGCTGAACGTCCGTTAATAATTTCGCCGTCAACCGGAATCTTTTCACCTGGCTTCACAAGTATCACATCACCTGCGATGACTTCCTCAATCGGTAATTCGATTTCAACGCCATCACGCAATACTCTTGCTGTTTTTGCTTGTAAACCCAATAGCTTTTGAATGGCTTGACTCGTTTTTCCTTTTGCACGCACTTCAAATAATTTCCCAAGTACAATCAATGTAAGTATAACAGCGGATGCTTCAAAATATAATTCGGGACTGCCAACTCCGCCTGCATTCATCCATTCAATCGACAAATAGAGACTGTAGAAATACGCTGCGCTCGTACCGAGTGCAACCAAGACGTCCATGTTAGCACTTTTATTGCGTAGCGCATTAAAGGCCCCTTTATAGAACTGAGCGCCGACTATGAATTGAACGGGTGTCGCAAATGCCAACTGCACCCAAGGATTCATGAGAATATGAGGCAGATAGATGAAGGATAAAAACTCAAAATGCGCCACCATCGTCCATAGCAATGGAATCGTCAAGATCAATGACAAGATGAACTTTTTCTGTTGCTTATTAATTTCTTGTTCTTTATGATCCATTTTGCCTTGGCTATCTTGCTTAGGTATTAATTCATAACCTATCTTCTTAATAGCCGTCATCATTTCGGTCGCATTAACCTGCTTACTGTCATATTCAACAGCAATCGTTTCTAATGCAAAGTTAACACTTGCCCTAGAAACACCATCCATCTTGCTAACTCTCTTTTCAATCCTAGTCGCACAGGCTGCACACGTCATACCCGATATATCAAAATTGACTTTGCTCTGAACAACACTATAACCAAGTTTTTCAACCCGTTCCTTAAACTCATTCACATTCGTTTTAGCGGGGTCATAAACAATTGTTGAACTCTCCAATGCAAAGTTCACATTAGCTTTCTCCACGCCTTCTATTTTAGATAAACCTTTTTCAATACGATTCGCACAAGCTGCACACGTCATGCCATTAATTTGCAATGTTTTTTCTGCTGTCGCCATGATGTCCCTCCTCCTATACTTAGTGGGGGTATATTAATTTCAAAAAGAAGAACTATACCTACCGAGAGGTATAATGTCCTCCACCGCTTTATACCCCCACGTGGTGTAAGCGGATCTTTAACTTGCTTCAGCAGAACCCCATTACTGAGTAGGGGAACTCAGACTAATTTCGCCGCGTCCTGCGGCAACGTCTGAGTAACCAACATCCTGTTGGCCCAAAGCCTCCGGCGGATGTCACAGATTTTGAAGGGGGTTAAGAAGGCAACCTAAGTTCGCCGCATCCTGCGGCAACGGTTGCATGACCAGCATCGTGCTGGCCTCAAGCGCAATTCAAAATCTGGACGCAATTACGCCGAGGCGTAATTGATTCTTAATTAGACGAGATCAAAGCCTTGGTCTTCAATCGTTTCTTTTACTTGAGCCAATGTTGCTGCACTATCAAATTCTACAGCAACTTCTTTGCTGCCAAGATCCACTTTAACTGCTGAAACACCTGTAAGTTCTCCAACACTCGTTTCGATAGAATTGACACAATGTCCACATGACATGCCTTCTACTTTTAAAATTTCTTTCATGTTAAAAACCTCCTATTTTATTGTTAACTCCAACTTACTATACCCCTGTAACGTATGTCAAGTAATGGTCAAAAAGTTCTTTATTTTGTCATTGTTTTCATAACATCCATTAATTCTTTAATGGCCCCTTCGCCATTCTGCTCTTTAATCGCATTTACGACACAGTGTTTTGTATGATCTTCTAGCAGCGCTAATGAAACCTTATTCATCGCCGATTGAACCGCACTAATTTGATGTAAAATATCTACACAGTAGCGATCATTTTCAATCATTTGGTGAATTCCCCTAACTTGTCCCTCGACACGTTTTAAGCGATTCAGTAGTTGTTGCTTATTAGGCTGGATAGTTTTTTTCGTTGATTCCTGCATAATTTCCCCTCCCCAGTAAGTACTTATACCCTGTACCCCTATAATAACGTTTTATTGAGAGAGGGTCAATTCAGGGACTGATTGCTACACCTGTTTTTGTT
The DNA here is from genome assembly GCF_033485175.1 of Sporosarcina sp. YIM B06819. Taxonomy (NCBI): domain Bacteria; kingdom Bacillati; phylum Bacillota; class Bacilli; order Caryophanales; family Caryophanaceae; genus Sporosarcina; species Sporosarcina sp. YIM B06819. The sequence continues at coordinate 194 of NZ_JAWLIQ010000016.1, read as the reverse complement.
GCCAAGGCTCATTCTTCGGTAACATAAAGCCGTTCGAAAATATGTATACATACGTATACATAACGCAAAAGCAAGAACAGTAGACCTTTTGCGATTCACCTGAAGGAATCACGCCTTCACATCAAAGGGGTCAACCATCACACAATTTGTTTAGACAAATTTGAGGATCAATAAAATTGCTCTGAAGGGCGATT
>NZ_JAWLIQ010000015.1:0-119474 GCF_033485175.1 Sporosarcina sp. YIM B06819 | reverse complement strand
TTAGTCGCTACCATTATACCGAATTTGGGGAGGTGTCTCATTTTTATTTGATTGAAACCCTTGATACCAAAGGGATAGGAATTATGAAATTAACTCATTCAAGGTACATTTTTTATTATCATACTTTAATAAAGAGCGAAAGGAAGATGAAGTTTTGCGGAAAAGTTTATGTTTTATTTTAATTTCACTATTCAGCTTATTGCTTGTTGGTTGCGGACAAGTGCAAGGAATTAAAAATCCACTAAATTTGGAGGTTCGTGAATTCAACTTTACAAATCAAGAAGGAGAAAAATTTGGTTTGGATGATTTAAAAGGAAAAGTATGGATTGCCGACTTTGTCTTTACAAATTGTACAACGGTCTGTCTACCTATGATGGCAAATATGGCCGAACTTCAAGGGAAATTAAATGAAGAGGATTTAAGTGTAGAACTAGTTTCATTTAGTGTTGACCCAGTGATAGATACACCTGAAGTGTTAAAGGAATACGCGGGAAATTTTAATGCTGATTTATCTAACTGGAACTTGTTGACAGGCTACTCACAAAACACCATTAAAGATTTTGCCTTAAAAAGTTTCAAGGCGATCGCAATTAAACCTGAAACAGGAGATCAAGTTATACATGGTGTCTCTTTTTATCTAATAAATAAAGATGGTATGGTAATGAAAGATTATAGTGGTCTTGATGCGCCTTTTGATGAGATTATCAACGATATTAAACTGTTAAACTCAAAGGAGTAAGTAATATGCGAAAAACGAAAAGCAAATTGTTGATTGTCTTACCTTTTTTAATTATACTGTTTGTTTTTGTAGGCTTTTTCATTCCTAGGATAACCCTACCTTCCTCCGATACCAGGATTGTTCTAGAGCATACTTATAGAACGTACATTGCACCTTCCTTTTCGAAGTAGCAGATGCTACAAATTTCCTTGAAGAATCTACTTTACAAAAAACACAAGAATTAGATTATAAACCACATGATTCTTGTACTGAAGATGCATTAAAAGGTGAAAAGGATGGGTTGATTGTTAGCTTACTAAAAGAGATAGGGATTGTAGATAAGAAATGGGATAACTTGTAATATGGGTCACCAAACCTTAAAATGATACACAGCTCACTTCATTTGTTGTTTTACTCCAATTATGTTATGGTACTTAAACGCTTAATTTTAGTGAGTAATGATAAAAATGATACAACTTACAGCTACCCAAAACTATATTAGTTCTAATCTCAACCCCTCGACTGCTACCAGTCGAGGGGTTTTGTTGCTTAAGGGAAAATATCTTTTTTGAAGTAATAAACACAAAAATAAAGGCTTTTTAGTGTAAGTACAAAAGCGCTAAAGCGCCTCTGTCCACGTCCCAAGTGTAAACAATTCACTTGGGACTTTTCTTTGCCCTTCGTATGGTTCCACCACAAAAAGGACATTCTATCTCAACTTCTTCATTTTTCTTTAAATACACTTGAAAATCTTGTACGACAAAATCAGGAACATCGTCTTCTTTACGACAATCCGCACACTCAAATAAAACCGTCTCCATTTCTTCGTTCAAACCAAATGGATCATCGTCTTGTAACGATTTTAGAAATTCTTCGCTTAATTCATCCGGCTCTTTGCTTCCTGTCATTTGCTGATTCTCCTCTTATTTTGATAATCACCATTCCATCCATATAATGATACAAGAATCCGTTATCTGCATGCCAGATTTCTACTAAATCCATCTCACGATGGCAATGCGGGCACAGAAAAGGATCATGATTAAAAGCTTCAATCATGCGCTGGTGATACGTTTTCTTTTTTGTTTCTTCTCCAACAGTAATGATAATTGTCTTGTGCGCACCAATGCATAGAGGGTCAAAACTTGTTTGGCCTTTTTATGTTTCATTCTACCATACAACCCAAAACGCCCTACCATTCTAAAGTGTTTTTTGGGGGAGATATATTGTAAAATATTATATAGAAATCTACACGCAGACTGTTTCACATCTACCCTTTTTCCTGTTTTGTGATCCCCATACCAATACTTGACCATCTCACCGTCGTATTCTTCTATCCGATATTCAGCAATTGCAGGTCTGGCCAAATATCTACCGATGTATTTAGCAGCTCCTTTTGTATTTTTTTCCGCATTTACATAAAACCCTTTCGGGTAACGACTATAAATAGAAAACACCAGAGACACTAGTCCTGGCGTTTTCTCTATTATTTTGCTATATCTTCTTTTCTGCCTTGCTTCCCTCTTCTCCAAACTAGAAAGAGGAAGCTAAGGAATGTCGTATAGATTAAAATCGATGTGATTAAGTAAGGGACATTAAAGCCCGTATCTTCATCTGCAATGTAAATTTCGGCTACTTCACGCTCGAGTACAACACGGAACATGCCGTCTTTACTCTCCCGCACTAAGTCGTTATCAAGTACACCGCGTAATTTTTTATTGTCGCCAATGACTTCTTTCGGTATAGCGAAATTCGATGTCTGCGTCGTATTATTCAATGCAATAATCCATATTTCTTTATCAGACGAACGCTTAAATACCGAAAAACCGCCTTCATTATACAAGATCTCAAAATCACCACTACGGAACGTTTCTGACATATTGCGTAATTTATTTAGACTACCAATGTACTCAACCAATTCTTGGTCAATCTTGTAGTTCATAAGTTGATGATTTTCTGGAGCTGCCTTACCGTTTACCGCGATTTCAGTTCCATAAGGCACAATAAGTGTCCCTGGCATACTAAATAAAGCGGTCGCTGCTAGTTTCCACCTTGTTGGTGGGAACATTCTCGCCTCTACAATATCGTATGTGTAACGTGGTCCCGTTAAATCATCGAATTGCACAAGTCCATTGTCAGTATTCTCAGTAAACAGCGATAAAGCAGCAGCGTCTACATCAGGCGTTACAAATGATGTTCTCAAAGCATTCATCTTGTCCATATTTAGCGCACCATCAAATTTTGCATCGCTCACCTCATTGGTTAACACATAAGCTTCGGGATTTACCGCTTTAACAGCCTCAATCACTTCATTAATAAAAGCTGTGTCGAATTTCTCAATCTTTGTTAAACGGATCCCATCCAATTTATATGTTTCTACAAAATCAACAACTGCTTCTTTTAACGCTTGTTGCACGGCTACATCCGAATAATCCCAGTCGATTGTTCCATCAGTAGCAGGGATTGCCTTGAACTTCCCTTCTTGTGCCCATACATGATTGGCACTAACGCCAGCAAATGGGAAATCAGCAATAACGGAAATATCCCTTTCGTGGACATCCTTGATCATCTTACTGAATTCCTTGTCCGTTCCAAATTGTGGCTCAAATTTCGTATAATCAAGCACCTTACTGCCATCGTAGGTTTCTGTCGAAAACACCGGACCGAGTGAAATGACCGTAAAGCCCATTCCAGCAATATGCTCTAATCGTGTGCCAATCCCGGTGAAGTCCCCACCATTGAATGCACTTAAATCCTGTGTATTTACATTATAATCGTTAAGCCCATCACCATTGTTATAACGATCGACTAGTAAATCATATATACTTTCGTCTTCTATTGTCCGATCTGCCTTCGCAAAAACCCCCGCTGGATATAGGGTAGATACAAGAAGCAGTGAAGTCACAACGAGTCCAAACCATTTCTTCACTCTCACAAAAAAGCCTCCTCAAAATAAGTTGATACTTCTCACTTTAGCAAATGAAACACAGGACTCCCATAGTTTCAAATTGAATTTGAAAACCTACCCCTGAAATAGGTCTATATTGTGAATAAATCTGAGAAAAGCGCAAGCGCCTGCTTAGATGCCCGGAGTCTAGACGTGAAATCGCTATGTCAAAACTTATCCACAGTGCGAGATTTTTTAATTTTCAATTTCCTAAGCAACAAGAAAAAATATGCATATGAACGGTGTGTATAAAGTTGGCATAATTAACGCATAGACTCTGCATAATGTATAGCAGCGCTAAACAAGAGAGCCTATTCCAACTCTTGAAGGGGTTGAAATAGACTCTTTTTTGTATTATTTCCTAGTTAATTCTTTAAGTTCAGTTTCTGTAGATGCAATCCCTTCAACGCCATGGGTACTACATCAAATACTTTCTCTTTAAGCTAATAAAATTAGTTATCCGGAACACAATGACGCTTTAGTATTTCATTAAAAATAATAAAAGCATCTGTATGTAAGACATCTCAATGATAGAACTTTGAACTTTTCATTCATTGAGCAATAGATTTCACAGGTTTAGAATCAAAAGCTACAGCAACATTCGATACACGCCTAGCTCCCGCATACTTAGGCGCCCAATAAGAATCGGTCTTTAGATTTGCTTTCAAGACTCCGCGACTTTTCGCAGATATGAACTCATCATTTCCTAAATAAATTCCTGTATGAGAGATACCCTTTTTGTATGTGTTCTCAAAAAACACAAGATCTCCTGGTTCAAGCTCATCCTTACTCACTGTAGTTCCCACTTTGAACTGATCTACTGATGTTCTTGGAAGGCTTATGTCAGAGTTATTAAAAACATATCTAATATATCCCGAACAATCAAATCCGGATGGGGTTGTCCCACCGAATTTATAAGGAGCACCATAAAACTTTTCTGCATACGTTGCAATCTCATCCGGAGTTGCCGCACTAACTTTATTGGACGATATAAAAGATAGTGTACTCGTCAGAAACACAGCCATTAGTATTTGCATAAATCGTTTTTTCATTTTCCACCCCAACTATTTTATTTAATACTTTTTCTTTGTTCGTCATCTTTATTCATCACTTCCTGTATAACTTTAGCATAATAACTATGACTATCATTTTACAATTCCAATACATTTGCATGACAAAACTAAGGATTAATTATGGAGAATTAGTGCAATGTTTTAGCAATTCATCTTGCATCTTTGACTCTCAAAACAGAAAAAATCGCCTAGATTCATAATCTAAACGATTTTTTCTGTCAATCACTTTTCTTCCTCTATCTGCTTCCTCACTACCCCATCCATCGGGGCAACAACAAATGCCACAACAAGCCCACCAATAAGAACGATAAACGGTGCATAAAACATCAAAAAATGTGTCATCAACTTTTCCCCCTATGTGTGGTAATTTCCTTTTCCACGGACATAATCCTTATCAAACAAGAACAAGCGCATGAGTAAATACAGCGATGGTATGAGTAGCACAAGCCCCATGATGAACACAACAATCAACGAAATCGCCATCGCTGGATTCGTGAAGCTATCGTAAATCGTCAAGTATGGGTACAGCAAATACGGATAATGGGATGCGCCATAGCCATAGAAGGCAAATGCAAACTGCCCCATCAGCAATATAAATGCCAAACCATACTTCCGACGTTTCCACAACAACCAAACCGTTCCGACAAACATCAAGAACGACACTAAGAACATTGCCCAGAAGTTTTGGATATTGCTATAGTGCTCCGGATTGTGATTGCGCAATTCAACGATGATGCCGCCTGCTGTAATCATTGTCGGCAATGCCCAAATGAGCGCATATTTGCGCAGTAGTTTCGTCGCTTCGACATCACCGGCTTTATTGGCATACCAAGTTAAAAACACCGCGGATATATAGAGTGTCGCCACAATACTCAGCACGACAATCGCCCACGTTAACGGGCTCGTAAATAGCACCCAATAATCGAGCACTGGATTGCCATCCACCATTTCAACAAAGCCGCCTTCTGAAATCGTCAACACGATGGACAACGAAGCTGGAATAAGAAGCCCCGCAACGCCATACATAAACGAGTAGCCTTTGTGACCGCGTGCCCCGTACGTTTCAAAAGCATAATACGAGCCACGAATCGCCAGCAAAATCACACCAATACTAACAGGCACAAGCAAAGTCGTTCCGTAATAAAACGCCGTTTTCGGAAAGAATCCGATAATCCCAACAAAGAAGAACACAAGGAAGACGTTCGTCACTTCCCAAACAGGCGATAAATAACGCTGAATTATTTTTGTTAAAATACGTCTTTTCCCCGTCAGCAAGCTGTAAGCATTGAAGAAACCCGCTCCGAAGTCAATCGCACCGATTAAGATATAACCAAACAGAAAGGTCCATAAAACCGTAATTCCAAGTATTTCGAGCGTCATAGCATATCGCCGCCTTTCTGCGTATTGCGATCTTCAATTTCCCGTTCAACTGGATTATTTCGGAACATCCGTCGCAATACAACGACACTGCCAACGCCTAGCACGAGATAGAGCAATGCAAATAACACTAACATCGTATCGACCTGGCCACTCGTTGTAGCCGCGTCCTGCGTGCGCATGATGCCACGCAAAACCCATGGTTGCCTACCCACTTCCGCCATCCACCAACCCGCTTCAATCGCTACGATGGAAAGCGGTCCTCCAAACACAATTAGCCAGCGGAACCATTTCGTTTTCACCATCTTCCAACGGAGTCTTGTGCCTAACAAAAATATACCAGACAGCACCGTCATCCAAATACCAATGGTTACCATGATGTCGAACAAATAATGGATGTACAATGGAGGTATATCTTCTTCCGCAAATTGGTCGAGTCCAATGACCTCTGCGGTTGGATTATTATGAGCTAATATTGATAAGGCGAAAGGTATTTTGATCGCATATTTCACTTCTCCATCATCCAACACCCCATAAAGAATCAGCGGTGCTTTCCCTTCCGTTTCAAAATGCCACTCAGCCGCTGCTAGTTTCTCCGGCTGATATTCAGCTAAATATTTCCCTGAAAAATCGCCGATAATCGCCGCCGCAATCGCAAATATCAAACCAACCTTCATCGTCAAATAAAGAGCTTTCTTATGGTATTCATGATTTGAGCCCTTCAACAAGCGGAATGCCGCAATCGACGCCAACACAAACGCCGCTGTCATATAAGATGTCACTACAACATGCGCCACTTTCGTTGGCATCGCCGGGTTAAACATCGCTAGCAACGGGTTAATATTAATGAGCTCCCCATTCACGATATCAAACCCCTGCGGCGCGTTCATAAACGCATTGACAATCGTAATAAACACCGCTGAGAAAGAAGCCCCAACCGCCACTGGGATCAATAACAGTAAATGCTTTTTCTGGTTCTCAAACCGATCCCATGTATATAAATAAATTCCAAGAAAAATAGCTTCAAAAAAGAATGCAAATGTTTCCATGAACAAAGGGAGTGCAATCACATTCCCGGCAAGCTCCATGAAATTTGGCCATAACAAAGATAATTGCAAACCGATAGCGGTTCCTGTAACAACACCGACCGCTACCGTAATAACAAAGCCACGTGCCCAACGCCGAGCCAATAAAATATAATGCTCGTCATTCTTCTTAATACCAACCCATTGTGCAATCATAATCATCAATGGAACCCCAACGCCTATGGTTGCGTAAATGATATGAAAAGATAAAGTCGTTTCTGTTAATATACGTGAAAAAAAGACTGATTCTTCATTCCCCATTTAGTTTTCCTCCTTCAGCTTCCAAAAATCCGCCCCAGAATGGACAACGTCATAATGCCGGCAATAATAAACGCTAACCACATCAGTCGTTTTTCTTGGTTTTTATACATAGAGACACATCCTTTTTTATACACATTCACTCTAGAACTCGAGAAGATTCTCACTCAATATGAAAATATCACTGGATTTATTGTAAGTAGTTTAACCATATGTTAATCTCTACTTTCCTGTTTGATTTACCAGAGATGCATCTTCTCATGCGTATGAATGCAAGCCCGCTATAATCAAGTTAACCGCAATTAAGTTAAACATGATGATGACGAAACCAATGACTGCAAGCCATGCAGATTTCTCGCCTTCCCAACCACGAGAGAGCCGAAGGTGAAGATATGCTGCATAGAATAACCATGTAATAAGTGCCCATACTTCCTTTGGGTCCCATCCCCAAAATCTGGACCATGCTTCATGTGCCCAAATCATTGCGAAAATGAGCGCTCCAAGTGTAAAGACTGGGAATCCAATTACGACAGACCTATAACCAATTTCGTCCATAACTTGAGAATTAGCCTTTTTTGCAAATGGCTGGAACAGTGCAGCAATGGGACGGCGCAAAATAAGCCTTAGTAACAAGTAGAGGACAACTCCTGTTGCAACTGACCATACAAACGTCGTTAGCGTCTTCGCATTGATGATTGCAGGCATTTCGGCAAGTGGTGTCATCTTATCCGGTGTGAGCGACTCATACTCATTCATCCCAAATAGTGGTGGGTAATTATAAATAATTTGGGCACGTTGTTCATTTTTATTAATATAGGTGAATTTCGCCTCATATCCCATAATCGTAAATGTAGAAGAAGACAATACGAAACCAACAACAAGAATAAGTGTGAACATAACCGATTCTAACCAAAAACGCTGCTTCGATTTTTTCGTCAAGTCAATATTTTTCAATAGAAATACAAGACCTGCAACCGCACTGATCGCGAGGATAGCCTCTCCGATTGCCGCTGTAATGACGTGAATCGTCAGCCAATAGCTTTTCAGCGCCGGGATCAGTGGCGTAAGCTCTCTCGGGAACATACTCGCATATCCGATAATCACAACTGCAAGCGGTAACGCAAACAAACCAAGTGATGGCGTTCGGTAAAGGAAAAACAATAAGATGAACGCTCCTATAATCATCATTGCAAATGCAGTCATAAATTCAAACATATTACTTACTGGTACATGAGATGAAGCAATCCATCGAGTGATGAAATAACCCAAATGAGTAATAAATCCGAGTATCGTAATAACAATCGCAATCTTTCCCCATCGATTATTTTCATATGCCTCTTGTAATTTTGCACCCTTCACCGCTCCGCCAAAGAACAGCGTTGCAACAAGATATGCAACAAATGAGACGAACAATAAATTCGCACTCAAAGATGCTAATTGCATTATAATGTGTCTCCTTTCATCTCGCCTGTGCTAGTTTCAACGTCTAGCCTATCCTCGTATTGTGGCAAGTTCGCAAAATCTTTCACTTTATCAAGCTCCTTTTTTAAGCCGAACCAATTTTTATTTGTATGACCCGCGAGGAATAGGTCATTTCCTTCGCCTTTTTGAATCCATATCCTCCGATGGTTCCAATAAGATCCTTGTGCAACCCCAATCATGAAGATAATGCCACCTACAAGCAAGATATACAACGTTTTGTCCTTCCGCACGACAAGTCCGGTAATATCCCGTGTTTCAGCACTGACGAAATTCACTTTGTAGTCATTCACTTCCGTCTCCAACGTCTGCTGAATAGCGACAAAACTCATTTCTCCGTCCGGTTTGGCCGGGGTCACCATTTTAAAAATGAATGCTGGATTGTTCGGAATCGGTGATTTAGTAATCGGTTCTCCGTTTTCCACCCCATCATAATCTGGATAGTAATCTTTTAGTTCTACAATCGTACCTTCGTTCAGTTCATACAAACGCTCAGGATTGTTTAAATCAACCGTAAATTCGCCAAATGACTTATTCGTCGCCTTTTCAGTCAAATGGAATGTCATCGATTTTAATTCATCGAGACGATAGTCCATTTGGAAAACATTGAATCCATCAAAGTTTAGCGGCTTATTGACGATAATTGAATAGTCTTTCACAAATTCCATCTGCTCTGACTGACCTGGAAGACCGCCTTCCGCGTCTTTATATAGGGTCACATCTGATTGATAATTTTTAACGATCGTTCCAACACGGGCTATCGCCTGACCGAATGCCGCATCGTCTTCTTTCGAGTAAGTTTCAATATGGAATTCATTGTTTTTCAAATAATAGCCTGGGGCACCTGGGATGGCACGCGTCTCTCCCTCTCGAAGCCAAATCGATTCATCGACGTAAAAACCGGGAAGGCCCCGTAATAGAACGCCAAACAAGAAAATGATTAGTCCCGTATGATTAACGTAAGGACCCCATCTCGAAAAGCGACCTTTCTCCGCAAGTAGTGCCCCCTCTTCTGTCTTCACATTGTAACGGAGCTCTTTAAGCTTCTCTTCCGCTTTAGCAAGCGAACTATTTGAGTTAGTTACCTGTCCTTTAGCATAGATTCTTTGCTTCTTTAAAAATGACGTATGTCGTTTTATGCGTTGTTTTTTCAACGATTTATAAAGCGGAACGACCCGATCAATACTAGCAATGATAATGGATGTACCAAGCATTCCAATCAGTGTTATGAACCACCAGCTATTGTACATATCATAAAATCCAAGCTTGTAATAGAGGGTTCCTGCAAAACCATAATACTTCTCGTAATATGCCAAGATATCCGCCTCAGTAACTGCCGGAACAAATAGCTTTTGCGGAAAAATTGTTCCAATTACAGATGTCGCAAGGACCGCGACTATGATATTAATGCCTACCTTCACACTCGAAAAGAAATTCCATATCTTATCAACAATTGATCGCTTATATGTTTGTGATCGTCTGGCCGATCCTTCGTACCGCATATCGATAAGTTCGCTTTTCTTCGCCTCTTCCGTCTGAGGTCGTCCACATTGCTCACAAAGAACCGTGCCAAACGGGTTTTCATGACCACATTGGCAATTGATTTTACTCATTTATCATGTGCTCCTTAATAATTTTTATATTATCTATCCGATATACAAATTAGCCTAACTTCCCTACTGAACCAATAATCAACTAATATTATCTTTAGCCTATTAGTATTAAAACCCCATGAATCCTCCAAAATATGGACTGAGCCAAATAATAATGTACGTCAACCCATCAAAGAAAAGTAGAACTCCAAGTCCAATCATCAGATAGCCGCCGACTTTCGTAATTGTCCGGTTATATTTTTGAATCCATTTAACACGGGTAATGAAAATTGAAAGTAGGAAAAATGGAATTGCAAATCCAAGAACGTAAGCAAGCATATACCAAACGCCAGAACCCGGATTTTGGGAAGCAAGCATGAAAACGGCTCCTGTAATCGGCCCGGTACATGGTGTCCACCCCGCCGCGAAAGCTAGTCCGATAAGAAACGTACCTAAATAGCCTGCCGGACGATTTTTAAATTGCAGTTTTTTCTCTTTCATTAGAAATTCTGGGTTAAAAAGACCGATAATCATCAAACCAAAGATAAAGATGAAAATGGCACCAATCTGGCGAAGAAGATCTTGGTATTGAATAAAGAAAGTTCCCACGAAGGAAGAACTAAATCCAAGAAATATGAAAATGATTGAAAAACCAATCAGGAAAAAGATTGTATGTAATATTCCACTTTTCCTAAACCTCGCTTTGTCGGATTTCAATTCATCGAGTGACATTCCTGTTATATACGAAATGAAGGCAGGGTATAACGGCAATGTGCATGGAGAAACGAAATTGAGAAAACCGGCCCCAAATGCGAGCATTAAATTCAAATCTGTTAACATGCAAGTAAACTCCTTTCCTTTAGTTCCACTTGTATCCGATTCCCCACACAGTTAATAGGAAATCATTAAGCGGGAATCCAGCCGCTTTCAATTTTTCCCTTAAATTACGGATATGTGAGTCCACTGTTCGGATATCTGTGAATGTGTTATAGTCCCATGCTGTATGCAATAGCTGTTCCCGTGTAAATGTCCTTTTCGGATGAGTAATTAACGTCTTAATAATATAAAATTCTTTCAAAGTAAGTTGCACTTCTACGTTTTTGTAATGTAACGAATAGGAATCTCGATTCAATATGAAGTCGCCATATACGACATTGCTATTATCTACTTCATCATTTGTAGTGCGACGTAGCAATGCGTTCACTCTTGCCACAAGTTCCCTCTCATCAAAAGGTTTCGTGATATAATCATCCGCACCAAATTCAAGTCCTTTTACAAGGTCCGACTTATCCGACCTCGCAGTTAGCATAATCACCGGAACTGCCGATAGTTCGTGTATTTTCTTACACACCTCCCAACCATCCATATCAGGCATCATCACATCTAATAAAACAAGACTAACTTTTTCTTTCTCTACTATTTCCAGCCCTTTTTTTCCGTTATCCACTTTTATACATTTGAACCCATGAGGCTCCAAAAACAGCTCCAGCAAATCGAGCATTCTATGTTCATCGTCTATAAGCAAAATCGTTCGCATTTTTTTCAACTCCTGACTGATTTATATCCTTACGGTAAATAGGCTCCCTTTTCCCGACTCACTTTTAACTTCTATCGTTCCTCCATGCGCTTCAACCAATTCCTTTACAATTGCGAGTCCAAGACCAGATCCGCCTAAGGTTCTGGAACGGGACTTTTCAACTCTAAAAAGTTTCTCATAAATCATATCGATTTGCGCTGCTGGAATTCCAATTCCTTCATCCTCGACAGAAATGATCGTTCGTTTTTTTTCTTTGGAAATCTCCAACCTTACCGTTGTATTTCCCTCTGAATATTTCAACGCATTATCCAATAGATTCAGTACAATCTGCTCCAGTCGCAGTGGATCTGCATCTACTTGAAAATCCTCTTTACATATCAAATGAAGCTTCATATTTTTCACGTCAAAAGAAGGGATGACAAGTCGAGCAACATCTTTAATAAATTGTTGGGCTGAGAAATTCATCTTTGAAACAGTGAACGTCATTTCATCCATTTTCGCCAAATCCATCAAGTTTTTCACGAGATCTTTCATCCGATTGGATTCGTCCGCGATAATCATTAGATAATGATTTCTTTCCTCTTCGGTCAGTTCAGGTCTCATCGCCACTTTTAAATACCCTATTAAATAAGTTAGTGGAGTACTTAGTTCATGGGAGATGGAAGCAAGAAATTCATTTCTCTCCTTTTTCATCCTCTCCAGATCGGTTGCCAATTTCCGAATTGCAACCGACAATTCGCCAAGTTCATCATTGCCTCCAGCCGGAAGGCTTACATTGAATTTTCCTTCGCTTAATTTCTCTGTCGCTTCTTTCATACGAATCAATGGTCGAGTAAGAAATTTAGATAAAATTGTATAGATGACAAAAAGGATAATGGTAATGGTTCCCCCTGCCAAACCGAAGTGAAAGTTCAGTTTCTTCACCAACCGTTCAATTGGTTCACTACTTTGGAACATCAAAACATATCCCGATCTATTCTCGTCTAACTTGTATGGATGGGCGCTTACTATATAAGGCGCATCTTCCCAATCTGGAATAACAACTCGGTCATTTTGAATAGTGGAATTTTGCAGGAAAGACAGGGATGGCATCAGGTTTTCTAATTCTTCATCCGAACTACGAATGACCTCACCGTTCTTTCCAGTAATAATAACCCCACTATTCCCTTCTGCTTCCATCAGAACAATGTGAGTAATTGTCTCATCTGAATAATGATCTTTTAGAACATTTCTGTGATTCGAACCACTCATTAATAATCGGGAATATTCCTCATCCACCCTTGAATGAATGATATTTTGGTGTAAATACATCATCAATACTGTTTCCAGTACGAGGAAGGAAACAGTAAAGTAAGCAGCAAGTTTTTTGGAAATCTTATTCATCCTAGTACGTACTCCTCTCCACATGTAATTAGTATAGAAAAAAATTATGAAAAATATATGCAGACGAGGGTCAAATCATTGATTCCGCTTGAATTCATGACTTCTTTGTGTCTGCATACTTTCTTCATAAATCTTCGGTATAGTAATGGAAGTATACAATAATCATAACGAAGACATCCCAGGCGTACGCTTAGTGTCCTGAAGGATATCGAAAGGGGCATATAACAATGAGTAACAAAAAAAGAATTCGTTTTATTACACGCATAATTATATTGTCAATTCTGGCAGCAGCCATTGCATTTACAATATACACAAATTTGGCAAAAGAAAAAAATGAGGTTTTAAAGACTGGGGATTATGCTCCAGATTTTTCGCTAATTGATTTAGATGGGGAAAAACACCAGTTATCAGAATATAAAGGACAAGGAGTCTTTTTAAACTTTTGGGGAACTTGGTGTGCTCCATGTAAAAAGGAAATGCCTGCAATGGGGCGTCAATATGAGGTATATAAAGATCAAGGGGTTCAAATATTAGCTGTCAATATTGCTGAATCTGATTTGAAAGTCCGGGCATTTGCAGAACAATATGGAATGACATTCCCCACCTTAATCGATACTACGAAAAGTGTGATGCAAGCATATAACGTTAAACCGTTGCCAACCACTCTTCTTATTAACCCGGAGGGCAAGATTGTAAAAATTATTACAGGGGAAATGTCAGAAAACGATATTAAAGGTTATATGGAGCAGATTAAACCTAGATGATTACAAATATCAGTTCATTTGCCCATTATTGACAAAACATCTAAAAGACAAAAAGAAAGAGTTAAAACTATTGTGGTTTTTATCTCTTTCTTTTTGTATGTTATAAAATTTTTTTAAAGATGTATTATATACTTTTAAGTATTTATTTGCCTAAAATAAAATTAAGTATATCCTTGCCAGAACGGCAAAAATATACTTAAAGTCACACGCCATATGAAATCCTATGAATTTCTAATATGGAAGCGGCGGGAGTCGAACCCCCTCTTCCTAAGAATACTATAATACCAATGTTTATAGGGCTTTTTCGCCTACCTTAAGAATATTTGACTACAGTCTTGACTACGGTTTAAAAAAACATCTTACGGAGACAAGATGTTTTTAAAAAAGTATTCATGTTTTTCACGGAAAAATAAAGGACCCTGTTATGAACTCCACTCCAATTGTTAGACACCATTTAACAATTTGGGTACAGTTCATTTACGGACTTTTTTCGGTATTTATCTTCAGCTAACGCACCAGTTATTGTAAGTAGACTCCTACACAATCTCTTCTACGCAATAAGAGGACACGTTCAAATATGTTCTTTATCTTTTTTTATAATGCATAAAGTCTTTACCTATATCTAATTGACCAGGTAAAGTGGTGTGTCCTACTCTTAATCCGCTTTTAAAATTTAAATCTAGGAATATTTGAAACTTGCCTACTGTTACTAAGTTTAAAATATTATTTAAACTATTTGAAAGTGAGGGAGTAGAAGCTACCTTAGCTAATATATTTTTTTGTGCGAAATAGAACCAATCAATTACATGTTCTTCTGTTCCACTTTGTATTGCTTCAATTCTTTTTTTGGTTGCGTTATATAGAAGCTCTAACTCTTCTAAAGTTAATAATTTCTCCAATGGACCTGGTTTGATTGTCATTTATATACCTCCTATATTTTCATCTTACTAAAGTTAATTTTACCACTTATAAAATTCAAGTGAAAGAAGTAAGAAAATATGGAGCGGTTCCAGTGTGAGCTGTACTTTTGCCTTTTTCGGACTAAACCTATTTCACCGGCTAACCAACTATTGATGTTGGTGGAAGAAAACCCCGTTGGCATTTATGTTATATCCGTATTTGGGTAAATACGTTCGGAAGATATAAATAAATTGTACTTCAAGGTCTTTTAATTGGTCATATGTCATTTCATGTTCGGTAAAAGTGACTAAAGGTGTATATGTAAATAATAAACCATTATTAAAGTCATCCTGTAATCGCTGATTCCGATGGTTTCCACGTTTCAAATCATATTGATGTGATTCCATGCGTTTATTAATATCATCCGTTAATCCTATGTAAAACTTTCGGCGGTAACTTCTTTTTTGATGGATAATAATCGCATATATTCCCCGATTCCCATCTCTTTTATTGGGTACTAATGAATAAGAAAAGGCGTTAAACCCATATTCATCCGTATAAGTTTCTAAGGCACGCGCCAGTTGATTTCTTTTTTCACGTATAAACCCCTTCGAAGTACTCTTTGGAAATTCCAACAAGGAATCATATCCAATCTCGTGTGATTGCAGATAGGCTTGATTCAACTCATTGCTTCTATGCTGCTGATTTTCAACTTCCCAAAAGTTTCTCCTTACCACGTCTATCATGTTTTCAGAAGAATATCCAAAAAAGAATCGCATGGTGTTGTAATCAATTATAGAGAACACACCGGGTCCATTTTTCACAATCATCTATATCACTCCTTTCATCCAATCATTTATACGAATGACTATATAGATTCACACTACAAATCGTCAAAATGAATTCCCTACTTAAGACGTGAAAGCCGTTGTCCCATCTACATTTCCAAACACATAAACTTTTCATTCTAACTGTCTTTAATCAACCCAGAATATATCACCACCGAAGAACTGTTTATTGAATTAAATACTGCAAACAATCAATTCGTACATGTATATCAACAAATATCATTCAATTCTTAAGATTAATCTCCTAAAAATCATCCTTATCCTGTATTTGGACCAAATTACCGCAAAAACATCCCTTTTTAAACATTCCTCACTTTTCCCAACATTTTCTCCTTATCTCCCTTACAATATTAAAAATTTGGAGGGATATGGTGATGACTCAGAAAAGACGGTCCGAGAAATACTGTATCAAGAACATTAAAGGAAAAAACTATCTTTACTCGTGGTCATATAGACCACAGTACTTACGAACAAAACGGAAAAATCAACGATTCCGTTGGGTATACATTGGAAATTACAATAGTAAAACGGTGCAGCAGATGTTGAAGAGATTACCACTTGAAATGCAGGAATCATTGAGGCTGTCATACGAAGATAAAGTTAGGAAGTTTGAATTAAAACAAGATATGATGAAGTCATTGGAGCTTCAAGAACCCTATAAATCCGAAATAGAACGTATTTCAAAAATCAATAACCGTGATAATTATTTAAAAGAAATAAGTCAGTATGAACGATATCTTCGTGAAGTCATCACACAACAGCTTTTCGAACAGCAAAGCACATTAAAAACAACGAAAATCCAGGGATAATCGTACCCTGGATTTCTTATTTTATAAACCAATATTGGGCGTTTTCAATTGAGTTCCTCCCATTATATACTCTGTTTTTCATCCGCAAATTTATTATCTAGAAAATGAACGATAACCTGTGTGTAGATATCGATGTATGTTAGTCGATTCACGACCTTTAACTCCTGAATTTCAAGGAACTGGTCCAGGTCGAATTCAAAGTTTGCCTCTTCCAATTCTTCGAAGTTTATGGGTTCACCGTATAATGTTTTGATTTTATAGAATTGCTGCCGTGAAGAGCGCTTTAAAAACTGCCGCAGCATCTCCGAAAATGCCTCTTTTCTAAATTGATTTTCCTGTACACAATACATTAAAAAGGCGGTGAGAACCTGCTTTGGTACTTTTGTATTCACTTTTTTCTTCGGTGTTTTTGACGTCTTTGTTTTTCTCAGGTCATCCATATTTGGGATGAAACTAGGTTTCTGTTTGTCCAAGACGGGAGTATTGGTTGACCTCGTGGTATGACCCACATACATATTAAACTCTTTCACTTCGTCCACCTCCGTTTTGCAATCGGGAGTTGAAGCCGTGTTAAGATTTCGTCCGTCAGCAATCGATGCTGTGCTAATGCCTCGCTATCCCTTACATTATAAAGTCCTCGATTATTCTTTTCAGGATACCCCGTTGCAGCATACTCTGAAATTCTACTTTTTCTTTTGGTAATAGTTTTGAAAACCAATTCACCAAAATACTGTTGAACCAGTGTAACCGCATGTCGGCTCAATTTTGTTCGGTCCCTCATCCCTAATGAGATGCCTAAAATTTCACTTTGAACATCGTGACGTGTTTGAAGCTCAATGATGTCATCTATATATTTCTGTATCATTTCGATGGATAGTACTTCGGATTGAGTGTTAACGATGTGATGCGTTGCGGTTGTCATAACTGCGATGTTCATCGCCGATTTTGTCGGTGACATGTCCATGATTACGAAATCATATAGCCCTTTTTTATAGATAGGATATAGTAATGACTTAAAATACAAATGCCGCTTGTCCACCGAAATATCCTTTCCCTCCAAAGTACTTTCAAATAAATTTATGAATTCGTTTCCTGCCACGTAATCGATATTTTCTTTTAAATTCAATATATTGGCTTCCAAGTCATCCATTTTGACCGCTTCAAAGATATTTTTTTGTTGAAACAGGGCGTCTTCCGTACTTTTCTTCGAAAGATAACGTGTTCCGGACATCTGTGGGTCAAAATCAATAAACAGAACTCGGTAACCACGTTCTGCGAGCTGGTTTGTCAATATTACATTTTGCGTCGTCTTGCCGATTCCGCCCTTATATAAAGCATTTAATATTACAATCATTTTTCTCTCTCCCATACTAATAATCTTGCTAGCTACTTTGTAAGTTTGTCAGCATATATTATTTGCAGGACTTTTATCAGAACCCTTTTTTATAATTTGAAACGAGTGTTATCACTTCCTCAGAACGTATGTTCCTGTTAAAGTGAATATAATAAAGATAATGCGAGGAGGAACATAATGGTAACCATCACAAAACAAGTCGAGTTTTTTTACCGAAAGGGGCATTCATTTCCCGGCGAACACTTATCATTCTCGGGTGAATTTTTCGTCAAAGTAAACGGTGAATATGTGAGTTACGAAGGTTTTCTGATTCCAATAAAAATTGAATTTATGGCGAAGCACTGTGAGTTTAAACACTTTACAATTAGAATGAAGGACATCTGGGGATTTGATATTTTGGACTTAAAAACACAACTAAACCTCCAAATTACAAAGGACCTTTTGAACAATTTAGAGGTCGATACAGTTTTTCAAATGATTAAAGAGGATATTTTCGATGATGTTGAGGAGTCAGTTAATAAAAGCCCAAACCTGTGCGATATGAGATACTTCTTCCTTCCTATCTAATTTCTCGGGTTATTAGCCTTGAATTTTATTTTGTTAAAAATGGAGGCTGAAGATGAAAAAGAAACCAGTGATACAACAATTAGGAGAAGTTGATTCTACTCCGGTTATTTCAACTAAAATAACCACAAAAAGAATCGGGAATTTCGATGTCCATTTTTCTTCATTTCAACGTGAGAAGCCCATTAAACCCGGAAGATGATTCTGAAAATGATAACCAAAATTCTTGGTATAACAGGCACCGTCCAGAGGTAAAAACAATCAAAAAGCACATCAAATAGAGCTATAAACCACAATGGTTTTAGCTCCTTCTTTTTGCAGATAAACAATATTTCGAAATCAAAACGGAATGAGAAAGAGCCAAACTAAATTAGTGTTAATACTTGGGGATTACAATTTTTTTCACACTTTTTGCTAGTTCGTGATATAACGTTAAAAAGCAAAAGGATGATTAAAGTGGAAAATACAATTCAACGCGGCGAGATTTATTTGATTGATTTTGGAAAGGAATGGCAAGGAAGTATCCAATCCGGGTTACGTCCAGGTGTCGTTATTCAAAACAATGTAGGGAATCAGTTTTCCTCAACAACAATTGTTGTTCCTTTATCGACAAGGACACGTTCAAATCTGCCTATACATGTTTTATTAACCCAAACAGATTTAGAATCTGGCTTTCTTCTTAATGATTCTATACTACAATGTGAACAGATACGGGTCATCAATACATATTCGGTAGTAAGAATGATTGGTCTTGTAAAAGCGGAAAAAATGAACGATATCGAAGAAGCCCTTATGATATCCCTAGGTATGTCAGTAAAATCAAAAATAAAGGTCCTTTTGTAGGGACCTTTTTCTCATGAAAGCTTCTTCTTGGCATCTTCGTATAAATCATCCACGCTGCCGCCGCTTTCTAAAATTACATAAAATGACTCGGACGTAAAGCGTTGGAACATCACTTCTACAAATTCGATTGCCTCTTTTTTTATATCTTCCTGCAATTCCTCTGACATCTCCCTGCCGAGTAACGGATTACTCTTTCTTATTTCTTCGATTTCGTTCCGCCTTTTTTCAGAACTGGGTAAACTAGAAATTTCACTTCTGCGAATATTAAATTGACCAAGTTTTCCTCGTTCCATCATTTCTTCCTTTACTGTCTCCTCATTAATCGAGTGGGAACGAATGTCCCCCCCTTTACCAGACAATGGACCGACATAAATCCATTTAATCGATATACGTGGTACTTCTATTGTTCTTTCATTTGCTTTTGTATCGGTCATTGTAGATTCCCCCAGAAAGTTAGATTTAAGCATATCTATTGTTTGTAAGGAAGAAATGGATATCCTTTTTTATTTCAAGCTTTTATATTGGCAGGATTGTAGTTCGGAAGGATTTTTATTAAAGTAGTGGTTTTACGGGGCGTAGAGAATGCTTTCTATAGAGGTAGTTGTATTTTATCGTTTTCATAACTGTTGCTCATGTTTCATTTAACAACTATAGCTCAAAAGATTCTAGTTCATGTAATAGAGAAAGAACTTACTATAATGAGGTCCATGATGGAGGTGAAGCACATATCTACCCCTTACGAAAAGGATAGATAACGGGCGTTCTTGATATCGGCTCGCTTGTTAATGTTGTGCTGCCGTAGTGAAACACCACTAGCAGTTCCTCCAGGTCCAGCTTTACAGAACATCTTACTATTGATACACAACACTCCACCTCGCTAATGCGACTGGGACGGGATTAAAATCTGGAAATAGAAAAACACCCATCTAACGGGTTACGCAACGCGGGTAGGGCGAAGCCGGAGCAGACGGGATGCTCATCGGAAATGGTTAACGTCTTATTACAACAACAGGTCCGCCTATCGGACAAATGGAGGAGCGCTTCGCTACAATTCAAGTTTTATCGTTCTTAATAATCATACTTTCCTAATCTTTCTTTGATATCCTTTTTCCATATAAAGTATTGAATAACAGTTTGCACAATATTGCCTCTCAAAGAGCATTTTAGATATGAAGGAGAAATGGCAGACTTGCTTTAATGATTTTCGTGCCCTATCAAAAGCTAGTTTCTAGATGTAACGAAAATAGACGCTAGGTTATATCGTTAGAATTAACTTAAAGCAAGGCTTTATATTTCATCCTATACATTGTATAGAATGTGTAATGCCAATATATATATCATGTATATACAAGGAATATCATGTTCAAAAAAATTTAATTATCTTGGAAACTTACTATCCAGTTAGTTGAAATAGAAACAACACCTTACCAATCAATTATGTATGTGTTCCGTATAAATGTGATAATATATACACATGTACTGAAAAGACCAAGTGCGTGGGAGCGTTCGGTCGATGCAACGTACATACCGCTGAAAGAGTGGTTGACCTGTTGTAAACATAGGCGCAAAAAAGGTAACCATCCTGCTTACTTGTCAGTTAGCGGAGGAGGGTTACCTTTTTTCTATTGGTGTAAAGAGCAATCCTCGCTGCCACAGCAGTAGCCGCTGTAGCATTGGACGATGAAGTGTAGTTTAATCGTTTTTCCGTACCATAAATAAACTTTCCCCATCCGGATTTTTTTCTTAACCCGTGCCAACAGCCAATGCTACGCTCGCAAAAAAAAAGTAATCCCCCTTCGCTACCGACTAAGTTTACAGGGTGATTACTCTTTGAGTTAAACATTCTTCTAACCGGTCAAGAGCACAACATTCGATATGAATGTTGTGCTGACTGGGTGTTCCCACACTAAGTCTTACTTACTCTACCACATTTCATTTAAAAAGAAGTCTCCACTAGGTCATTCTGACAAATCTTCACACATTCATTTATTCATTTCTTACTCCAGACATACCCGTAGATAATCTCCATATATTTCCCCAATTACATGTCCTTCAATTCCCTGTTCCACTTCAAATTTCCCCTTGTGAAATGAAAATAAATACATTAGATTAGACATCATCTTTATTATGTATATACATTGTCGGACTTTGTATAAGGAGACATAATCATTTGCATCTACTGCTCCCTCCAACTTGATGATACAATTTCCACAACCAATATGGCTATTCTTGAGCAAGAAGACTGTTAACGAATAGCCCAGAAAAGCCTTTACGACCGCGCTGGTTTTCCCCCTTCTTACAACTCCCTGTCCTTCTTGCTTTCCTCTTTTCTTACTTCCCAGAAAGTAAGCCACCAGTTATCTTATCAAATAAAAACTCTTTTTTGCGGAAAATCCAAGAAAAGTTTTCTTCATAGAAATTTATTTTCCTTTTGGAAAAATAAATCGAAGTTTTGATAACAAACGATTTTTGATTTGTTACAGTATGGGCATATCAAACAAGGAGGACACATCCATGACACTTAACGTGAAAGAGCTATTATGTAGCCTGTCCAAAGTACTGCCCCGGATGACAGACGGGCAAATAGATTTTGTAAAAGAAGGGCTCTCAATAGAGAAGAACAGAAGAAATGCGCTAAAGCGACAAGAATTATATGCATTTAGGGAGAGGAAATCCATTTACCGTGCTGATTGCCATAATGCAAACGGGCATCATGATAAATCAGTACACTGGGCTAAGCTCTTAAAAGGTATCAATATAAACGAAGAATATGATGATAGTGTCATCGGGATATTTCTTGATATCCATGAGGAACACCAAATCATCGAGAGGAGTTTTGTTGTGGAACGATGCGGAGACGAACTAAAGGCGTATCAAATTTTATTGGATAAAAAGTATTTACTTATAGAAGGCACTACATCCGATTACAATACCTTTTTAAACGCTGTTGACAAGCGTTTTCACACAGCTTTTAATGGATAATTCCAGTATGCAAACATCTACAAAACAAAGAGGAGAAAACAACAATGGAAATCAATTATTTACAAGGCAATGAAGAATACAAAGTTGTGTAAAAATACAAATCCAGACTATGAGACATGCACTTATTGTGGCGAGGAGAGTCATCGTTTCACGGTGGTGTTGAGAACCATACAACTGGGCAATGTATTATGTAGGGATGGAGCTAGAAAGGGGCGATGTCGAGAGATTTTACAACGATTTAGACTCCATCAAAGAACTCGTCTTATTTTGATGACATACATACATACATACATACATACATACATAACAATTAATAATATTATTGGAGGAAACGAAAATGCCAAATATCACCTGTCAATATCTTATCATTAAAGGAAAACAACAAACTATAAAAGAACTCGCTTCGCTACTATTTATAGGAGAAGATTTAATAAATTTTACTAATGTTTTGCCTGTTCCTTCACAACAAGAACTAGAACTAATGAATATTACAGAGGGCAATTGGAGAATACAAAACTATGGAACCTTTAAAGACTTCGGATTAATTAATCTAATTCGAGTTGAAGATTGCGCCATAATCGTGGACTTTGCTACTATTGGATGTGCTTGCCACGGTTTCATCGTTGAAGCTTCTAAAATGTACCCAGAATTATATTTCAGCCTAGATTTTATATATTATGCTATGGACTTTCATGGCATACTTGAGTGCGAAAACGGGGAGATAATTCGTGATATTAAGGTGAATCATGATGAGTGCACATGCGAATAACTTTGGTAAGACAAATTCCGTTGATACGCTGAAAATAAGTGCCTCCGACAGCAACGTTATCAATGTAAACCACCCAAAACGGGTGGTTTTTCTTCATTCTCATTCTTTATAACATCTTATTGCTGACGCGTCGTATTGCAGCATAAAAATTATTATACAGTTCCTTATCCTTCTTATTCATGCTGTCCAAGTACGCCTGGTCGGTGAGATGTCCAAAGCGAGCTTCAAACCGCCTGGTGAGTTCCAAAATCCCTTGTACATAAGTAGACATCGCATCAATATCTTGCTGGTAATAAGGTTGCCGATAACCGCCGGGTCCAGGCTGTTTATTCACGCCTGGTTGGCTGCTTCCTCCGCCTTGAGCTCCCCCTCTATTTTCACCATTTGCCGGCTCTTCTGGACCATTTTGAATTCCACTCGTGGAAAAACGTTCACTATCTCCTTTGCCTGTTCCTTCATTGCTCGGAGCACCTTGTGTAGGCTCTGTTTCTTTGTTCTTTCCCTTTTTATTCTTCTCTTTATCCATTTCCTTAAGTATCTCGGTGAGATTTTTTTTGATTGCATAAATGCCGTTTTTCAGGTCCCTATCTATTTCTTTAAACAATAGATATATCGATTTGCGCAGCTCGTTAGCGAGCAAAGGGGTAGTGGAAGCCATTGAACTCCTGTCAGAGGTTAGTTGGATGGCTTGGCAATTGATAAAACCATGAAGTACCTGGCTAGCTGAAGGTCCCCCTTCCCCGACCCGTGGTAGCCACTCATTGACGTTCTGAAGTGGGATGTAGTCTTTAGAAAGGTAAACACCATATCTATCCGCAACACGATAAGTATAAGCGCTCCTGTTCTTCCCATTCCGCTTGATACAAGGGTTGTAGGCTTTCTTGACCTCATCCCCTTCGAAGTAAATCACATACTCGTACTCCACCTCTATTTCATTCTGTTCTTCATCATGGATACTAACTGTTCTTTTCCCTGTCCATTTTTGAACCGCATGCTTGAAGAAATTCAACCGTTTCTCTCTGACTACTTCCATTAAGTAAGGAGTCGGTTCTGGAAAATGATGACCGATTGGGCAAGCCTCATACTCCATCTCAAATAGGGTAGGCATGGCTGGCACTTCATCGCGAATCCCTTTAAGATAAACGGTAAAGTTCCGCGGCTGATAGCCAAGCTCTTTCTCAAATGTCCCTGTCTTTGTGAACCAGTAAATATAGTCTTTCATTTTGTCATGGGAGAAATCCTCGGAAACGTTTTGGTTGAAACCAATCAAAGTGATTTCCGTCCCCCTTTTCCCCGAAGGGTTTTCCAGCTCTTCGGCAGAGAATTCGAACATATTGCCTTGAGACAGCTCTGATAGCGGATGGCTTGCCTGCGAGCGATAGGAACCAGTTGTATGGTATGTATCCATGATAATTTGTTCAGAACGTAGATAAATCATTGTACCGTGGCTCTTATAACCAATGGTTTCTGTTGAGCCTTCTCCTTTATCACTGTACCCTAATCCCCAGAAGTTCCTTATAAGCGTTTCCAAACCCATACCGAAGCCATCATCGATAAACTTCAGAACGAGCTTTCCTGCTTCATTCCTAAAGGCGGTGATGTGTAAATTAGTTGCTCCTGCATCATAGGCATTAGAAATAGCTTCCCTGACAACTTCAAGCGGTTTTGAGAAGTTACAGGATACCTCAAACATTTCCTTGATGTCATTTACCTTGGGAGTATAGTTTCTTATTGTCTTGTTCATTCGTTTTCCCTCCACTTCTATTGCATAGTATGTCAATCAATAGGGTATCAGAATTGGATAGGTCTATATAGTAATTAATCAGTATTACTGGATGCGGTGAAGGAGAGATTGAGCTTGGACTGTAGTACGAGGATAAGTTGGAGCCGACGAGTGGTTGTACAGTAGTGGCTAATAATGCAAGGATATTAAAGTCCGAATATATTGTTTTACTGGAAATTATGCGAAAGCACTCTCCCTATACCATAAAGGGAAGGTGCTTTTACAAATTATCATATGAGCCATTTATTATAGAGTATTGAACATCTAGTGACGGATAAGTTGATACGAACGGATAAAGCAAACCCAATTGACACTAAGACAAAAATAGTAGTCTCTTTTCCTCTTCATTAAAGTGATTAAAATCCAAATCACTACAGGAATTTTTCGCTGCTAAACATAAGCTTTTAAACTGTTCTCTATAAAACGCTTCCTTCCACAACTTAGGATATACATTCCTTAAAACAAAAACTACAAATTTGGCAGGAGAAATAATTTTATTAATGGGTATCCTGACTTGATTATTATGTCCAATATGCATATGAGAAATCGGATGATGAATCGGTTGGAAAAGCCCATAATCGTAATCATATCTTATAGGCGTTACTGTATTTTTCAATGCTGCCTCCGACTTCTCTTGTTCGTAATAATCAATAAATGCTCCATCATCTTCATCAATGAATAGGTCATTTTGTAATAAAAACTCTTCGTAAGTAATTATTTTCCTTGGACTTTCATAAAAGGCATAACGAATAGTGCCTCTTTCTACTCTCCCATCCACTAGCCTACATGAGAATTGAAAAATTGAATCGTCCAGCAAGACATAATCGAAGTCCATATTCTTCATCGCTACTCTGTATATTTCTTCGTAATCATCTTTTTGAGAAATCCGAAAAAACTCCTCAGAGAATTTATCACTCGTAAGTGTCTGCTCTCTTGTTTTATTGTAGTCAGCATAAAGTTCAACTTCTTTGAGTATTTTCTTTGCAACCCTGAGCGAATCATTAATTACTGCTACATTCAAGATTCATCACTTCCACTCCTGAACATCTTTTTCATCTCAATTTCAATTTCATCCATCGAATATCCATCCGACAGTAATTCAGTATAAGTTCTTTGCATTGTATCCCTTAGATTCGCTTTTTTAATATGTTCATCATCTAAGTCCCTCTGTATTACATGAGATTCTTTGTGAGTGAACTTGAGCTTGAAATCATTTTCAATTACCTTCCCAATTTCAGCTACAATAGAATGATTATTAATACTTATTCCGCTAACTCTAAGCCATGCTTTAGCCCGAGTGAAAGCTGTGAATATTTTATTACGCATACTTCTTTCATTTTTCGAGTGTTCAAAGACATCACAACCAACGACAAAAACCATTGCAGCTTCATGCCCTTTAGCTTTGTAAACAGTTGTTAAGGTTACTTTCTCATCCTCTATGAATCCTTGTTCATTAAAACCTAGGGATAAATTATTTGTAAATATCCCTTTTTCATACAATAGTTCACTTATACTTTTGAAATAGGATTTACAATATTTATCGTCAATTGAAATAACAATAATATCGTCTGCTCTTAAGCCTTCTTCATTAATTGCCTTCTCAATCGAATCCGTAACCCATCCAATTTCCTTATCAAAACTTTCTGCAGAAAATACTTTAATTATATCAGCGGGCTCACAATACGCTGATATGGATAACGGACTGTTATTTAGCGGTCTTTCTATTTCAACATACGTATCAGGAACTATCTCTCCCTCTATAACTTCATAACCGAGGTCTTCCCAGTGCTCGTTGTTTTCTAATGACTGTATGAGTATATCGTTATAGATACCAAATCCTAATGCATGTGCAGTTACAAGAATTTCTTTAGGATTCCTGTAGCTTCTTGGCAAAACTATATCATTATCCATGTCCGGATACCTTCTCTGTAAGGAAACTAAATCTATCCCCTCAGCACCATAATCATTTTTAAATGTAGTCATTGTATTCTGTAACGTAACATCGAAAATATTTTGAAGGTCATCATACCCCCAGACTATGCAATCATTCTTCACTATCGCCCTACATATTTGGTAAAATGAAGCCTTGAAATCTTGTGCTTCATCTATTAGTACGTAGTCATATACTTCTTCCAAGTTACCACTTGTTTGTTCCAATAGATTCTTACATATATAGTCAAATGCATTTTTACTCCCTGCAGCAGCAGCTGCATTTTTGAAAGTGACAGGGGAGACATTATTTCTTCTGCAAGTATCGTAATATACCCCCCTAATTCTCTGTCCTCCCCAAGCATGCATAATCAGGATACTATTTTTAAAATCCGGTAATTGTCCATCTCCTAATACTTTGTAAAAACGAGTGATAAGCAATTCAATATAATCGCTCAAACTCTTCGTCATAAAAGTATAAAGTATTTTTTTCTCCGGGTATCTGAGGTGTAATATCGCCGCTTTCATACACAATATAATAGTTTTACCTGAACCTGCAAGTCCACGAATACGTTGCGGACCTTCCAATTGAGAAAGTGCTGCATACTTTTGCTGATTGTCGAATACAGCAATATCTTCCTCTAACTTTTTTAATATATACGCTTTTGAAGTATTATCTTCTTTTGTAACCTTTCTTTCTTTAGGTTTAATAATTGCTGAAGAACTATCTAATATGGCAAAAATCTCTTCAATAACTTCTTCTTCCAACACCTGCTCATTCCCACTAAAAAAAGAAATCAACTCCTGTGGTGTTTTAATTATTTCCACCTCAGAATCCTCTGTTTCATCTGTATAGTTAGGTAAGAATAATGCAGAACTTAAATTAAATGATAAATCCCTTCTACCATGCTTCAGCTTTTTATTTTGACTTTTAATAAGCTTCGCAAATATTAACTCTTCTATCCTAATGAGGTCTTCGCTAAGTCCCTCCAATTCATTATCTCGTTCTCTATTAATCGAATCAGTCTTAAATAAAAAAACCCCATGGTTTGGACTTATTACCATTAAACTTGGAAACATTAGGTCTTCGTCCAATTCACTCAGCATTGGGAATTGATAATATACGACTGCTTTTTCTAAATGCGGTACTTGGTTCTCAAGGATATTCACCAACGACTGTGATGCCGTATCATCATAATAACTCTGTGATAAAATATGTTTCTTTATGCCACTCATTCAATAACCCCCTATACATAATCATTTTCTAAATAGCATTAGACACAGTATACATGAAGTAATCTTTACTGGAAATGTTACCATATAATTAAGAAGGGTTAATTATCAGGCAATCCATTCTTCACCAGGATACGACGGGTATTTACTTCCTCATAGTTTTATATTATCGATACCCGCGTGCGAGAGTTAAGGATACACAATGACTGTAGGAGGCTGCCGATTCTTCCCCTTACAAACTACTTTACATGAAGATGCGGATGCGGGCATGATAAGCCTTGGCGAGGTAAGCCAATGTGTGTTGCCGGCTTCCTGGCTTGCACACATGCCCGTAAAGGCTCCAGGTTAAGTTGTCATCCAGCGTATTGCACTTTATGGTCCTTACTGAAACCGCGTCTTATCTCCAGCTGGTATGTGTGCTAAATTTCATGGCAATCACCAGTAAAAACTATGTCAGTTGTTGTACCATCTCATGACGGTAATCAGTCATTGTATCGGCAACTAATATGGAACAAAACATCAATGCAGCTTACTTACAAACTGATTAGCCAGTTTATCAGTACATCAAAAGTAAATAGACAGTTAAAAAATTCGATATCGATTACTTTTTCGAACTAATCATGAAGCTTTTTTCACTCGCTGAGATACGTTGGGACGTGTAGAATGACTGGAAAGCTGTAAAACCAGTTTGTCAGGATAAAGCCCTCGGAGTAAATGTGGAAATAAAATAGCCCCGCAGAGACTGATTCTCCACGAAGCCTACTAAATTCAACCTACAGTTATATTCGTAACGCTCTCGCCAGCTCTTATACTCGTCCTTAAATGACTTTTTTGCATCTTAAATTTTTTTCGTTAAGCGCTCGTTCTCTTCACTTCAGTCGTTGCAGCGTCTTTATCATCATTAACTTGTTTGATAGTCGTTTCTTTTATCGTTGTGTTCGGTTTTCTTTATTCTAGGAGCGCTCTTTATGCGCCAATATCGAAATTACTTCATAACTATTTTCGGTACCTGGGCACGAAAATAGTTACAGTCACCCAAGATTAGATTAAATCTATCCTTCGCCATTCAATTCCTTTTCAGTAACATCCAAGCCTCCACCATTTACAACAATTTTCAAAGCAAATTCCTTCCTCGATGAATACTCCTCGCAGATTGCAGAACCCTGCACCTCAAATATTCCCTCTCTCGTTGGAACTAATAGATACTTCCCATTAAAAGTACGTTGCGTGGTATGTAGCAGCTCTGCGCAGTGGATGCTAAGCTCATCTTCATTTAAATCAGTCCAATAATTACGATTAGCCGGACCCATCGATGATAATAAACCGGCATTGAATTTTAAAGGTTTTGATGAAAGAAATCCCATTACCCCCATTGCTGCAAGTGATTTATCCATACCCCACATTCGTTTCTGCGCTTTTTCTAATGGACCCTCTACTACATCTGGAATATCGGGATAATCTAAGCTTTCCTTCTCTCCTTCCAAAACAATTAAGCCCTCTGGGAAGGTTAAATCAATCTGGATATCATTCGCTTTACACATTCCTTGATTCATAACTAAAAGGTCTAATTCAACCCCATATGCTTGTGCGTACTCAAATCGGGTAACATCTTGGTTAAATGCTTCAACTTGGGCAATAGCCTCTGGTAATTGCACGTTATATCTTTCTATTTCTCCATCCTCGATGTACTTTCGAAGATTTGATGGGATTTCATCGGGATGTACTTCTGTTGGTAATGGCAGCAACTGTACATCAATATCAGGAGTAAATAGTAAGTTCTCCATATTATTGAACACTACTGTAATATCCGGCAATTCTTCGGCATTGTCATCTAGAGAATAATGTGTATACCATTCAACTTCCCCATATTTATCTTCATATGATGCCTTGACTTCTCGAATAGGCTCTGTGGTATCTAATTCCATTATTCCTGCCTTAACGACAAAGTTGGTTAAACCGTATTGCGAGAAGTCTTTAATACGGGTGGCTCTTTCATCGAGAAATCGCTTATCTATTTGAATGATTGATTCATCTATTAGTTCACCATCACTAGATACTAATACATCATAAATCTTACCATCCCATAATTCTCCGTTTTTCCAAATACCATCTTTTGAAGTATAATAATATTCCCCAGAGTCATCTATATATTCTTTTCCTTGACCATGCTTCTTGTAGTCCTTCCATTCACCTTCATACAATAATTTCTCTTCATCATATTGCTTTGCCCAACCCATGTAAATCCCTTTGTTATCAATTTTAGCATCACTGATTTTTTCAGCTAATTTATCATATACAACGCACTGATGATTTGCGTCACATTTAATAATCACCTGACCCTCATTGGAGGAATAAATGGATTTACTTTCACTTTCCTGAGCATAATTAAACTTTCGCAAAATCTTGAGCAACTGTTCATCCATCATCTCAAAAGCATCTTTTGGCTCAGCTACTATATGTCTGTACTGTACGTAATGTGGAATCATAATATAATGAATCAATCGATTAATTTGTTGCCTTATTTCATAAACTGCCACTTCTTTCTCTTCCTCAACTAGGTATTGCAATTCTTTTAGCAGATTATTTAAGTATAGTATCTCCTCATCCGACAAACCATCTATTTCGGTTATCGATTCAAAATGTCTTTCAGAAATACGGATAAATCGGTACTCCTGTATTTCATATAAATCTAGTCTTGAGAGCCTGTGTACTTGCTTAAGGGCAGCAACTAGCGTTGAAAATAATATTTTTTTGGCTTTCTCCTTTAATTCTTTTTCCTTAAGCTGTTCATTACGTTTCTGCATCCAGTAAATCGTAAATGCCACAAGTACCGTTGCTTCTATGGACATAAAAGTTAAATAAGTAGACTTGTCCATCGTAAAATATGCGAATAAGTGCTGTCCCTTTTCAGGCAATAATGTCGAGCCAAATTTATTAATCAATAAAAGCAGCTGCTTAGTTAACAGGGGAAATATTAAAGCCATAAACACAGTAAAAAAAATAACAACACGTTGCTTCATTTTTATCCTCACTTCCTTCCCATTTATTTTGTTATCTTATTCTACGCATCTAGAAGATTAAAAGTTTCATAAGCCATTCAATCATTCATAGACCTGTCCCCGAAGCATATAAAGAATCCATATGTATTTGTAGTAAATCTCCTGAGTAATCTCTTTCAATGATAGCTATATATTTATTGTACAGTTACAAGTAATCATCAAACCAGGATATTCTTCGTTTAACACCTAACGAGTTTAATATACAGTATTTTCCGACATCCGTATGATATGATTAATATAACATGTATGTACTACATCCCATTATCACTACTAATACCATTGACGTTTTTTAAACCAAATTTACTTATTCCTAAAACTAAAATTCGATTGGAGAGTGATATCTTTGCTGGTAAGAGAGAATGCTATTTTAGATGAGATTGAACAAGAACTAATTAGTGAGATTGAAGGCAGTCTGGACCTAAATGAAAGCTTAGAATTTGATGACGAGGAACTTGAGAAACAAAGACAAGAGAAAGCTCAAGCACTATGGACAGATGTACAAAACGGTAATGATAAACATTTAATAACCAGAGTAGCCTCCATTTTGAATAGGTATCCTGATACAAGAAATTCGGATATTGCACTGCAAATAAAGTATTGGCAAATCTATGATGGTATTACAGGCAATCAAATTACGCTAAATAAATTATTCGAAATAGAAAGATTAACGTCAATAGCTAGAAGTAGGGCAAAAATACAAAATGAATATAAGTTATTTAGGGCAAATGAAAAAGTTCGACGTTATCGAAAAAATGAAGAGGAAATTCAAAAAGAGATACAACTAAGCAACACCCCACCTGCTCCAATTATTTCTATCTATGTCGATGAAACCGGAAAAAATGATGATTATGTAATTGTCGGTGGCGTTTGGGTTTTGAAAGAAGAACACAATAACAATCATCACTCTAAGCTTATAAAGTGGGTCCGTGAAAGGATGGAACAAGACACCACCTGCCCAAAAGAGTTTCACTTCTCAAAAATACGAAACAACGGAAGGGACCTAGCTGTATATAAAGACTTTTTCGAGTTCTTTATTCAGAACTCTGAAATGGCAAGTTTTAAAGCTATTTCAGTAAAAAGTTCGATGCTAAACAAGCCCATTGATGAAATCATTAATGACTTGTTTTATCAACATGTACGATTAGGTATAGAACATGAAATTAGTACAAATAGAATTTCCTTTCCGCAGCAAGTAGTTTATTTCAAAGATTCGGAAGCTGGAGAAAGCTCATTAAGAATTAAAGAAATCGAACAATCTCTAACCGATTCATTTAAAATTCACTATGAAAGTAAACTTACACTAAATTATCTTCAATCTGTAGATTCCGCTACTTCAAGGATGATTCAAATAGCAGATTTATATGCAGGAGCACTAAACAGAAAGCTAAATGTACAAAATCAACAACAAGACATTAGAAATGCTAAAGATGAATTTGCTGACTTTATCTATGAGTTGTTGGATGTAGAAGTATTCCACCATTCTGTTGATGATATCTCAACTGCCTTCACCGATGCGAAAAATGACATGGCGACAATACATGTATTTGAGTGATGGACCTAAACTTTATACTCTGACGATAGATAAAAGTTACACTACAATAATTTCTCAATCGTACCTAAATGAATTTAATATTTTCGACCAATTCATAAGGCACGCTCCTTTTTTTCGGGGGCGTCTCACTCTAGTAATAGCCATAAAAACCAGGAGGTAATTATATGGAAATCGATGGATATGGATTTAATGTGAATTTGATTACTGAGCAATGGATGAATGTTAAAGAAGACTTATATCATGGGAAAGTTAATTATACGGAACTTGAGAAGTTAGTAAAAGACTACATGTTTTTCAATAGATTTGACAATGTTCTTAAAGAGTCTTTAAAAAATTTTGAAATCCCACTAAAAAATATTACTCCGCTATACAGGGGTGTCAGGGAAGAGGTTCTACTAGATGATTACGGAAGAATGGTTCCAACCCTGAAATATGCTACCGGAAACAACCGAATGAATCCACCGGGAAAAACATATATATATTTGGGCGTACTTGGAGAAAATAAAGGTAGAGGCAAAAAAACTGTGAAAAGTCATATAATCAGAACCATTATAAAAGAAACTAGGTCCCCTAAAGATTCCATAATCACAATTTGTGAATTCCAAGTTTCCGAATTGGGTGAAAATAAGACAGTTATTAATTTCTGTGGTGATAGCAACATTCCACAGTCTGAAAAAGAATTATACAATTATATAAGAAAGCAAATTTCACAAGGGAAAGGTAAAGAGTCCGAATTACAAGTAATATCTACGATACTTTCAAATATTTATTTCAATATGGTTTCATCAGACCAAATATTTAAGCCAATTGAAACTTATATCCAGGAAGTTAAAAAGTATGAGTATGCCCCCTTCCATGCACTAGCTCATTATATTAGTGAGCAAGGATATGCCGGTATTATCTTTAAAAGTACAGTGCATAAAAATGGAACAAATTTAGTCTTATTTGATACTGAAGATGTATTAGTAGCTACGAATTCAATGGAACATATTAAGACATCTGATTATATTTGAGAATAAGTTCCACATGGTAAAAGTTTCCTGTTCCAGGGATAATATTTATCCCTTCGGCTTATACGGTTCATTTTTGCAGATTTTATATTCTACTTATAAAGTGGAGACAAGCTAGAACAGAAGAAAAAACGTTGTACTCTGCATAAAAAATATAGAGTTGTACAATAGAAGAAGACATAATGTAGCAACTTTTTATGGAGCCTTCGCGAGCATGATTATCATGCCATGAACCAACCGCAACAAGGTTTGGCTTATGCCTAACGTGGCTACCATGCTCGCAAGATGCAGTTCCTTATCTATTTGTAATATAGAAAAGGACAGCAGCGATTTTTCCCCACTGTCTAACTTGCTCAGAACCATTAAAAGCCCCCCTCAGAAGGGAACTTTAGCCACTTTTACATCCTCCATTCAAGATGTCGCAATAACCTTTTGGACAATATAACTAACTAAACACAAAGAATAAAGACCCATGAGGTCTCCTATCGATTATCATTTCTTTACTACAAGTTTTTTTCAATCATCTCTTTCAATAAGTCTAATCCCATCCCTTCTTCTATTCTTTGTTCCACTAGTTCACCTCGGATGGATTTTTGAAGAATACTTTCCTGCATTTTCTTTAATTGCATCTCTAACTGTTCTATATTAAATTTGATTTCTTTTTCCTTTTCGAACTCAATATCTAATCTTTCTACTATCTTTTTTTGTTCTTCAATAGGAGGTATTGATATTACAATGGACTCCAATAACTCTCTTCTTATTCCAGTTTGACCAGATGAACGAGCGGAGTCTTTTATTACAGCTTTTTGTATTCTTGGTTCCTGTAGTAAGTAATATAGATAATCGTTCGTCATGATATTAGGATTGACTTCAGCCTTCATAAGAGCAACGTTGTAAGTACCAGACAAACCTCGCAAAATTTGAAATACCGGCGGTCCATATCGCCCAATCATTACATCGTCTTCTTTAAATGGTCTATTTGCATACTCATTAGGAACATAGGTTAAGTAATCGTTACTTTTAAAATCCCTAATTTGGACTAGCCTAGTATAGCCTTCCTCATATTTATACTTAAAAATACTTTTAGTAGGTTGACTGCCACCTGTTATTTTTATGATATCCCCTATACGCAAATAAACCCAACTTTCTGGGATATCATACGGTTGTTCTTCAGCTGCAATAGGATTAATTTCAATTTTTTTCTTTTTTTCTTTCATTAATTCTTCTTGAATAAAATTTAATAAACCAAAGTTATTTGTAATAGAATCATCCTGATTAACTAACTCACCACGAAAGGCTATTTTTAATAGAGCTTCATGCCGTTCTTCAAGGAATTTCTTTGCTTTAAATAAATAGCCTGAAACTTCACTAATCCTGCAAAACGAAAAATCAAGTGAATCTACAATTCTTTTTTGCTCTTTAATTGGAGGAATTGGTATCGGTATTTTCTTCAAATTACTAGCTTTTATCCCCTTAACTGTCGTGCCCGTGGCGAAGGAATTAATAACCTTCTGTATAGATTTGCTTAAAAGTACATATTTTAAGAATTCCTTATTCATTTTAGTCTGGATAGTTACGATTCTTTGTGCCAAGGCAACCTTACCTTCAATATTTAACTGTGCAACATTACCTAATGGTCCTTCGGTTGTAAATAAAATGTCGCCGAATTTTGGTATACCCCTGGTCATCCACTTTTCATAGTCCTCTTCTGCAATAAATTCTTCTGGTTCGCCATTCAATTGGTTGTTTTTCACGTTTTTAGCAGTTATAAGTTTAATTCCTTCATCGGTTTTAGTAGGAGTCTTTCCACGATAATCAATAAAATTGGAGATTCCCCCTAATTCACACCAAACCCAATTAACAGGAACTTCAAAAGGAGCATCATTACTAGAAATAATAACTTTTTCTAAGATAGTTTGCTTAGTAGCCATTACCTACTTCCACCACTTTTCATAAATGGTGTGATAAGTTCGAGCGACTTCTCAAGTAACCTAGATATTTCCGTAGCATACTCTTCTGGTTCCAGTAGCTTTTCTTCTTCTTCCTCATAAGGGTTATATCTACTGGCTGATAAATTCGTATCATTCTTTAGAATTTCTTCTACAGGAACAAGCCAACTGTGTTCTGATAAAGCTCTTTTTTCAAACAGGTCTGAAGCATGAATAAAGTGTTCAGATGATATCCCAGCATTTTTTGTCAACTTTTTCTCCTTAATCAAGGGAATTTCATAAAACCAAACATCTTCGGTTTTTTTTGTTTTATCGAAAAATATAATGGATGTTTTAACCCCGGAATAAGGTAAAAACACACCAGAAGGCAGACTAACTATACTATGAACATTAAATATCTCTAATAGCTCGGTTTTCACTTGTTTATAGGCGTCATTTGTACGAAACAGAACTCCTTCCGGAACAACAACAGCAGCCTTACCATCAAACTTCAATGTTTTCATAATGTATTGAAGAAATAGTAACTCTGTTGCTGTTGCTTCAATTGGGAAGTTTTGCTGTACAATCATTTGTTCTTTTCCTCCGAATGGAGGATTGGACAAGATAACGTCATACTTTTCTGACTCCTCTATTTGGCGAATGTTTTTGCTTAACGTATTTGTTTTTGCAATTTGAGGATAATCTACACCATGAAGCAACATATTCATCAGACCAAGCAAATAAGCTAATGATGTTTTTTCATTCCCGAAAAATGTTTCCTCAGATAAAATTTTAATTTGTGAAGATGTTCCTGCTTTCTCTTTTAAGTATTCGTAAGTTTCCGCCAAAAATCCACAAGAACCACTTGCTGGGTCTAAAATTGTATTCCCGATTTTAGGTTCTACACACTCTACGATAAATCGAACTACTGGGCGTGGGGTGTAAAATTCTCCGGAGTTCCCCCCATCATCTCCCATTTTTTGCAATAAGGATTCATATAGGAATGAAAGTGTGTGAATATCATCTGAACTATTAAATTTAATTTGGTCAACTTCCAATAAAACATCTTTTAGTAAATACCCCGATTGAACCCTGTTTGTCACTTCACTGAAGATTGCAGATATAACATCTCGTCGGTCTGCTTTATTTACACCTTTTAAACCGGCTAAATAAGGAATCAAGTCATCATTAATGAATTCTATTAAAGAAGAGCCAGTAAGGTCCTTATTTTTAGCCCATTTATCCCAATGATATTTCTCATCAATAGTGTAATTATATTCTTGAAAACTTGCCTCAGCATTTAATGCAGATTCACTTTCTTTATCATATAAAAACTTTAAAAAAAGTATCCAGCTCAATGTTTCCGTATAATGCATTGAACCTGAAATACCATCATCTGTTCTAAGTGTATCCGTACATCTCTTGATTATGTTATCTAATATAGACCTTGACATTAAATTACTACTCCCTCATATAAATGCATTTGAACATACTTAAACGCCGATATCATAGCTTCTTTAGAATCGAATACTTCCTGCGCATCGCTCATCGAGCTAATATTTAGTTCTTGAAACTTATTTGTTTTGAATGTTTCAGAATGTATTTTCAAGGGCTTGTACTCCTCTTCTTCATAAATATCTAGTATTGCTTCAAGAACCTCTAAGGCTTGTTCCTTGTATTGAGAAAAGAACGTCTTATGATTCTTTTTAAATTCTTTTATACGGTCTGATTTAGATTTAAATTGACAATCAAAAGCTAGATTCAAAAGAATGTCAAATAAATCAATATCATATCGATTATGTTCAATACAAAACAGCTCGGCTAGTGTATCTACTTGTATGCCTGTTTCCTCAACCTTTTTGAAAATTTGGAGGCGAGATTTTGGATTTTCCCAAGCCTTTTTAAATGTTATTGCATCTGGGTACATTTTTTTAATTTTACCAGATTGGTATTGGATAAATTCAGATGGCGAAAGGGTTTCCCCATCATCATCCAGCAAATTAACTACTTCTAATGATGACTTAACCTGGTCTCTCATGAAATCGTCGGATAAACGATAGCGAATACGTTTTGCTATATTTTCATCATCTTCCCCACTTGCATCTAAGTCATCGTCTTTGTTATCTTCAGGCTTATTCTTTTCATCATTTTCATCGTTATCATCTACATGTTCCGGTTCGCCATCAAAATTAGGGTCATAGAAATTACTTGTCGATGTATTACCATATTCTAAAATTGTAAAGCCGAGTTTTTCTGTTTGTTTATTACTAGTTTCATAAATCCGGGTTCCACGACCAATAATTTGTTTAAATTCAGTAATGGAACCAATTTGAGTGAAGATAACGATGTTTTTTATATTTTTTATGTCTATTCCTGTGCTTAAGAGCTTACTTGTAGTTACAACGACTGGAAGTGGGGTTTCCAAATCTTGAAAACGCTCCAAATCTAAATAACGCCCATTGGGGGCTTTATCATTACTTGTAATTCGCAAAGCATATTCAGGAAGGTCTTCAAGCCCTTTTTTTGCTGCAAGTTCTTTATAAGCTACATTAATAAACTTAGCCATATCAAGGGCGTGCCGTTGGTCTACACAAAAAACAATTGTTTTTCCAAAAACATCAGTTCTAAATAAGTGATTTACTAGGTGCTTAGCATAGAATCTTGTTCGCTCTGGGAACGATAGTTTACGTTCAAAATCCTTCATTTCGAAGTTCTTTTCAGTGATTTCATTTCCGTGTTTATCAAAAATAACTCCTTGGGGTTGAAAACCAAAAGTATCAATGTCTGAACGTACACGTTTTATTACATAAGGCGCTAAAAAACCATCATTTATACCCTCTTTTAGGCTATATGTCATTACTGGCTCGCCAAAATAATTGTAGGTATCTACAGAATCATCTCTTTTTGGAGTTGCTGTAAGTCCTACTTGGATAGCTGAATCAAAATATTTCAATAGGCGAAACCAGTTACCATCTTGATTTGCTCCTCCACGGTGACATTCATCTATAACTATAAGGTCAAAGAAATCCGGTGGAAATTCTTTAAAACGGTCCTCTCTTTTTCCGATTGGATTACCATTTTCATCCTCGTCTCCACCACCAACTAAAGATTGATAAATACCAAAATAGATACTACGTCCTTTTTTAAAGCTATCTTCTGATGGTTTTAACCGCCAGCAAGCATCTTTTTCAAAAATCAAATCGAACTCTTTAAACGCTTGGTCGGCTAAAATATTCCGGTCAACAATAAAAAGAACTCTATTAACAACGTTACTTTCGCGCAATCTATAAATGGTTTGAACAGAGGTAAAGGTCTTCCCAGTGCCTGTTGCCATATTGACGAGCACTTTCTTTTGTCCTGCTACAACAGATTCAATTATATTTGTTACTGCTTTTTCTTGATAATAACGTGGGTTTCTTTTTTGACCGATACCCGTTTCTTCATAATAATCTTGAAGAAGTGCCTTAAGGTAGTCTGTTTCTTCTATGTGCAGTTCATCACGATACATTGCCCATAGTTCTTCTGGTGAGTGAAAAGAATCGACAGATTTTTGTATGTTGTTTTTTAAATCTATAAACTCAATTTCGTGACCATTGGTTGTGTATGCAAATCGAAGACCAAGCTTTTCAGCGTATCCCTTAGCCTGCTTTAGCCCTTCCAAATGACTTAATCCTTCTCGTTTAGCCTCTACTACAGCTAAGCGTATAGATGATTTATATCTTAATAGGTAATCAGCAAAACCTGGAGCACCCCTAACACCCTTTTTCCCATCAAATGTAATTCTGCCATCCGTTACTTTGTATTCTCTTTGAATCTGAGATTCATTCCACCCAGCATCCTTCATCTTGGGGTCAATTAGTTTACTTCTTGTATCTGTTTCGGAATAACCCATCAGTGCACCTCCTCAGAAATTCATATAGATATATTGTACCAAATTAATAAGCACTTTACATTTCATTAAAATTCCATAACACTGAGACCCCTTTGATAGTTTGTCTTTCAGTTTATTTTTTTCCATTTTTTAAGTTGATGACAAGTAGTTGTTGGATACCAATTAGTTAAAAATCGGATTCAATTTCTCCATTTGCGAAACTCCTTTTTCATTTAAAGATATTTTCTATTCTGTGGTACTTTTTCATTTTTTCCTCGTACAAGTTCAAATTTCCCTTCTTCATGGAGGCATACATGAAGGTTATTGGCTTGCAGGCGCCATTTACAGTACCGCTCCAAATCCAATAGCGTTGCTCCTTAACGCTTAAATATCCCCAGTCCCCAGCTTTCTAGTTCATCGGCTTCCGAGATAGTACCATCGTTAGCAGTGCCCGTTCATGCAATGAACGGATATACCCCCCTTCCATCACCGGTTAATCCAATAAAAGGGCAGTTAGCACGCACCCAATGTTTACCACACTCAAACAATTCCATTAGCTTCTAATCTGTATATTCAGCTTCTCAGAAAGGAAGAAAACCTTTCATTATATCAAATAAAAACGCCCTTCTTTAAAAAATCGACTATTAGTTTTCGTTTCAAAAACTTTATTTAATTTATACAAATTTAAATCCCAAAAGTGATAAAAAACGATTCGTAATTTGATAATCTAAGGACAAATAAATTAAGGAGGGCTTTGCAATGACGATTGATAAATATTTTAAGTTTTTTTCTGCTGAACTTAAAGAAATTACGGTTGAACAGTTAGAGAAGAATAAACCGTAGGAATCCCTACACACTTTTTTCTACATATGAAAACTAAAAATGTTATGTACATAGCAAAAAAATCACTCACTAGAAGTCAAACAA
Source organism: Sporosarcina sp. YIM B06819 (assembly GCF_033485175.1). NCBI lineage: Bacteria > Bacillati > Bacillota > Bacilli > Caryophanales > Caryophanaceae > Sporosarcina > Sporosarcina sp. YIM B06819. Next base: position 78,903 of record NZ_JAWLIQ010000015.1, on the reverse strand, counting down.
CGAGGAGTAATGAAAATGAACTTAGAACTAAACCTACCTTTATTACTGGAAACCCAGCTGCATGATATTACATCAAAAGCCTTTAAAGCTGCTATTAACGAGCTCCAACAAAATAATACAAAAGAATGGATGAGCTTAAAAGAAGGCGCTTCATATGCCGGTGTAGCAATTAATACTTTTAATAAATTCAGACTTGATGGATTAAAAGTATGTGAAATCGATGGTGTCAAAAGAGTTTCTAAAACTGAAATTGATAGTTTTTTGAATAATCATAGCTTCTAATTCGACTAAACGGTTAACAAGATTGAGGTTGTTTAAGATATAATATAGATGATGTTATTATCATGAAATGGATAGTAGCATTTTCTTTCCTCATAATCTTGTCTCCGTAAATACAAGGAGGAAATAAAAATGAGTAAAATGAGTAAAATAGATAAAACTATTAAAGCATACACGAAAAAAAATGGAGAAATACGTTACATGTTCCGTATATACGTTGGGGTCGACCCTCTTACCGGTAAAGAACAGCGGACAACACTACGTGGATTTAAAACACCAAAAGAAGCGGATTTGGCTCTATCCCGTATAAAAATCGAAATAAGTGAAGGTACTTTTCGCAAGCAACGGGTAGAAACTTATGAAGACATCTACAATTTATGGATTAAGCAATATGAAAAAGATGTGGAGGAGAGCACATTTGTTAAAACTACAGGTCTCTTCAAAAATCATATTCTTCCTGCAATGGGTGCTTATAGAATTGAAAAGATGCATGTCCGTGTATGTCAAAAACATGTGGATGAATGGGCTGTGAAGTTAAAGAGGTTCCGCATGGTAAAATCTTACGCTGCGAAAGTGTTGGACTTTGCGATTAACCACGGGTATATACAAACCAATCCGTTTACAGGCGTAAATATGCCCGCAAACGCTTCTAAGAAGATTATTGAAAATGATGAATATGAAGCTGAGAACTTTTACAGCCGTGAGCAACTAAAAGAGTTTCTATCATGCCTAGAACAGGAAAGTAACTACAAAGCGTATGCCTTCTTCCGATTATTATCGTATAGTGGTATTCGTAAAGGTGAAGCACTAGCTCTAACATGGGATGACTTGGACTTCAAAACAAACCAGATACGTATTAGCAAAGCTATTTCACGAGGTAAAAATAATCAGCTATACCTGAAACTTCCCAAAACACGTCGTTCTCGTATAATCAAAATGGATGGCAGAACAATGGATATTTTAAAAGTGTGGAAAAAAAAGCAGAAGCAGGATTATTTAATACTCGGCTTTAATACGTCGCAACCGAAGCAACTTGTATTTAGCAATGAGCTCAACGAATACATTCAGCCTACCAAAACACGTAAGTGGATTTTGCATGTGCAGGAGAAATACAAGTTAGACAAAATTACAACACATGGTCTTCGCCATACACATTGTACATTGTCAATTGAATCTGGTGCTAATCTAAAAGAAGTACAAGACCGTCTTGGGCATAATGATATAAAAACTACCATGAACATTTATGCACACGTTACAGAGGAAGCGCAGGAAGGCGCAATGCTGAAGTTCGCTGACTATATTGGGATGTAGATGGATGACCCCGGTTTTGACTCCGGTTTTGACTCCGGTCGATTGATATTCAATGAAATCATATGAAACAGGCAAAAGAAAAAACCCTTGATATACAAGGGTTTTGACGCCATATGAAATCCGTTGATTTCTATATATGGAGACGGCGGGAGTCGAACCCGCGTCCAAAGGCCCTAACACTTAAGCGTCTACGCGTGTAGATTGTCTATTAGGTTTCGCACATCAGTAGCCGGCAATCAGGGCATCCTGTGTGCTATTCTGCGAATCTCTTCCGGCTGCCTCAGAAGGCAACAGCCGTCGTATCCCACTTAGAGTGAGCCTTGCAATGCCACATGGGCGATGGAACTACAAGGCAGATTCATCAGCTTACGCTGCGAATGCTAGGTTGTTGTTTGTTTTGCCTGTTATTATAAGGTGTCGTTTCTGACGGAGCCGAACCCTCCGACGCGCAACTCAAGCTCAGACTACCCCTGTCGAATCCGTAACGCCCCCGTTATGAGGATGTCAGGATAACCTATTTAAAGGTTTCTGAACGATATTTCTATACTCATCATAGCGCATTTTCACCAAAAAATCAATCCCGTTGCTTATCCTTTAAGACACGAGCCATTTCACGCTTGGCTTCCTTCTTCTTAAGATCCTGGCGTTTATCGTAATCTTTCTTCCCTTTACCAACGCCAATTAACACTTTTGCAAATCCGTCTTTCAAATACATCTTCAATGGTACGATGGAAACGCCTTGCTGTTTCGTTTCGCCATATAGTGTGGCAATTTGTTTTTTATGCAGCAACAGCTTTCTTGAACGCAATGGGTCATGGTTGAACTGGTTGCCGTAATCGTATGGACTAATATGCATATTGGAAATCCACGCTTCGTTGTTACGGATACGCACAAAGGCATCCCGTAGCTGTACTTTCCCATTTCGAATTGATTTAATTTCGGTTCCTACTAGCACGATACCTGCTTCAATCGTTTCTTCGATGGCGTAATCGTGATTCGCTTTTTTATTGACCGCGACAACTTTCCCTTGGCCTTTCGCCATTTACTTCACCCCATATTCAGATACAGCTGAGGCGGCCGTAACCGCCCCTCGTATCATTTTTTCTTTTTCGATCTATTTTTAGGTTTACCTGCACCTTTTTTCGCAACGCTTTCGTAAAACTTTTTCTTTTTATTATACGTGCCTGTATTCTTTTTGTCTTTTGATTTATCATCAGACTTACCGCCACCGCCGCCTTTTTTCTGCGCATGGATCACTTTCGGTGTTTCCCTGCGCGCACGATGGAAGGATTGTTTCATACCGACAATTTCAAAGTCAATGGCGGATTCTTCTGGTTTCACGGCAACCACTTTAACCGTTACTTCATCACCCAAACGGAATTGCTTGCCCGTATGCTCACCAATCATCATCATTTGTCTATCGTCAAAACGATAATAATCGTCGGTCATATAACTAACGTGAATCAAACCTTCAATTGTGTTCTCCAGTTCAACAAACAGCCCGAAGTTCGTAACCGACGAAATAACGCCTTCGAATTCTTCCCCGATTTTGTCGAGCATGAATTGCGCTTTTTTCAACGACTCCGTATCGCGTTCTGCTTCTACTGCACGACGTTCACGGTCAGATGTATGATCTGCAATATCAGGTAATCTGCCGCCCCACTCTGCAGTCGTTTGTGGAGAAACGTCTTTTTCAATTAAATACTTGCGTATTAAACGATGAACGATTAAGTCAGGATAACGACGAATTGGCGCTGTGAAATGTGTATAGAACTCCGTCGATAATCCAAAGTGACCTAAGCTTTCATCTAAATACTTCGCCTGTTGCATCGAACGTAACAACATCGTCGAGATGACCGTTTCTTCCGGCAAGCCTGCAATCGATTCTACAATTTCCTGCAAGGCGCGTGGATGCACTTTGTTGCCCGTACCCTTAACGACAACCCCGAAATTCGTTAAGAATTCGAAGAATCGTTGCAATTTCTCTGCTTTCGGATCTTCGTGAATTCGGTAAAGGAATGGTACTTGCAGCCAGTGGAAATGCTCTGCAATCGTTTCATTCGCCGCGAGCATGAACTCCTCAATCAGGCGCTCTGAAACCGTACGTTCCATAATGACAACGTCAGTCGGCCATCCTTTGTCATCTACAAGGATTTTCGATTCCTTGAAATCAAAGTCAATCGCTCCACGATCCATTCGTTTCTGTTTCAAAATAGCCGCTAGTTCCGCCATATGGTTAATCATCGGAACGACATTGGCATATCGAGCACACAATTCTTCATCTTTTTCTTCGATGATTTTATAAACTTCGTTATACGTCATACGTTCCTTTGATCGAATAACACTTTCGAAAATTTCATGGTCTGTCACTTTACCGTTGCGATCGATGGTCATTGTACAAGACAATGTCAGTCGATCCACACCCGGGTTCAATGAACAAATCCCGTTCGATAACTTATGTGGCAACATTGGAATAACCCGGTCTGTCAAATAAACGCTAGTGCCGCGATCGAAAGCATTGTCATCCATCGGAGAGTTCTCCGTTACGTAATAGCTGACGTCTGAAATATGGACAGATAACAAATACGACCCATCATCATTTTTAACAACTGAAATCGCATCATCCAAGTCTTTGGCATCTGCGCCATCAATGGTAATCGTTAGCTCTTCCCGCAGATCATGCCTTTTAAATAAATCCTGCTCTTGCACTTCATCTGGAATAGTATTCGTCTGTTGCAGCACTTCTGCAGGAAATTCAACTTCAATGCCATGCTTATGAATAATAGAAATGATGTCTACACCTGGATCATTTTTATGCCCCAGAATTTGCGTTACCATACCTGTCATGGATTTTAATTCACTCGGCCAATCGGTAATTTCAACGACCACTTTATGGCCATCTACCGCATCCAGTGCATCACCTTTGGCAATAAAAATATCCATCGGTAACTTTTTACTATCAGGAATCACAAAGCCAAATCCTTTATTATGCTGATAGGTGCCAACCACTTTTGTTGTTTTACGTTCTACGACTCGACTAATCGTTCCTTCGCGTCGATCGCCCGACGTGCCATTTGTCACACGAACAAGTACGATATCCCCGTCCATTGCGCCATTTACTTCATGCGGTGGAATGAAAATATCATCCATTCCTTCCGTTTCAGGTGCAACAAAACCAAAACCTTTGGCATGCCCGATAAATTTCCCTCGGACAAGATTCATACGCTCTGGTACACCATAACGATTCGTTCTTGAACGAATAATCATTCCTTTTTGTTCAAGATGAACAAGCATTTTGACAAGTTCCTTGAATTCCGCTGCTTGCTCAAATCCCATTAATTCTTGGATTTCTTGCACAGTCAACGGTTTATATGACTCGTCTTTCATGATAGACAGCACTTTTTGTTGCATATCTTGATCGAAATTATCCAAATACCTCACTCCTTCATTTACCTAGCATTATCATTTGTTTCATTGTTCACACATGCCAATCCAGTGATTCAAGAAATTCAAAAATATCTTCATGCAGCTGGACTTTTTCCGGTCCTAATGTGATGACATGACCAGATTGTTCATACCATTTCAGCTGTTTGTCATCTGATTCTGCGTTATCGTAAATGACATTTGCCGAATCCGGATCAATGACATCATCGAGTGTTCCCTGCACAACGAATAGCGGTGCATAGATATGGTCGATTTGCTCGCGTACATCGTATATTAGTGTACGTAAATCTGCGAGAGATGGCATCGATTGTTGCTGTAACACTTCCATATCTTTTTCGATTTGCTGCTCATCTTTTCCTTCATATTTCTTATATTCTCGTGCATATGCTAAGACACCCTCGTACATAAGATCCGTCGTTTTCATCGACATCGGTGCACACATTGTTACAATACCCTTCACAGGCATGTTATATCCTAATTTCAGCGAAAATACGCCACCTAACGATAAGCCTGCCACCGCAATTTCATCGTAGCCGGCTTCCTTTAATTGATTATACCCCGCGAGGACATCTTGCCACCACTCTGCGGGTCCGCTTTGTATCAATTCCTCTGGCGGTACACCATGCCCTTTGTAATGAGGAGCAAGCGATGTATAGCCTTTCTTCTCCAGAAAGCGTCCAAGCATCCGAACGTCTGCTGAAGTACCCGTAAATCCATGCAGTAGCAAAACCGCACGCCTCCCTGTTTCGATAAAAAATGGTTTAGGTTGAGATATTCTCATGTTGTTCACCTTTCTCTTCAGATAAAAAACGCCCGACCAGTCGGAAAGGTCAGGCGTTTATAAAATATATTCATTTAGAATTTCATAATTAGAATTGCCAAGACAAAAAGTAAAATTGCTAATGTCAAGGTCACCCGTTGAAGAACAAGATCAAGTCCACGTGCTTTTTGTTTACCGAAAAGTTGTTCAGCTCCACCAGAGATGGCTCCTGAAAGACCTGCACTTTTTCCAGATTGTAATAATACAACAATGATCATAGCTAGTGCAACGATTACCAGTAGTACCATCAATACTTCATGCATATTGTTCCACCTCCTGATTAAAACTTACAACAATCTTCATTTTACCAAATATAAGCTGCTGATACAACCTTTTGTTCAACTATTCATTTTTATGAATGAACTGTATTATTTTTTTGGATCAATCACGCCTCCGCGTGATTGCGTCCGGATTTTTTTCGAGCTTGGGGCCTACAGGATGTAGGTCATGCAGTCGTTGCGACAGGACGTCGCGCACTTAGACTGCCTTCTTAAGCTCCCCTAAAAATCCGTGACATCCGCCGGAGGCTTTATCTGAATTTAGCAGGGATCTTCTGCTGAATTTAGATAAAAAAAATCTCACCTAAGAGTCTACTGCAGTAGACTCCCCAAGTGAGATTTTCATCACAATTATTTTTTCAAGTTATAAAACGTTTTAGCGCCTAGGTATACAGCTGTGTCGTCAAGTTGATCTTCGATACGGAGCAATTGGTTGTATTTCGCAACGCGATCCGTACGTGAAGGAGCACCTGTCTTGATTTGTCCAGCATTTGTTGCTACTGCGATATCAGCGATTGTTGTATCTTCTGATTCACCTGAACGGTGAGAGATAACCGCTGTATAGCCAGCGCGTTTCGCCATTTCGATTGCATCAAACGTTTCCGTCAATGTACCGATTTGGTTTACTTTAATAAGGATCGAGTTACTGATGCCTTCTTCAATTCCGCGTGCCAATTTCTCCGTGTTTGTAACGAACAAGTCATCACCAACAAGTTGAACTGTTTTGCCAAGGCGTTCTGTTAATAGCTTGTGACCCGCCCAGTCGTTTTCGTCCAAACCATCTTCGATTGAAACGATAGGGTACTTCTCGCACATTTCAGCATACCAATCAACCATTTCAGCAGATGTCTTAACGATACCTTCACCTGAAAGATTGTATGTGCCATCTTCTTTATTGTAAATTTCAGATGCTGCAACGTCCATCGCAAGAAGGACTTCTTCACCTGGCTTGTAGCCTGCTTTTTCAATTGCTTCGATAATCGTAGACAATGCTTCTTCGTTAGACGATAAGTTCGGAGCAAATCCGCCTTCATCACCAACAGCAGTATTCAAACCTTTTGACTGCAATACAGCTTTCAAGCTATGGAAAATTTCAGTACCCATGCGAAGACCGTGGCGGAATGATTCTGCGCCAACTGGCATCACCATGAATTCTTGAATGTCGACGTTGTTGTCCGCGTGCTCTCCGCCATTCAAAATGTTCATCATTGGAACCGGCAATTGTTTTGCATTGACACCACCAAGATATTGGTAAAGTGGAATATCAAGATAGTCTGCAGCCGCACGTGCAACAGCCATAGATACGCCAAGAATTGCGTTAGCGCCCAATTTCCCTTTATTCGGAGTACCATCAAGTTCGATCAACGCTTTGTCAATTGTTACTTGATCAAGAACAGAGTACACTTCTTCAAGTTCGTCAGCGATCACATCATTGACATGCTCAACTGCTTTTAGAACTCCCTTACCAAGGTAGCGATTTTTGTCGCCATCACGTAGTTCAACAGCTTCATATTCACCTGTTGAGGCACCAGATGGAACGATTGCACGACCAAATGCACCGCTTTCTGTAAATACTTCAACCTCTACCGTTGGATTTCCTCGTGAATCAAGTACTTCTCTTGCTTGGACGATTGTAATAACTGGCATGTCAGTCTCCCCTTTTTAAAATAATGGTGTGCCGGTCATTTCTGCCGGTTGTTCAAGCCCTAACAATTTTAACATTGTTGGTGCAAGGTCTGCGAGTATACCGCCTTCGCGTAGTTCGATATCTGACTTCGTCACGATAACTGGCACAGGATTTGTTGTATGTGCAGTCATCGGTCCTCCGTCCTGTGTTGTCACTTCATCAGCATTGCCGTGATCGGCCGTGACAATTGCCGAACCACCTTTTGCATGCAATGCATCAATGATTTTACCTAGACAAGTATCGACCGTTTCAATCGCTTTAATCGTCGGCTCCAGCATTCCGCTATGCCCGACCATATCCGGGTTGGCGAAATTCAAGATAATCGCATCAAAACGATCGGCTTCAATGCCTTCAATCAGCGCTTCTGTTACTTCAAATGCACTCATTTCAGGCTTCAAGTCATAGGTTGCTACTTTCGGAGAAGCAATTAAAATCCGCTCTTCTCCTGCAAACGTCTCTTCCCTGCCGCCACTCATAAAGAAGGTGACGTGTGGGTATTTCTCGGTTTCAGCAATACGCAGCTGTGACAGCCCATTATGCGCAATTACTTCACCAAGTGTGTTCTCTAAATTTTGGCTGCTAAAGACGACATCCGCAACGACTTCATCACTATAATGCGTGAAGGTGACAAACTTCAAATCTACGAACTTGTTGTCACCAGTATCAAAACCATCAAACGCAGCATCCGTAAACGTACGTGATAGCTGAATCGCCCGGTCTGGACGGAAGTTAAAGAACACCACTGCATCTCCATCTTCCACTTTTGCAACTGGTTTACCCAGTTCTTCGATGATGAATGGCAAGACGAATTCATCGTGATCACCGCGCTCATATGATGCTAGTACGCCTGCTGTTGGCGTTGCTGCTGTTAAAGCAGTACCGTCAACAATTGCATGATAGGCTTTTTCCACACGTTCCCAGCGCTTGTCACGGTCCATTGCATAGTAACGTCCTGAAATACTCGCAAACTTCCCAACACCAATGTCCTTCATGACTGTTTCAGTCTTTTCGATGTAATCAAGAGCGGATTGTGGACCTACATCGCGTCCATCCAAAAATGCATGGACGAACACTTTGTCAATGCCATTCAATTTAGCAAGACGCAACAATGCGAACAAATGCTCATAATGGCTATGTACACCACCGTCAGACAGCAGCCCCATTAGATGAAGTGCCGAGCCTCGTTGCTTAGCGTGGGCAATCGCCCCTAGTAGCGCTTCATTATCAAAGAAATCTGCTTCTCTAATAGATTTGTTAATGCGTGTCAAACTTTGGTAGACAATACGACCCGCTCCAATGTTGAGATGACCCACTTCTGAGTTCCCCATTTGGCCATCTGGTAACCCTACCGCCTCACCACAAGCTGTTAGCGTGGAGTGAGGGAAGTTATTCCATAGGAGGTCGTAATTCGGCTTATTCGACTGCGCAACCGCATTGCCGAGCTGTTCATCTCGAAGGCCGAAACCATCGAGAATAATTAATGCGACTGGACTTTTACTCATGGGCTCCAGCCTCTACCAATTTCAAGAATGATGCTGGTTCAAGACTTGCACCGCCGACAAGTGCACCGTCGATATGTTCCATTGACAGAAGTTCTTCGATATTATCCGGCTTCACACTGCCGCCGTACTGAATGCGGATAGCTTCTGCAACAGTTTCACTGTATAGTTCGCTAACTGTTGCACGAATTGCGCCACACACTTCGTTCGCATCTTGAGCAGTAGCTGTTTTACCTGTACCGATTGCCCAAATTGGCTCATATGCAATTACAGCTTGTTCTGCTTGTGCTGCACTGATGCCTGCAAATGCTTTTGTCACTTGCGCCGCTACTAGCTCAACCGTTTGGCCTGCTTCGCGCTCTTCAAGTGTTTCACCTACACAAACAAGTGGCGTTAGGTTGTATTCGAATGCTGCATGGACTTTGCTGTTTACAGTCTCGTCTGTTTCATTGAAATATTGACGACGCTCTGAATGGCCAAGAATGACATAGCCGACATCAATACCGACTAACATCGCTGGGCTTACTTCCCCCGTAAATGCGCCTTCTTTTACATCGTGCATTGTTTGTGCGCCAATGCCTAGTGCCGAACCTTTTGTAAGCTGTGCTAGCTCCGAAAGGTATAAAGCAGGTGGACAAATAACCGCTTCTACGTTATCTGATACGGGTACCAGTCCTTTTACTTCTTCCACAAAGCTTTTCGCTTCTTCAACAGTCTTGTACATTTTCCAGTTACCCGCAATAATTCGTTTACGCAAATCGATTCCCCCTACTCAGTTATCATTTAGTGCAGAAACACCTGGCAAGTCTTTGCCCTCCATAAATTCAAGAGAAGCGCCTCCACCAGTCGAAATATGATCCATTTTATCAGCAACGTCGAACTTTTCAACAGCCGCAGCTGAATCTCCGCCACCAATGACAGTATAGCCTGTTGTTACTGCCATTGCTTGTGCAACACGCTTTGTACCACCTGCAAATGGCTCAAGCTCAAATACACCCATTGGGCCGTTCCAAATGATCAATTTGGATTCTTCAATTACTTTTGCATACAATGCTGCCGTTTCAGTCCCAATATCAAGACCTTCCCAATCTGCAGGAATTGCATCATTTTTTACGACTTTCGTATTGGCATCTTTCGAAAAATCATCTGCAACCACAACATCTATTGGTAAATACAAATTGACACCATTATCTTTTGCTTTTTGAATAAAGGATTTAGCTAAGTCAATTTTATCTTCTTCAAGCAAAGACTTGCCAATTTCGTAGCCTTGCGCTTTCAAAAATGTGTAAGCCAAGCCGCCACCAATAATCAAGTTGTCCACTTTATCGAGTAAATGATTAATGACACCGATTTTATCTTTCACTTTTGCTCCGCCAATAATCGCAGTGAATGGACGTTCTGGCGTTGACAACGCTTTTCCAAGTACGTCTAATTCCTTTTCAATTAACAAACCTGATACTGCTGGAATATAGTCCGCGATACCCGCTGTAGATGCATGCGCACGGTGAGCTGCACCAAATGCGTCATTGACGAAAACATCTGCAAGATTTGCAAAGCTTTTCGCTAGGTCAGCATCATTCTTTTCTTCACCCGCATGGAATCGAACATTTTCAAGAAGAACGATATCGCCGTTGTTCATCGCAGTAATCGCTTGCTCCACTTCTTGTCCAATAGACGTATCTAATTTGAGGACTGGTTTGCCAATTAGCTCAGCAAGTTTTTCGCCTGCTACTGTCAATCGCATATCCTCGTTCACTTCGCCATTTGGACGACCGAGGTGACTGGCAAGAATAACTTTTGCTCCTTGTTCCACCATGTATTCAATTGTCGGGATAGCTGCACGGATTCGTGTATCATCCGTTACTTGCCCATTTTCCATCGGTACATTGAAATCCACGCGGCAAAATACGCGTTGTCCTTCCAGTTGCATATCTTTCATCGTCTTTTTTGACTTCATAAAACATGCCCACCTCCAAAGTTATTTACTTCAAAAAAATGAGGAACGGGGTAATCCCCCGCTCCTCTTACCCAACTTTATTATAAGCGGTATCTATTTTATTGGCTATATTTAGCTTTAACTTAAATCAGCAAAAGTTCCTGCTGATAATTATAGCTAGCGGAAGGCAACCTAAGTTCGCTACGTCCTGTAGCAACGGTTGCATAATCGACATCCTGTCGACCCGCGGATATCACAGATTTTGTAAGGAGTTAATTGAGCCCTGCTCAATTCAAAATCTGGACGCAATTACGCCAAGGCGAAATTGATTAAAGTCAGCTACTTATAGTCCTTTGCTGTGCATGTAAAGTGCAAGGTCGATACAACGTGCAGAATAACCTGATTCATTGTCATACCAAGAAATAACTTTTACCATGTTATTTTCAAGAACCATTGTTGACAAGCCATCGATCGTTGAAGATGCAGTGTTGCCATTATAGTCTCTTGAAACAAGTGGTAATTCATTGTAAACAAGAACGCCAGCTAGTTCGTTTTCAGATGCTTCTTTAAGAGCAGCATTTACATCTTCTACTGTTACGTCTTTTTTAAGATCAGCAACAAAGTCAACTAGTGAAACGTTTGGAGTTGGTACGCGAACTGCCATACCATCTAATTTACCTGCCAATGCTGGGATAACTTTTGTTACTGCAGATGCAGCACCAGTAGTTGTTGGAATCATGTTTTCAGCAGCTGCACGCGCACGACGGTAGTCGCTGTGTGGCAAGTCTAGGATTTTTTGGTCATTTGTATAAGAGTGAACAGTTGTCATCATACCGCGCTCGATACCAAACTTATCGTTTAATACTTTTACAATTGGTGCAAGACAGTTTGTCGTACATGATGCATTCGATACGATTGTATCATTTGCAGCATCGTATGTTTCATGGTTAACACCCATAACAAGCATTGGAATATCGCCTTTTGCTGGAGCAGACAAGATAACACGTTTCGCGCCCGCTTCAATGTGCTTGTTAAGTCCTTCGCGGTCTGTGAATACGCCTGTTGAATCAATAACAACATCTATGCCAAGCTCTCCCCATGGAAGATCTGCAGGGTTTCTTTCAGCGTATACTTTAATATTTTTACCGTTCACAACTAAGCTATTGCCTTCAGAACTGATTTCTGCATCGTTAACACCGTGTACAGAGTCATATTTCAGAAGGTGTGCAAGCATTGCTGCATCCGTTAAATCGTTGATTGCAACGATTTCAATTTCCTCTTGTTGTAAAGCTTCGCGGAATACTTTACGTCCGATTCGTCCAAATCCGTTAATTGCAAGTTTCAATGTCATAATAATACCCTCCGAATGGTTTTTTATATTTTTTAAAACATTTATCCACTTTAACTTATTCCCTAAAAATGAAACGGTAATCCTAAATAATTATTATTCGATGATTAACTTCAGCATTTCATTTGCAGCACCTTCATCAGTTACCAAAATGGTTTGTTTGGGTGCACTTGCCATATAGGCCATGATTGCTTCCGCCTTACTACTGCCGCCCGCCACTGAAATGATGAGTGGAATTCGTTCCAAATGGCTCGTCTGAATACCAACTGTCCGTATTCGATGAACGACATGGCCATCTTTATCGAAATAATAACCGAATGCTTCGCCAATGGCTCCGCTATTTTGCAGCAATTGCTGTTCTGCATCTGAAGAGTTGCGTAAGACAGCCATGGTCTGCGCGTCACCAATTCCATGGAGAACACAATCCGTTGTTTCATAAAGACTAAGCATTTTCACAACGAATGGTTCATTGCGAAACGCTTTTTGTGCTTCTTCGCTTAACGACTCAGGATAATAAAACGTACTATACGTACCCCCACACGCCTCTGCAAAGGAAGCTGCGATGACATTTGCTTGTAAGCCGATATCGTCTCCGACACCGCCCCTAGCGGCGATAAACATCTGGTCAGTTGTGTCGCTGAATTTTTCGATATGAGAAGGAATCGATGCAATTGTACTCCCACCGGTGACGGCTATAATCTTGCCATCCCCAATTTTAGAACTAAATTGCTTCGCTGCTTCCATGCCCAATAAACTTTTAGCAGTAGAGTCACCATCCATATCGCAATTGCCAGCAACCACTTTGACAGAGCGAATGCCTAAAAACTCCGTTAACCTCTTGGCAATCGATGCGCGACCCGACCAGTCTTCCATTGCAGCCTCCAGTGTGCGTAACACTGACCCGCCTTCAGTCGTAATCGAGGCACCCTCTTTGGCCACATGAATTAGATTCTGTGCTCGAAGAATATCCATCATTGTTCGTGTTTCTCGTTCTGAAAGACCAGCTATCTGACCGAGTGGACGCCTCCCGATTGGACCAGACATTTTAATAAGCTTCAACATCCGGTATCTTTGTTGCATCAGTTCCATCATTTCAGGAACGAGTTTCCTTTGCGCTTCCATCATAAAGTCCAATTATTCCTCCCTTCAGTCAACAAGGACACATATCGTCCCATCAAACTGAAAAATGTCCCACATAGAGCAAAAAAAAATATTTCTAAGTCAATTGTATATCATCCTCTTTAACTTATCAACAAAAAGAATCAGTTTTCAGAATAAGCCAATGACATCAACGTAGCCAATGGTACCATACAATAATACTTCGTCATCTTTCGCAATGACTGGAATCATTAACATGAATTTCTCATGATTAACATCGTCCAATTCGATATTGACCTCGTCCCACGTAAGCGGAAAATCTTCTTGCACCAGTTTCATCATCGCCTTCGCTTCATCGCAAAGATGACAATTCGGTTTTGTATAGAATGTTACATGCATGATCAAACACCTCTAGAATATTGGGATAGCTTTAGTATAGATGAAGAACGAATGAACTGCACATGATACTACTTCATCACACACCGATTCATAACGCTACACGAAACATTCTCCATGAGTGAAAATAATCGAATAAAAGCCGATCCATATTCGGATCGGCTTACATTCGATTATTTTACTTTTTCATATCACTACGTGAGATAATATGGTCAATCAAACCATATTCTTTTGCACGCTCTGCTGTCATAAAGTTATCGCGATCAGTATCTCTTGCAAGAACTTCAATTGGCTGTCCCGTACGCTCTGCAAGAATACCATTAAGTTTCTCGCGTAGGAATAGAATACGCTTCGCGGCGATTTCAATTTCTGTCGCTTGACCTTGTGCGCCACCAAGCGGCTGGTGGATCATCACTTCCGCATTCGGAAGAGCAAAACGCTTACCTTTCGTACCAGCTGCAAGAAGGAATGCCCCCATAGAAGCTGCCATCCCGATACAAATCGTTTGAACATCTGGCTTAATAAACTGCATCGTATCGTAAATTGCCATCCCAGCTGTAATGCTTCCGCCTGGGCTATTAATGTAAATCGAAATGTCTTTTTCTGGATCTTCTGCTTCCAAGAAAAGAAGCTGTGCTACGATTGAATTTGAAACGTTGTCATCAATTCCACTACCAAGCATGATAATTCTGTCTTTCAATAGGCGGGAATAAATATCGTAAGCCCGCTCTCCACGACTCGTTTGTTCAATTACTGTTGGTATTAGGTTCATTCCATTTCCTCCTTCAAGGTACATAGTCTTGTCAGTCTGTTGAAACAACTTACGCTTCAACTGTAATTTTATCATACATAGTATGGTCAACGAAGGTCAAATATAACGCTTTCAAAATAACTATTGCAATCAGACGGCTTCATTAGTATAATGAAACTTGTCTGCTAAGGTAGTCATGAATCGTTCGTCCTCGTGGTGCAATGGATAGCACGCAAGCCTCCGAAGCTTGAAATGTGGGTTCGACTCCCGCCGAGGGCATAGTTTACCCGTCATTGTTTATGCAATGACGGGTATTTTTTTATCGCTTAAAAGGCTAGTAACCAATGTTTCCATTAGTGTTGCCACCGTTTCACACAAACTAAACAACGTCAACGCGAAACCTAACAATGTTCCCAGCAAACTATGCAACGCTCTCGGAACTAAACAACATTCCCTGCAGTGTTCACAACGTTTCACGCAAACTATGCAACGTCAACGCGAAACCTAACAATGTTCCCAGCAAACTATGCAACGCTCTCGGAACTAAACAACATACCCCGCAGTGTTCACAACGCTTCACACAAACTATGCAACGTCAACGCGAAACCTAACAATGTTCCCAGCAAACTATGCAACGTCGCCGTCCTCCCCCACCATCTCCAATAAAAAAACCGTCTCCAATTATCGATGGACGATAAGAAACGGCGGGTTCTCACTTATTTTTCATTTTCAACAAGAATTGACAACGTGCTCAATGCCTGTTCTTCATCGATTCCATCAGCTACAAGCGTCACGGATGTGCCACGCGCAATGGCAAGGCTCATAATCCCCATAATACTTTTCGCATTGACTTGCCGATTGTCTTTTTTCAAAAATATATCTGCTGTAAAACGATTTGCTTCTTGGACGAAAAGTGCTGCTTGCCTTGCTTGCAATCCTGTTTTCATTTTTACTTCCACTGTTCGCTCTGCCATGTATTCCCCAACTCCTATCTATTTGTCAGCTTCCAATGCCCCCACTACGGAGATTTTCTGCAATTTCCTCTATTTTTCTTAAGCGGTGGTTCACGCCCGACTTACTAACGGTTCCGCCTGAAACTAATTCACCAAGCTCTTTTAACGTAATATCTTGATTATCTACTCGAAGTCGCGCAATTTCTTGCAGTCTATCTGGTAATTGACCTAAACCAATCGTATTTTCGATAAACTTTATATTTTCAACTTGGCGCTGTGCAGCCCCAATCGTTTTATTCAGATTCGCTGTTTCACAATTTACAAGTCGGTTTACGCTATTGCGCATATCCCGTATAATCCGCACATCCTCGAATTTCATCAGTGATACATGAGCTCCAACAATACTTAGGAAATCCGATATTTTCTCGGCTTCCTTCAAGTAAGCAATATAACCCTTTTTGCGTTCAATCGACTTGCCGTTCAACTGATATTTATTCATCAATTCGACAAGTGCATCACTATGTTCCTTATAGATTGAAAAGATTTCGAGGTGATAGGAGGATGTTTCCGGATTATTAACCGAACCTCCGGCTAGAAAAGCACCTCGTAAGTAAGCACGCTGGCAACATTTCTTCTTCACTAATGCCGGTGATATCTCATTTTTAAACTGGAATGTTCCCGTCAAAATGAGTAGTTCCTCAAGAAGTGATTTGGCACCTTCCCGTATTCGACAAATATACACATTATTTTTTTTCAAGCGCATCTTTTTCCGCACAAGTAATTCCACTTTATACGGATACAGCCGCTTTACATTCGAATATAGACGCCTAGCAATCGCTGCATTTTCAGTTTGTACATCAAGACTTAACTGTTTGTTTGAAAAGGACAGTGCCCCATTCATTCTAATGAATGCCGCAATTTCTGCCTTTATACAGCAATCATCTGCTTCAATTTGCGTCATTTCTTTTTTTGTTTCTGAAGCAAAAGACATGATTTTTCAAGTCCCCTTTCCCGGCGACGATCACGTCTATTCCGTTTTTACAGCACTATCTATATAATCCATGAGCCAATTCGCGACTTTCCCTGGGTCATGCATCACAAGTTCCCCATTTACTAATGCGATATCCTTTACGATGATGCTTGGAACAAGCTGCTGTAAGTTCTCCAAATCATTTATAACCGGCCATGGTGCTTCCGTTTGTTCTTTCCTGCCAAGCAACGCTGTTATATCCGCACCATTCAATAATACCGCGTCAATAAAAGCCGCACCCGCATGATCGTACAATGCCTGGACATGCTCTGAGGCCGTATAACGATACGTCTCACCTGCTTGCGTTGTCAAGTTACCAATATATACTTTTTTCGCCTTAGATGCCAATACAGCTTCTCGAATTGCTGGAACAAGTATTGTCGGTAAAATACTCGTATACAAACTACCTGGACCAAAGACGAGGAGATCTGCCCCCATAATGGTATCAACCGTTTCAGGCAATGGCTCTGCTTCCTGCGGAGACATATACACTTTGCGAATCCTTCGACCATAAACCGGAATTTTGGACTCTCCTGTTACAATTGTGCCATCTTCCAGTTCCGCATGCAATGTAATCCGTTGATTAGCAGCTGGTAATACCTTCCCCTTGATGTTCAAAACACGACTCATTTGCTCGATTGCACGGGCAAAATCACCTGTAATATCCGTCATCGCAGTTAGCATAAGATTGCCAAGCGAGTGCCCTTTCAAATCCTCTGAGGATGAAAATCGATATTGAAACATCTTCTCTATAAGCGGCTCAACATCTGAAAGCGCTGCCAATACCTGGCGGATATCACCAGGAGGTGGAATATCGTATTCATCCAGAAGTCTGCCAGAACTACCTCCATCATCGGCTACCGACACAACTGCCGTCAAGTCAATATGATGACTTTTTAACCCGCGTAATAACGTCGATAATCCGGTTCCACCACCGAAGGCAACTACTTTTTTCAATTTACCGGATCGAGACATGGTGTCATCCCTTTCTCTTTTCAACATCCCGATGGGTAATGAAAGTCCGGTATTCATCCTTGAATCTCGCTCCAAAAAATTCAGCGAGCGTTACCGAACGATGTTGCCCTCCAGTACACCCAAACGCAATGACAACTTGTGATTTTCCTTCATTCTTATACTGCGGAATGAGAAACTTGAACAAATCTGTCAACTTGTCGATTAAAATCTGCGTATCACTCCACTTGAGGACATAGTCGTAGACTTCCTTATCAAGCCCTGTTTTCACTTTTAATTCCTGAATATAAAAAGGATTTGGCAAGAATCGTACATCGAATACGACATCCGCATCAATTGGCATGCCATGTTTAAATCCGAATGAAATAAAGTTTACGGTAAAGCCAGCACTATCCTTAGTGGAAAACTCAGCCATAATCTTTTCTCGCAATGCCCTCGGCTTCAAACTCGATGTTTGATAGATTGAGCGGGCTCTGCCTTTCAATTCCGATAGTAGCAGCCGTTCTTTTTGAATACCCGCTAGTGGCAATCCGCCATCAGCTAAAGGATGTGAGCGCCTTGTTTCTTTATAACGTCGAACGAGCGTCTCATCATCTGCATCGAGGAATAATATGCGAGAAGATACGCCTTCCATACGCAACAAATCATCTAGCGCACCGATGAGCGAATCGAAAAGATCGCCTCCCCGCGTATCCATGACAGCCGCAATTCGTCTCATGCGATTTTCCGATTTCATCATCAAATCAAGAAACATCACTAACAATTCAGGAGGCAAATTATCGATACAATAAAAGCCAAGATCTTCAAAGCTCTGCATGGCAACAGTTTTACCTGCACCCGACATCCCAGTAATAATGACGATTTCAACATCGCTATTTGGTGTTTCCATTTCTGTCATAACCTATCACCTTCCCTAGAATGCTGAATTTCTTCTTTCAACAGCTTAAATTCCTCGGTGTAAAAGAACGTTCCATATTGTATGCCAAGCTGTGACACTGCAAACAATAAATTCGTGCGATCCCCTTCCGCCATTGGAAGCGTCTGTAAACTTTCAACGGGGTGCCATTCGAGATCACCTTCCGTTGTTGTTTCAAATGGTGTACCCATCAAATCGCGCGCCAAAAATGTATAAAGCATCCACTCATTTTTAACATGTTCACCTGTGTCATCCACAATAACCATCGTATAAACACCTTTTAAATGCGGCTCAATAGCCTCGGCACCCGTTTCTTCTACAAATTCTCTCGCTGCTGCCTCGTAAACCGACTCACCCGGGTCCATCTTGCCACCAGGGGCTACATACCAACCGCGACGAGGTTTTTTTAATAATAATACTTGACCGTCTTTCACTACGAGTAAGTTTGCGATTCTTTGCATTTGTCTATCCTCACCTTTTTAAGCGCATACATTTATTATACAACGTATTGCCAATAAACAACATGAAAAAGGAGGCCACCCACTAGAATATTCTAGTGAATGGCCTTTTTTTGTAAATTGCTATATCAAAAGGGGGGTCAATTGATACGTTTACTATACCCCAGCAATGTTGCATGACTGTTACAGTCATATTAAGGTTTGATTAAGCCTTGGCGCCTAATTTCTCCATCAATTCTTCAACATATTTCTGCACAGCCTGTGCGGCAATACTACCGTCACCAGTCGCTGTAACAACTTGACGCAATAATTTCTCACGTACATCTCCTGCCGCGTAGATACCAGGCACAGATGTTTCCATAATATCGTTGGTTTTTACATACCCATTTTCATCAAGAATACCTAGTTTTTCAAATGGAGCCGTTAGCGGATCCATTCCGATATAGACGAATACACCATTTGTTTCAAAGTCCTTTTCCGCTCCATCTACCGTTGACACAAGCGTTACTGAACCAACTTTACCGTCTTTTTCGTTCACTTGTTTAACGGTCGAATTCCAAATGAATTCAATTTTATCGTTGGCGAACGCACGTTCTTGAAGAATCTTTTGTGCACGCAACTCATCTCGACGATGAACAATCGTTACTTTGTCTGCAAAGCGTGTTAAATACGTTCCTTCTTCAACCGCAGAATCTCCGCCGCCGATGACAACGAGTTCTTTTTTACGGAAAAATGCACCATCACAAACCGCACAATAACTTACGCCGCGACCTGTCAACTCACTTTCACCTGGAATACCCATTTTGCGATATTCTGCACCTGTTGTAATAATAATGGCACGTGTCTTATATTCTTTGCCGCCAGCAATAATTGTTTTAAAGCTTTCACCATCGATAACTTCCGTCACGTCACCATAGGCATATTCAGCACCAAACTTCTTCGCATGCTCAAACATTTTTGTCGATAAATCTGGACCTAAAATCGTTTCAAATCCAGGATAGTTTTCAATTTCCTCTGTATTTGCCATTTGACCACCAGGTATCCCACGCTCAAGCATTAGCGTAGATAAATTCCCACGTGATGTATAGACAGCTGCTGTCAGTCCAGCTGGCCCAGCACCAATAATAATGACATCATAGATTTTTTCAGTTGTCATGTTCATTTCCTCCTTGACTCCATTGACTCTTCCTCTACTCTAACCAAAGCGTATAAGAATGGCTTACTTCAATCAACTTTTCTGCTTATTAAACGATACATCACACATCAAATTGTGGCAGAAATTCGATCAATTCACCTACATACTTCGTTAATGTAGGAACAGATACACCAAACTCTCTCGCAATCGCTGTTTTCGTTATCCCTGAATAGCGCGATGACTGAAACATGTAGTCCGTTGCTGCCGCCAAGGCCGCTGGATTCCGAAACAAATAATCGCGGCTCAATGCAGTTTCGCAAAGGGTAAACCACATTTGAAAAAGATGTGACGCCTGTTTATCCAATGGTCGATATTTAGCATACAGCAACTCAGTCGTTTCAAGTGCACGTAAAAATGATTGGTCAAAAGTCGTTTCTGGCATGAAATCATAATCGATACCACTCGCCAAAAATAATTGTTCAACATCACTTAGTTTGTCAACATCAATATAAGATGGATGCGAGATAATTTCTTGCTTATGACCTGATTTCCCAAGAAGATAAAAGCCAAACATGCGCTCACTGCGATAAGCATTTCGGATTTTCCCCAACAAAAAATCCCGATCCTGTTCAAGCGAATCAGCTTGAATATCCGCTTGGACATCTTTCCATGGCTCATAACCAGCCTTCGTTGGATCCATGTCCACGAGTGTTGCATATGACTCTTTTGCTACTTCTTCATGTCCAGAGAAATAAGCACAATGCGCTAACCAGAAATAGTAACCTGCATCACCTTGGAAGCCGCGCTTTTGTAAACTTCTCAACCAGTTATAGGCTTCCTTATGCCTCCCAACAAGCGCAAATGTCGCACCTAGCTTATAGCGATGCTCAAATTGATAAGGCTTAATTTTCACCAATAAATCAAGAAGAGAATCCAGTTCTTCTTCCTTTTTTTCATAATAATAAAAGACAGCAAGATTACAAAGGGCGTGTATATTTCCTTTACTTTTACTTAAGATTTCATGCAATAACTCACTCGCTCGCACGGTTTTTCCAATATAAAAATAAGCCAGCGCCAAGTTATTGTAAGCTGCCCAAAACTCGGGATATTCCACAATAATTGACTCAAGTAATTCCACTGCTTCATTGAATTTACCTGACTCCATAAGACTTCGTGCTTTCTCCTGAAGAAAATAAGCTTCCCCATCGGGCATCTCGTCGTCTTCAAAAAATGCTTCTTCTTGTTCTGCAAAGTCGATAATTTCCATTGATTCATCAGCAAACGGGCCATTCGGATCTAACGAAATATATTTTTCCGCATACATCTTCGCATCACGCAACATCCCAAGATGGGCATGCACCTCCGCCAAATAGAAAATAATTTCCTGTTCTAACGGGGCGAGTGTATGGGCAGCCATTAGCAATTCATGAGCTTCTTCGAAACGTCCTTCTTCCATCACTAATACGCCATATTGCATGATAATGTTCGAATTATCGGGGCTTAGCTCTGTTGCTCTTTTTAAATACCTATGTGCATCCTCAAAGCGGTCACGTTGCATCGCCTGAAGTGCTTTATTATAATAAAATTCACCGTCTGGAATGAAAGAAATAATTTTTTTATCCTGCATCTTACGTTGTTTGTCCAATCATATTCCCCCGAAAAAATAAAAAGGAACGTACCATACGTTCCTTCTCGTATTGTTGCCTATTATAGCATAAGTTACTCAAACGCTATTCGTTTTCAGTTATTTTGTTGGCGTTCTCTCATTTGCTGTTCTGTAAAGATGATGGCTACTGGATTTCCACCCGCAAATACGCCCGGAGGAATGTCTCGGTTCACTAGCGATGCCGCCGAAACAATGGCACCATCGCCAATTTCCACTCCCGGCAAAATCGTCGTATTCGCTCCAATTAAGACATTCTTTCCGATTATCACATCACCAATTCGGTACTCATCAATCAAATATTCATGGGCCAGAATTGTCGTATTGAAACCAATAATGGAGTTATCTCCTACTTTTATCCGCTCTGGAAACATGACATCCGGCATGACCATCAATGCAAAGGATGTTTGATGGCCCACTTCCATTTTCAAAAATGTACGGAACAAAAAGTTCTTCATCGGGATGAACGGAGTATATCTCGACAACTGAATAACGGCAAAGTTTTTTGCTACTTTGAAAAACGGCACAGTTTTATAAATATGCCACAGTGAATTGGCCCCACCTTTTGCCGGATACCGTTCAGTCCGCCTCAAATTTCTTCACCTTTGACGATGTGAAGTAAATCTGAAATATGCTGTAGCATAAAGTCTGGATGAAATGTCTGCAAAAACGCTTCTCCTTTAGCACTCCACGCCACTCCCGCAGTACGGACCCCCGCATTTTTACCGCCCTCGATATCGTGATAGTTGTCACCAATCATGAGCGCTTCATCCGCGGAGGCCCCCAAACGTTCAAGTGCAAGTAAAATCGGTTCTGGGTCTGGCTTCGCTTTCGTGACATCATCTATACCAATGATGACGTCGAAGACCCCATCTACGTCGAGAAGTTCTATCCCTCTTAAAACCATATCCTTTCTCTTCGTTGAGACGATGGCCATTTTCAAACCTGCTGCCTTTAGCAACTGCATAGTTTTAGAAACACCATCAAACTCACTTGCAAGTTCATCATGCATCTCTTTATTCCAAGTGCGATATTCTTCGGTAAACTCCTCAACCCTTTGAGGGTCAACTTTGCTAAACGCTTCCATCAATGGAGGTCCAAGAAAAGGTAAAATATCACTTCGCTTATATTTCCCAGGATAATGCTTATCAAGGACATGCTGGTAAGATCGAATAATCAACTCATTCGTATCCAGTAAAGTTCCATCAAAATCAAATAATAACGTCGTAATTGGTTTAACCATCTGCCACTGAAACCCCTTTCTCTTTCTGTTGTTCCGTCCGTTTCCAAATATACGCAACGATGATGGTCAAGACGAAAGCTGTCACAACACGGATGAGTAGCAATGGGAGAATAGGAATACCTAGTGGCATAAATATCAGCGTATCTTCAATAACAGCATGACAGGCCACCAGAAATATGAACGCCAAAGTTGCATCTTTCTTACTGACGCCATCTTCTTGTACTGCCTGGATCATAACGCCAGCCCCGTAAGCAAGCCCAATCACTAAACCGGCCACAAGTGTCATTGAAGCATTCGGTTGTACACCAATCACTTTTGTAAAGGGTGCCAACTTCTCCGAAAACTTCTGCAAGTAATTCCGATCTTTCAAAAATTGCACAATAATCATTAACGGAATGACGATAAGCGCCAGTTGTAACACACCAAATGATGCTTTTTGGACACCCATCAAGCCGATTTCCAACCAACCATCTGGTATATCCGTCACTTTAGGAGCCATCCCATACTGTGCTGTTTCGCCTCCGCCTTGCCATAATAAATTGATGATAATAGCTGATAAAGAAGCTAATCCAAAACGCACAACAAGTACAATCCACAACTTTACACCGACTTTTAGGGCAACACCTGTTTCGATAAACATATTATGCGAAAACGACAGCATAGTGGCGATGATGAATACTTCTTTCACCGTCAATTCCAACGATAGTATACCTGCAATTCCTGCATATAAATTGAGTGCGTTACCTAGTACTAACGGAATCGCAGCCTCTCCACTTAAACCGAATACCCCCATAATTGGTGCGACTAGCTGAATAACCCAGGGCAACACGGGTGTATGTTGTAAGATGACGACGAGTACAGTAATCGGGAAAATAATTTTCCCCAACGTCCACGTTGTCCGAAGCCCTGCTTTCAGACCATTTTGAAGCGTCCCCATTTCCCTACCCCTTTTTATTTATCTTGGTAATTCTCTTTCACTTTTAAAACATAGCGTCTGATGATGAAAATAGCTATTGCTACTATAATCGTCACAACAGATACTAGTTGCGCCGCTCGAAGTTCTCCGATGACATACAAGCTATCCGTACGCATGCCCTCTATAAAGAACCGTCCTGCAGAATACCAAATCAGATAGAACAAAAACATTTCGCCACGCTTCAAACTCACTTTACGTAACAGCAGGATGATAACCAATCCCACGATATTCCACATCGATTCATAAAGAAATGTTGGATGATAAGTTACACCTTCGATAGTCATCTGATTCATAATCCAGTCGGGTATGATTGTCGTTTCCAAAAATTTCGCAGAAACGGGTCCGCCATGCGCCTCTTGATTCATGAAATTTCCCCAGCGTCCAATAATTTGACCAATCAACAGCCCAGCAGCGGCAATATCAGTCGTCTTCCAGAATGAAATACCACGGCGCTTCGTATAGACATATGTCGTAATAAACGCACCAATCAGCGCGCCATGGATTGCAATTCCACCTTGCCAAATTTGAATAATTTGCCCCGGATGATCTTGATAATAATCCCATGTAAAAATAACGTAATAGATTCGCGCTGTTATTATAGATATCGGAACCGCCCAGATGAGTAAATCCGTTAGAAAATCTGGATGCATACCTCGTTTGACCATTTCTTTTTGAACGACGATGAACGCCAGTACAATACCAAGTGCGATTAAAATACCATACCAGCGTACTTCAATGGGACCTAGTGAAAATGCAATCGGGTTAATTGCTAATAAATCAAACATGTATCATTCTGTCCTTTCGTCATCAACCTGATTTGGATTGTCTAGAATTGCACTGTTTACTTTTTTCGCAAATTCCTCTGCCGCATTGACACCCAGTCTTTTCATTCGATAATCCATGGCTGCCACTTCGATAATAACAGATAGATTTCGGCCTGGACGTACGGGTACCGTTAGCTTTGTCAATTCAGAATCCATGATTTTCAACTTCTCCTCATCGATACCGAGTCGATCATAAATCTTATCGGGGTCCCAAATCTCCAAATCGATGACCATTAGGATTCGCTTGTCACTTCTTATTGCACTCGCACCGAACAGTGTCATCATATCCACAATGCCAACACCACGAATTTCAAGCATATGCTCCAGAAGTTTGGGTGGGTTACCAATCAGGACATTCTTCGCTACTTGTCTAATTTCCACAAGATCATCCGCTACAAGGCGATGTCCTCTCTTCACCAACTCAAGTGCTGTCTCACTTTTTCCTACACCACTCTTACCTGTGATCAAAACACCAATTCCATAAACATCGACGAGTACACCGTGGACTGCCTTCATCGGTGCAAGCCTGCCTCCAAGGAAATTCGTCAGCATGCCCGAAAATCTAGTTGTCGGAATATCCGTATATAAAACCGGGACACCATTAGCGGTCGCGGCTTCAATCAATTCGGCCGGTATTTCCATTTCATGCGCCACAATAATAGCTGGTGGTTTAGGTGAACAAAGCCTGTGCATCCGATCTAATCGTTCAGCATCTGTCAACTTCGCAAAAAACGACAATTCTGTTTTCCCAAGGAGTTGTACACGCTCGGAAAGATAAAAATTAAAATAACCTGCCATTTCTAGTCCTGGTCTTGAAATATCACTTGTATGTATGGGTTGATCAATGCCCACTTCTCCAGCACTCAACTCCAGAAATAATGCTTCCTGAACATCCCTTACCGTTACAAAAGACATGGTAATGCCCCCTTTTTCTATTTTTCAAACATCTATTTCCCATTTTACCATGCCATTTTGTAAATGAAAAAATTTAGCATCAAAGCCGTCCATTTCCCCCTCCCTTTTTCCTATATAGAGGATAAGGAGGGGATAAAATGATGAAAATCATGATTGATGCTGGCCACGGCCCAGAAACAGCAGGAAAACGGTCGCCAGACGGGCTACTACGAGAATTTAGCTTTAACAGCGCTGTGGCAAATCTCATTCAGCAATACCTTATGGAGGAAGGACTAACCGTCTACTTCGCTCATGACGAACAGAAAGATGTCTCGCTTGCCGAGCGGACAAGATATGCCAATAAGATGCAGGTCGAGGCGTTTATCTCCATCCATGCAAATGCCTACGGAACGAATTGGAATCTAGCAAATGGTATCGAGACATACGCTTACCTAACAGCTAGTCAAGAATCTCTGGCACTCGCTTCCCTTATTCAACGTTCACTCATAATGGCGTGCAACCGAACAGATCGAGGTGTAAAAAAAGCGGATTTTGCTGTTTTGCGTGAAACCAACATGCCTGCCGTTCTCATTGAATGTGGATTCATGACCCATCGGCAAGAAGCTGCATTATTATTACAGAAGGCCTATCGCAAGCAATGCGCGAAAGCGATCTCCTTTGCAATCACGGCATGGGCATACCGAGGGAAACTATAAATTGAAGTCTCAAGTGTAGACTAGACAATTGGGGCTTTATCTTGATCTAATCAGAACGACCCTATGGAATTACAAAAAAATGCCTTATCACCATTTCTAGTGCTAAGGCAGTCTTCAGGCATGTTTATTCTTCATGTTTTGCGTTATAACAAACTAGAACAGATCCTGTTTTCGCTTCACCAAAAATGTGAATTGGAGAAGAATTTCCTTCAACATCCTTTTTAAATCGAATCGTTCGTTGTAGCAATTGCTCCTGCTCAGCAGTACGATTGATGTCATCTAGTTGTAAATCTAGGCGACCCATATTAGAAGTAATTTCACCCGATAGGGCAACGCCGCTTGGAATATAAATTTCAACTGAGCCACTCATCGTTTTCGCTTCGATTTTCTCGGCTGCTGGATCTGTTGTTGTGACAACTACATGACCATTCAACGATTGCGCTTCTACATCTTTTACTGCGCCGTCGATATAGATACGGCCATTCAATGTTTCAGCTTCAATGCTGTTGCCCTTCACATTGTTTAATGCGATAGAGCCATTAGCTGTTTCAAATTCGCCGTCTTTAAACATCAATCCAGCAATCTCGATTTTCCCATTGGCTGTTTTAATACGTACTGTTTCAGCTATTGCATCTTTCATTTTGAATGAACCATTTAGTAAGCGGGCAGAGATTCTTGCATAGTCCTTTTTGGGAACAAATAATTCTACATTTACTTGGACCATTTTCAAATCACTTGAAATTCTTAGTTTACCTTCATCATTGACGAATAATAACTTATCCAAAAAATCTTCTTTCGCCTTTTCTTCCGAATCACCCGTATACGTCTTCACTGCAAACTCTGCACGAATTTCATCCACCTCATCATGGTGGATTGTCACTTTACCATTGTCGATGTCGATAATCACTTCATTAACACCTTCGGATGATTTTGTCAGTGCATGATTGAATGTAATCGAATTGCCAAAAGGTGAATCAAAGTCGAATGATTTCACTTTCTGGACAGCTGTTTGCATGAATTGCATAAAACGATCCCCTACATTAGAGAAATCTTTACGTAAATCATCCAGAAATTCATCTAGAGAAGGTTCGTTGTCTTCTTTTTTGTCAAACTCAAAGTCCTGTGTAGCGGATTGCTGTTGCTCTGTTTGTTGATGATCAGTTTGTTGTAGTTGTGGTTCCTTTTCTTCTTCTCTTTCCTCTTCGACGGGTTGTTGTTTGGATAGCGTCACTTCTTCAGTCACTTGCTCCGTCTCAACGGGCTTTGCTGTTTGCTTAGATTGTCCCAATGTTTCTAGAAGTGTTAGTGCTTCGTCTGTCGTGATCGTTCCGTTTTCTAGCATCGCTAAAATTCGTTGTCGTTCATTTTGCATCCTCGCGCCTCCTAGTAGTATCGTTATACGGATTGCTCCGTTTTGTTATCTATATATACGACTGGTATCCGAAAAGGTTTCAACTAACTTGATTCAACAACTTGATTCAGCAGGGAATACAACCTTCCTGCTGAATCAAGTTGAGCCTCCGGCGGATGTCACAAATTTTGAAGGGAGTTAAGAAGGCAGTCTAAGTTCGCGACGTCCTGATTATGTGCCTTAATTTCTGCAAAATGCACAGAAATACGGCAAATCGAACCCTTCGCAGTTCGATTCGCAACGACTGCATACCCGCATCCCGCGGGCACAATTCAAAATTTGGACGCAATTACGCCAAGGCGTAATTGATCAAGGTTCTCAGCCGCTTCAATTGTAGACGCCATTCTCTTGCGGTCCCTCTCAAGAATTGGTTTCAAATAATAACCTGTGTAAGACTTGTCACTATCTGCTACTTTTTCAGGTGTGCCCGTTGCAATAATTTGTCCGCCCTTATCTCCCCCTTCAGGTCCAAGGTCGATAATATGGTCAACGGTTTTAATGACGTCCAAATTATGTTCGATAACGAGAACTGTATTGCCCGTATCGACAAGTCGTTGCAAGACAATCAACAGCTTAGATATATCGTGGACATGCAAACCTGTTGTCGGTTCATCGAGAATATAAAATGATTTACCGTTCGAGCGTTTATGTAGCTCAGAGGCTAATTTCACACGCTGCGCTTCTCCTCCTGATAAAGTTGTGGCAGGTTGGCCCAATTGGATATAGCCAAGCCCGACATCCACGATCGTCTGCAGTTTCCGACTGATCTTCGGGATATTTTCAAAAAATACGAGTGCATCTTCGACCGTCATTCCTAACACTTCTGAAATATTTTTTCCTTTATAGTGCACTTCTAATGTTTCACGATTATAACGCTTGCCATGACAAACTTCGCAAGGTACATAGACATCAGGCAAGAAATGCATTTCAATTTTGATAATGCCATCGCCGCGGCACGCTTCACAACGTCCACCTTTGACGTTGAAGCTAAAACGTCCTTTTTTATAGCCCCGTACTTTTGCTTCATTAGTCGATGCATAGACATCACGTACATCGTCGAACATACCCGTATACGTTGCAGGATTCGATCTTGGCGTGCGTCCGATTGGCGATTGATCGATTTCAATCACCTTTTCTAGTTCTTCAATACCTGTGACAGACTTATAGTCGCCAGGCTTTTGTTTGGAACGGTTTAATTTCTGGGCCAGTACTTTGTAAAGGACTTCATTGATGAGCGTACTTTTCCCTGATCCCGATACCCCCGTGACGGCGATGAACTGCCCGAGTGGAATATCCACATTGACATTTTTTAAGTTGTTTTCCGAAGCACCTTTAATGGAGATTTTCCGACCGTCTGCTTTCCGTCGTTCCACGGGTAATGGAATATACTTCTTGCCGCTTAAATATTGACCTGTTAATGAATTTGGGTCATTCATCACCTTATCTGGTGTACCAGCCGACACGATTTGTCCACCTGCAACTCCAGCACCTGGTCCAATATCAATCAAATAATCAGCTGCCATCATCGTATCTTCATCATGCTCCACAACGATTAACGTATTGCCGATATCCCGCATACTTTTCAACGTACCGATGAGTCGATCATTATCGCGTTGATGCAAGCCAATCGATGGTTCATCTAAAATATAGAGGACGCCTGTTAACCGCGAGCCGATTTGCGTAGCAAGACGAATTCGTTGTGCTTCGCCGCCAGACAATGTGCCTGCTGCTCTCGATAATGTTAAATAGTCGAGTCCAACGTTAATGAGGAAACCAAGCCGTTCATCAATTTCACGTAAAATCAGCTTAGCAATTTGAGCATCTTTTTCGGACAACTGAAGGTTTTTGAAAAACTGATCCGCTTCAACAATCGATAATTCCGTGACCTTACCAATATGGACGCCGGACACTTTCACCGCGAGCGTTTCTTCCTTCAAACGATAACCCGCACATGTTGGACAAGGGCGTTGGGCCATATATTTTTCCATTTGTTCGCGAATATAATCCGAGGACGTTTCTTTATAACGACGTTCAACATTCGCAAGAACTCCTTCAAAATAAATATTGCTGTCCCGCGTACCACCAAATTCATTTGTGTAACGGAAGCGTATTTTTTCATCTTGCGAGCCCTTTAATAGCTTGTCCAAGTCATCCTCTGGCAATTCACTGACCGGTACATCCATCGAAATCCCAAAATGATCAGCAACTGTTTTTAATAGCTCGGGATAGTATTGAGAGCTAGTTGGCTCCCACGGCGCAATAGCGTGATCACGTAACGATTTGGACGAATCAGGGATGATTAAATCTGGATCGACTTCTTGCTTCGATCCCAAACCATCACAATCCTGACAAGCACCGAATGGACTATTAAATGAAAACATTCGCGGCTCCAATTCACCAATTGAAAATCCGCATAACGGGCAAGCATGATGTTCGCTAAATAACAGCTCTTCTCCGTCTATGACGTCGATGAGAACAGTGCCTTCTGCTAGACGTAACGCCGATTCAAGAGAATCACTTAAACGAGCTGCGATATCTTCTTTCATGACAATGCGGTCAATCACGACTTCGATATTGTGTTTTTTGTTTTTATTTAACTCGATATTATCATCTAGGTCGATGATTTCACCGTTTACTCGGATGCGCACATACCCTTGTTTTTTAATATCTTCAATTAATTTCACATGGGTTCCTTTGCGGCCAGACACGATAGGTGCCAGCACTTGGATACGGGAGCGTTCCGGCAATTGCAATAGACGGTCCACCATTTGTTGAATCGTCTGGGATGAAATCTCCGTGCCATGAATCGGACAAATCGGCTTCCCAATACGCGCATACAGCAGACGCAGATAATCATAAATTTCTGTGACAGTTCCTACTGTCGAGCGTGGGTTACGGCTAGTCGTTTTTTGATCGATGGAAATGGCCGGAGATAGCCCTTCAATAACATCGACATCTGGCTTGTCCATCTGACCTAAAAACTGGCGTGCGTATGCTGATAGTGATTCAACGTATCGACGTTGTCCCTCTGCATAAATGGTGTCAAATGCCAAAGAGGATTTTCCCGACCCCGATAAGCCTGTCATGACGACAAGTTGGTCACGTGGAATCGAAACATCAATATTTTTCAGATTATGTGCTCTGGCACCTTGTATGACGATTTCGTTGTTCTTCATAACCTTTCACCCCTCAACCTTCAGTTCCAAAATTGTATCTCTTAGTTCCGCAGCACGTTCGAAATCAAGCGCTTTTGCCGCTTCTTTCATCTCTTTTTCCAGCGAAGCAACAAGCGTTGTTTTCTCGTCCTTTGTCAGTTTCTTGCCTTTTGTGATCTTATCAAAATAAGAAACAACTTCCTCGGCTACTTGAGTTGCACGAATAACTTCGCGAATTTCTTTTTTAATCGTCGTTGGTGTAATACCATGCTTGTCATTGTAAGCCTTTTGAATCGCACGACGTCGATCCGTTTCATCGATTGCTTTTGTCATCGAGTCCGTCATTCGATCCGCATACATGATGACATGACCGTTCGAATTACGCGCCGCCCGGCCAATCGTTTGGATAAGCGCACGCTCAGATCGCAGGAAACCTTCCTTATCCGCGTCCAGAATCGTCACAAGTGACACTTCTGGGATATCGATTCCTTCCCTCAGCAAGTTAATCCCGACAAGGACATCGTATGTACCCATACGCAGCTCGCGAATGATTTCAATGCGTTCTAGTGTCTTGATTTCGGAATGAAGATATTGCACTTTGATACCGATTTCTTTCAAATAATCGGTTAAATCTTCCGACATCTTCTTCGTCAATGTTGTGATAAGAACACGCTCATTCTTCTTCGTTCGTTCATTTATTTCATCTATAAGATCATCAATTTGTCCTTCAATTGGGCGAACATCTATCGTCGGGTCAAGGAGTCCCGTCGGACGGATAATTTGCTCGATCATTTCAGGGGTATGCTCGATTTCATAAGGACCCGGGGTTGCAGAAACGTAAATCGCTTCTTTGACATGCCCCTCGAATTCTGCAAATGTCAGCGGCCGATTATCAAGCGCTGAAGGCAGACGAAAACCGTGTTCAACAAGAACATTTTTTCGTGCTTGGTCACCATTAAACATACCCCTTATTTGCGGTAACGACACATGACTTTCATCGACCACAATTAGAAAATCATCGGGGAAATAGTCAAGCAAGGTATACGGCGTGGCACCAGCTGGACGTAGTGTCAAATGACGTGAATAGTTTTCAATCCCTGAACAGAAGCCCATTTCGCGCATCATTTCAAGATCGTAGCGCGTTCGCTGTTCAAGGCGTTGCGCTTCCAATAGCTTGTCATTCCCGCGTAATTCCTTCAATCGTTCTTCCAGTTCGGCTTCAATATTATCAATAGCCTGTACCATTTTTTCTTCGCGTGTGACGAAGTGAGATGCCGGGAATATTGCGATATGATCACGTTCACCAAGAATTTCGCCTGTTAGTGCGTCCACTTCACGAATTCGGTCAATTTCATCACCAAAAAATTCAATGCGCATACAGTGTTCGTCGCGGGATGCTGGGAATATTTCCACTACATCGCCTCTGACACGGAAGGTCCCGCGGGTAAAGCTAATGTCATTTCGCTCATATTGAATATCGACAAATTTACGTAGCAAGTCGTTACGGCCAATTTCCATCCCTGTACGTAATGACACAACGAGTTCACGATATTCCTCCGGCGAACCGAGACCGTAAATACAAGAAACCGATGCTACAATTAGGACGTCATTGCGCTCGAATAACGCAGAGGTTGCGGAGTGCCTTAGTTTGTCAATTTCATCATTGATACTGGCATCTTTCTCGATAAACGTATCTGTATGAGGTACATACGCTTCTGGTTGATAATAATCGTAATAACTGACAAAGTATTCAACCGCATTGTCTGGAAAAAACTCTTTGAATTCACTATATAACTGACCTGCCAACGTTTTGTTATGGGCAATGACGAGGGTCGGTTTATTGATTTCCTTTACGACATTCGATACTGTGAATGTCTTCCCTGTTCCTGTCGCACCGAGTAGTGTCTGGTGCTTGTCGCCTCGGTCAAGTCCTTCCAATAATTTCGCGATCGCATACGGCTGATCGCCTTGTGGTGTATAAGGGGCTTGCAAGTTAAATTTTCGCACCATAATGGTCCCGGCCTCCCAATGAATAAATCAATTACGCCTTGGCGTAATTGCGTCCAGATTTTGAATTGAGCTTGAGGCCAGCACGGGGGAAGGATTGAACTACATCCTTCCTTGCTGGTCATGCAACCGTTGCCGCAGGACGCGGCGAACTTAGGTTGCCTTCTTAACTCCATTCAAAATCTGTGACATCCGCCGGAGGCTGTAACTTGATTCAGTTGAATCAAGTTACGTTTATTTTATCACATGTTATTGTTTTTCACGAATAAAAACGAACGTACGTTTTTTTAGGACAACTTTACATAAAAAAACGTTGCATGTATTGTTCCATGCAACGTCCTCAATTTTTAATTTACTTCTTCTAATTTTCTAAGGCTTTCTGAATGCATATGAAATGCCTGTGCGTCACGACAATCAAGAGACAGATCAATCAGTCCCATGAGTCGCTCCTTTGTTTGTTGACGGTGAATGTGGTTTAGGAATAGGTCCATGTAAATGTCATTCAACAGTTTTTCCGATTGGAGTGAAGAACTATTTTTCCCAACGGCTTTCAAAAACTCTGCATATGAATAATTATTTTCCATCTCGCTCACCCCGATGCCTTTTATTTATTATATCTACTTTTCGGGGTAAGTTGCAAGGATTTTGGGAATATTCTATTTTTATTTTTACGTATGAAGAAATCAACACAAAGAAGCCGCTCCAATATATCATTGGAACGGCTTCTTTCATTCAAATTCTTCCTTTTCACCTGTCAAATGGATGGTTGCTTCTGAAATAATTATAATGACTGCACCTATTAACAACGGTGTTGCGGCCATTCCATATAGAAACAATGCAGTAACCGTAACGACTGCCGCTTGAATCCATTGCACCGTTCGAACCATCTTCTTAATTGCTGCGGGTCGTGTGTCTTCCTGTTCAGGAAACAGCATATCCATTCGGAACTCGTCTCCTGCGCGTAACGCATGGATGAGCTGTACTGCCGAAGCAAATGCAAGTGCGCCAGAAAACACGAATATGACAATCGGAAATGGAATGAATAGCGCTCCAAGTGCAGACAACGCAGTTAGCCTTATCCATAACCAGAAAATATCATCCGTTCGGATGAATGTCCGCCTCACAAGATAAGATTGAGGCACCGTTTGTCCAAACTTCGGCGCATCGAATACTAATCCAATCCAGCCTCTTCTACTTACAGAGCCTTTCAAATGCGGGACATCCGTGAAATAGTTCGCAAAACGGTAAAAACGCATCATTCGATTTTGTTCAAGTTCGATAAAATGATCATAAGGGAACGGTTTTTCTTTCCTCTGTTTCGCCCAATGAAAGCTATACAGCCCTAGTAAGACAGCAATAACTGGGAGGAGCAGCATATTTCCAACAAGTCCGTTGAAAATGAGTAGACCTGCCAGCACAAATCGAATGGCACGGTCTGTCCAAACATTTCTTCCCTCACACGCATGCCGGAAATTATATTCAGTGACAACAAATACCCGCTTAACGAGTACCATGAGAATGGCAATACTTACAATTTCTGTCCTTGTACCTGTCCCCGTGGCAGCTAATAATGGCAAGGCGATAATATATAGTAGAAACGGTAAAGGCAACTGCGAGAAAAATGTCCAGCGTAATGATTGTTTAATATACATCCCGAGTTTATTTTCAAGAGGTAGAAAATAAACCGTATCCGCCGGCTTCAACAGTGTCACGGGTGCCGAAAAAACAAGCGCCGCTCCAAGCACAATTGCCGCCAGCAATGCCGCCGGGAATTCTGCAGGAACCTCCTTCAGCCATTCACTATACGCGTAGCCCCCTGCCCCAATTGTAAAAACGAGCACAATTGCCAAATGGCCTGTAAATACATATTTCAAATATTTTTGGAGTTCGGTTATATAGTGGACGAACCGAGACCCCCATATTTCACGTAAATTATTCATTGTCCGCTTCCTCTGTCATCGCGATATACAGATCATCTAAGGATGCACCCGGACGTCCAAATGCTTTTCTTAAATCGTCCATCGTACCTTCCGCTCGCACTCGTCCGTCGTGCAGCAAAATAATTCTGTCGCAATGTTTTTCTGCTGTTGACAAAACGTGAGTAGACATCAAAACCGAAGCGCCATTGTCTTTACGTTCAGTCATCTGCTCAAGAAGTGATTTAATACCGAGTGGATCAAGCCCCACAAACGGCTCATCAATAATATATAACGAAGGATTGACGAGGAACGCACACATAATCATTACTTTTTGCCGCATTCCCTTAGAAAAATGCGCTGGGAACCAGTTCAATCTCTTTTCCATCCGGAATTCAGTCAATAACATTTCCGAACGCGCCTCAAATATCTCTTTTTCAAGCCCATAAGCCATCGCTGTCAGCTCAAGATGTTCTCTCAAGGTCAACTCTTCATAAAGAATCGGCGTTTCAGGAATATAAGTGAACGCCTTGCGATAGGTTTCAGGATCTTCACTAAACGTCACCCCGTTGACGCGTATTTCGCCACTATGCGGATTCATCAGCCCAATAATATGTTTAATCGTCGTACTTTTTCCAGCCCCGTTTAGGCCAATCAACCCAACAAGCTCACCTTGTCCTATGTTAAATGATAAATCATGCAGGACGGGTTTACGTGTATAGCCGCCAGTTACATCTTTCATCTCAAGAATTGTCATATCCATCCCCCATTCATCTTTCATAAGTTTAACAAAAAACGGTTAAAAATGCTTTGCCTCACTTTTATACAATAAGATCAATCACGCCTCGGCGTGATTGCGTCCGGATTTTTTTCGAGCGAGCTCGAAAAGCTCCCCTAAAAATCCGTGACATCCGCGGGAAGACAGGATGTCAGTCATGCAACCGTTGCCAATCGAACTGCGAAGGGTTCGATTGGCCGTATTTCTGCGCTTTTTGCAGAAATTAAGGCACATATTCAGGAAGTGGCGCACTTAGGTTGCCTTCCTTTATCTTGAATCATCAGGGAACTTCTGATGATTCAAGATAAATTATGCTACACTTGTCTCATTAATGAAAGGAAGTGCCAAAATGACTGCATGTATTTTTTGTAAGATTATCGAAGGTACCATCCCAAGCATGAAAGTGTATGAGGACGAACACGTCTATGCCTTCATGGATATTATGCCTGCCACGAAAGGACACGTCTTACTCATTCCCAAAACACATTGTGAAAATATCTATGATATGACAGAACAACAAGCCTCTCAACTATTTACCGTTGCACCAAAAATTGCAAACGCTATCCAAGCTGAATTTAATCCAAAAGGAATGAATTTACTACAAAACAACGGTGCTTTTGCTGGACAAGCTGTGTTCCATTTCCATCTACACTTTATCCCTCGTTATGATGAAACAGATGGCTTCCAATTAGCCGTTAAAACAAATGATGAGGCCTATACCGCTGAACAAATTACTGCATTCGCTACGGGTATTCGTAGCCAACTATGAAATCTGCGGCACCCGCCGGCGACTCAATTTTATTCAATAGGGTTTTGAATAAAATTGTCTTGCTTAGTTTCTGAATAGAGTGTATGATTCATAGTAAGTTTTTCGCTGCCGATCATGAGGATACGTCAGGAGAAACGCATAATACTAGTTGAGCTGAGGAGAGATGAGAAATGAATACGAAAAATCTTGTGTTAATGGCGTTATTGGTCGCGGTAGGTGCTGCATTGTATGTAATCATTCCAGGGTATGGTGAAGGTATGAAGCCTGACTTCATGCTAACGATGATGTTTATCGGTATATTATTATTCCCGCAAACGAAGAATGTATTTTTACTTGCTGTCACAACTGGTGTCATATCCGGGCTGTTCTCTAGTTTCCCTGGTGGTTTCATCCCCAATATTGTCGACAAATTTGTCACGGCATTTGTCATTTATGCTCTTGTTATCGTATTTAAGAAGTTCACTAGCAACTTGATTGCTACGACAATTATGACTGGCATTGGAACTGTTCTATCAGGTGCTATTTTCTTATCGGTTGCATTGTTTATCCTTGGTGCAACAATCCCTGGTTTCGCATCACCAATGGCCGCTTTTACAGGATTGTTCACAATCGTTGTTGTTCCAGCAATCGCTATGAACTGTGTCGCATTTTTCATCATCTATCCAATCGTCAAAGGGCTAATGAAACGAACTTCATTTAAAACAGTCATGTCCAACTGACTATATATGCATAGCTTTCCGTCCACATACGGAAAGCTTTTTTATTTATAAGCGCTTTAATGATTTGTAAATTTCAGTTCTTAATTGCCCAGACCGCGCTTCCATGTTTTAATAATAATATGAGATAAATACTATTCACCAAGAAAGGAGTGCTACACAATGAAAGCATCTACATTTTTCCTCGGACTCGTAGCCGGCTCTGTTGCGGCCGCGGTTACAGTATTATATTCGACCCCTCAACCGGGAAATGAACTTCGGAAAACGATAAAAAACGCCTCAACCGATATGAAGGACAAAATCAAAGATGTCAAAGGCTGCGTTGATGATTTGAAAGATTCCATTTCAAATCTAACGCAAGAAGCAAAAGAAGCCATTCCGGTAGCTATCGAAGGCATTAAAGGCTCGGTTGAAAAATGGCAACAAGCGACCGAACCGAACAAGGAGCGAATGGAAAAAGAAATTGTAGCCATTCAAAAAGCGCTTGAAGAACTTGAACAGTCACTTGTTGCACAGCAGAAATGATTCACAAGGTTGTCCAAACGAACTTGGATAACCTTTTTTATTATGAAAATCCGCGACATCCGCCGAAGAATGAATTCAGAAAAAAGTTTTTCTGCAATTCTTACTTTTCTCTTCTTTGTTTTCCTGCTATAATAAAAGAAATAATAATATATATATAGAAAGTAGGTGTCTCCGTGTCAGATCAAAAGTTTTCTCCAAAGGATGCCATGATGTTCAGTCAACGCGTTGCACAAATGTCAAAAGCACTTTGGAAAGCGGTCGAGAAGGATTGGCAACATTGGATCAAACCCTATGACTTGAATATTAATGAGCATCACATTTTATGGATTTCTTACCACCTTCAAGCTGCAACTATTTCTGATATTGCTAAATTCGGAGTGATGCATGTCTCTACGGCATTTAATTTCTCGAAGAAACTAGAACAGCGTGGCTATTTAATCTTCTATAAAAAAGATGATGACAGACGTAATACATATGTTTCAGTAACAGCAGAAGGCGAAAAGCTGCTCCTTGAAATGAATGATAATTATTTTAATTCCAATCGTGATATTTTAGAAGGTTCACTGCCTATTAAGGAGCTTTACGGGAAATTCCCGGAATTTCTTGAAGTGATGTCTGTTATCCGCAATATATATGGAGAAGACTTCATGGAAATTTTTGAGCAGGGCTTTAAAAACCTTGAAAACTCATTTGATAGCCGTCAGGAATCGACCGTAACGGACGAACAAGTTGAAAGCATACATTCATTGCCGATTGCTGGTGAAAAATAATTTCATTTCAGCAGAACTTCTGCTATGATTACTTTGTTAAGCTGAAGGGGAGGAATGGACTTGATCCTTGTAATTACAATTCTGTTCTCATTATTTTATTTGTTCCAAATCAATAAGATGACATATGCGCTATGTGAATCACGGGAAATCCCCGAAGAGAAACAGCCGAAAATCTATAAAACGGTCAATATTCTCGTCACTATTTTAATTTTATCCTTTTATGTCGAAATCCTGTTGAATGTCTAAATCATAAAGAAAAGTCCATTGTCCCCAGCAAGGGGAAATGGACTTTTTACATTATTTAAGCTGCTAGGTTTAGTACAAGAAGGCTGCACCGACAATAATCAGTAAGATGAACAACACAACAATCAACGCGAAGCCCGAAGAACCTTGGTTATATCCGCTCATTTGAGCACCCCCTCTCTCTCTATACATCCTATGCGAAGTTTTGACGACGTTATGGGCAAATTATCCGGGGAACCTTTTTGTTTTCAAAGCGCTTATATGATATAGTGTTTACTGTTGCACATAAAAGTTAGGGGAGAAATTAAAATGAAAAAAACTGTATTAGCACTCACAATGGCGGCATTTGTTCTTGCACTTTCAGCATGTAGTGATAAAAATACCGCTGACGATGCAATCATTGCTACTTCTAAAATTGGGAATATCACACAAGCTGATCTATATGAAGAAATGAAAGATGCAATTGGTCAACAAGTTGTTCAAAACTTAATTCTCCAACAAACAATTGAAAACGAGTTTAAAATTACAGACAAAGAATTAAAAGAAGAAGTCGATAAGCAAAAAGAACAATTTGGAGACAGCTTCGAAATGTACCTGCTACAAAATAACATAACTGAAGATTACTTTGAAAAAAACGTGAAATCAAAAATGCTACAAGAAAGATTGATTGATTCCATAGAAATCTCTGACGAGGAAATCAATGCTACGATTGAAGATATGAAAAAAGAAGTTCATGCCCGCCATATTCTTGTTAAAGACAAAAAAACAGCTGAGGAAGTTCTTGCGAAGCTGAAAGAAGGTGGAGATTTTACAGCATTAGCAAAAGAATATTCCACTGAGCCAGCTGCAAAAGAATCAGGCGGCGACCTTGGTTGGTTCGGTGTTGGTAAAATGGTTCCTGAATTCGAAGCAGCTGCTTTCGCTTTGAAAAAAGGTGAAATTAGTGAACCTGTTCAAACAATGCACGGTTTCCACATCATCGAATTGATGGATACGCGCAAGGTAGAACTTGAAAAGACTGACGAAGAACTAAAGGCTGAAGCAAAAAACAAATTAACAGGTATTAAATTTGAAGAAAAAATTGTCAGCCTACTAAAAGATGCTGATATCAAAATTAAAAATGATGATTTCAAAAATGTACTTGAAGCTTACTTACCAGCTGAAGCTGACAAAAAATAATTCCAAAAAAGCTGTCCCTATGAAAACAATGGGGACAGCTTTTCTTTATTCAAAAGATGGTTTGAAAAATGAACGATTATCCAATGGAAAGATTCGCTCGGTAAATTCACCTGGCGCTGTTTTTCCTAGCGCACGATCTAGCATATTCATCTTGGCATCGATGTTGTCAATGTAATGAAGAATTTCCGCCTCTTTCAGCATCGGTCGTTTCGGGCTTCCCCATTCTTCCTTGCCATGGTGAGATAATACCATATGCTGTAGGAGCATCACTTCTTCACCAACGATTTCAAGTTCGTCTGCTGCTTTCGATATTTCATTGACCATAATGGTAATATGACCAAGAAGATTGCCTTCAATCGTATATTGCGTTGCAATCGGCCCCGACAGTTCAATGACCTTTCCAACATCATGTAAAATGATGCCCGAATACAGGAGATCCTTATTAAGTGATGGATATAAGTCTGCCAGCGCTTTTCCTAGTTTCAGCATCGACACGACATGGTCAATGAGCCCAGACACATAATCGTGATGATTTTTTGTCGCTGCTGGGTATGTCATGAAAGCCGCCTGATGCTTTTTTAATAAATGGCGGGTAATTCGTTGAATATGGGGATTTTGCATTTCAAAAAAATACTGCATTAACTCCTCATACAGCACTTCCTTACTTTTGGCTGATGAAGGAACGAGGTCAGCAATCGATATTCCTTCATCCTCTTTAACCGGACGGATGCTTTTAATGCGCAACTGATTTTTCCCTCGGTATTCATGTAATTCTCCGCCCACTTTGACAATGGTAGCAGCGGCATATGTTTTGGCTAGCTCTTCTGTCGTGTCCCACAGTTTCGCTTCAATATCACTGCTTTTATCCTGTAAAATCAGTGTCATAAATGGACTACCTTGCGTTGTAACTCCTTTGGTAGACTGCTTAATGAGTAGATAAATATCTAGTGGCTCGCCCACTTTATAATCCGTCAATTTCTTCATCGTGTAATCGCCCCCTGTTCGCTTCCTATATCGGAAACGTTTAGTATTGTTGCATCCTGCCATTGTTCAGTCATCACTTTATGGCACGTGAAGTAAATAAACTGATGATGCTGTTGTAACTGATTTAGTAATTCAATCATACGCGAAAGTCGCTGTCCGTCAAAGTGGACGAATGGATCATCCATAATCATTGGAAATGGTGCTGTCCCAAGTATCGATGCAGCGAGCGCCAACCGTAGTGCAATATAAGCCTGTTCTTTAGTCGCTTGACTGAGCTCACCAATCGGATAGCGCTTGCCATCGATGGCCAACACCTCAAAACGACCAGACTCCGTCACAATAAGTGATTCATAACGACCACCTGTTAATTCACGGAATAGCCCTTCCGCTACTTCAAGTACTTCAGGTAGTTTCTTCTCTTTCAAATCCGTCATCGTACGTCTAATTGCTTCAGCAATCACTTTGCTTTCCGACCAGCGTTTCGCAAGTTCGGCAAGTTCGCCCTTCTTCATTTCGAACAGTTGTAGTTTGCGTCCATAGGTTTCATCCGTCAGCAAATGATTCGTTTTATGAATAAGGGTAGCTTGCTCATTCAATAACGTCTTGAGCTGTTCGTCGACCACCAACTTTGTAGTTTGGTTGTCAGTCACCTTAGCTACTAAATCTTCCTCGGTGATGCCCTCTGGTACTTCCATAGCTCCATGTGCAGATAATTGCAACTGTGTATCAGTCAACTGTTCCGTCAAACGACCAACTTCCTGATGTACACGATCCGCCACGTAAAATGCTTCTTCCGTTTCCACTCCTGCTTCAGCCAATAATTGCTGTAACCTGTCTTGTAGCGTATCGGCTAGCTCAGCGGACTCCTTCAATGCTTGTTCCTTGTGCTGTATGCTCATAGTCAATGACTTGAGCATTTCAGTCTCTTCTTTTAACTGTATAAATTCCCTTCTAAGCATCTCATACATCGCTTCTTGTGGCACGCTTTTTTGCAGAACTTTTTCAATTTCTGTTACCCGAATAGCGATACTTTTTTGGGCGATTTGCTGTTGGTTATTCATTTCCTCTATATCTCTCGTCACTTCCTGGAATTGGCGTATGAAACGCAACAATTCTGGAATGATTGCAGGTGATGGCAACCTATCAAAACCGTACGCTTGTAACAATTGAACAAGCTGTGATTCTACTTGCCGTCTATTGTCATGAAAGATATCAAGCTCCGCTAAAAGCGCAAGATGCTTCCGTTCAAAACTTGCATAAGCTTGTTGTAGCCCTTCTTTTTCCCGTTTAGTGCTCGCTATACGCTCCACAAGTTGCTCCATCTGCTGTTCTTGACCATCATACAAAGCGATGAATCGTTCCATCTCCCGCATTTTAGTTGGTTCATTAGATTGTGAATCCTTTTGCTTCCAAAAGAATGCACCAGCTACGCCAATGACAGCACCAATTACAACAACAAACCAATGTTGTTGGATAAAACCAATGAGGATGCACACGACAGCAAGTAGTAATAGAATTGCCGGCACAGCGATTGTACTCTTTTCTGCCTGACGCCCTCCAAATGCCATATATGCTTTCGCTTCGGCAAGCTGTTGGCGAATCTGAGGCCATCGTTGTGCGCGCTCCAATTCCTCTTGCGAAGGGTCGGCTTGTTGCAGTGTAGCCAGTTTTGTTTCAATATCGAGTAAATCATTATCAAGTTGAACAAGCTGGCGTTCCGAATAACCAATTTGCTGGTCACTTTCAGCAAGTTGCCCTAACAAAAGATGCATCTCTTCTTCCTTCTGCATCGACAAGTCGGCCCGCAGCAGACGCTGCTCCGCCAGTTGTCCTTGAACACCAAGACGCCCGATTAAATAACTTCTTTCGCTCGTTAAACGCCTAAGTTCATCTGCCGCTGCTGTCTCTGCCAGACACCAACCATGCCACTCCGCCTCTTTTGCCAATAAAACCTCGCTATCCGTTAAACGATCAGCAGGCTGTTGTTGTGGCATTTTTATAGCCAATGCCGTCAGTTCTTCGGTCAATCTCTGTGTCGTTGCAGTTGCTTCCGTCCATTTATCTACTAATGCCTCGTAACGCCTAATACCATCCACTGGAAATGATGATGCATTTAATTGCGTAAGCTTAGCTTCAAGAGCTATTTTTTTCTGATGAAGAGGGAGAAGCTGGCGTACAATCGATAACTGCTGGGCATCTTGCTGAAGCGTCTTTTGCCGAGCGTATAATTTAGTCAGACGTGCATCGATTTCTTGTAGTTGCTGAATAGCTGGTGCATACTCTGCCACTTTTCCTTGCGCCTCTTTCAGCTCCAGTTCCAGTTCGCGAAGTTCAAGCATCTTGACGTTTATCTCTGGAATTTTTCCGGACTTCTTAAACAACTCGCCCATCTCTTTTTCCATTCTCTTTTCAAGCTGTATCAGCGAATCAACACCTGTTGTCCCCGA
The DNA here is from genome assembly GCF_033485175.1 of Sporosarcina sp. YIM B06819. Taxonomy (NCBI): domain Bacteria; kingdom Bacillati; phylum Bacillota; class Bacilli; order Caryophanales; family Caryophanaceae; genus Sporosarcina; species Sporosarcina sp. YIM B06819. Next base: position 35,376 of record NZ_JAWLIQ010000015.1, on the reverse strand, counting down.
AGCCAAAAGCGTACGGCTAAGCTCTTCCTCATCCATCTTGTCAAAGCCTTGCAACTGCAATAGAGAAAACGAAAAAATGGATTCAAATGATGTCCGGTCGTAGTGGCGCAGAAGCATGCTCAGTTCCTGTTCTCCGCCTGTTGTTCCATCCTCAAAATGGACCGTGACATCGCCCGCTGATTTTCCGCGAACACGTTCAATCATACATTTGCCGTATTTTTTATCCACAACATGCACTTGCCCACCATACTTGCCACCTGATTTTGGCTCATAGCGTAGCAAGGCACTATTTTTGGGTGGGAAGCCAAAAAGGATATGTAAGATGAATTGCTGAATAGTCGTTTTTCCGGCTTCATTCAAGCCGTATAACACCGTAATACCCGTGCCAAAATCGACGGTGACATTGTCATGCTTGCCAAATCCATAAATGATTAGCTTATCAATTTTCACTTTATCACCTCACTCCATTTCTGCCGCTAATAATGCAATTGCCCCAGCTTTGACCTCATAAAGTTCATCTGCCGTTAAAATATCCAAATACTTTACACCTTGCGTATGCTGATACAGCTCTTTTAAAACATCCTTCCATTCGTCCTCCTGCCAGCCTTCAATCATGCCGATGACCGATTGACCTAGTGCTCCTGAAGTTGCTAAAAGATTAGCTGGCCTTGCAAATGACAGCTTCTGTACCCAAACAAAAGGCTCGCTGTCTCCAATCACATCGCGTAATACATCCAACCACTCTTGCTCTGTCGATTGGCTAAATAACTCTGCAGTCCCCGCATCAACATCTATCATCGACAACTCGACAATTCCTGCTCCATGCTGTGATGTGAAAGACTCAAGCACTTCTCGACAAGCCGCCAGCCATTCATTGGCATGACGCATTCCTTTACAAGACACATCCATACGTTCAAAAACAATTGCAGATGCGGAAATGAATTGCAGTGACGCACCCGTTTTCGATAACTCTACTTCGTAAAACCCTTTCACGCCCCGCTCATTGCGATGCCGCCCTTGTAAATTCCCCGGATAAACAATCGGAGGTTGTTCATGCAAATGCTGTCTCAGATGGATATGGCCGAGTGCCCAATAATCATAATGTTTAGCCAGTAGTTCACTTTTCGTAAACGGTGCATACACCGCATGCGTGTCATCCCCAGCCAAACTGCCGTGTAGCATGCCGATATGGAACGCATCCTGATTCTGCGCGATTGGATACGCATCAACCATTCGCTCACGAATATGTCGTTCTTTATAGCTAAAGCCATAAATTGAAACAGCTTGTCCATTGACATTACACTGTACTTCTTCTACCTGATCGTTAAATACGTGTACATTTGGTGGTAACGCAAAGCGCGTCCATTTCCCAGCCAGATGATCATGATTGCCATGGGAAATAAACACCGAAATGCCCGCCTCATTCAACTTTTCCATACCTTCATGGAATTTCATTTGCGCACGTAAACTTCGATCCTCACCGTCATAAATATCCCCAGCAATTAGCACGAAATCTGGTTTTGTATTGATTGCGTGGTCAATCAGGTTAGTGAACGCCACAAACGTACTGTCACGTAAGTGGTTCAACCGCTCCATTGGTAGCCCCGTCATGCCTTTAAATGGACTATCCAAATGCAAATCTGCCGTGTGAATAAATCGAATCGTCGACAACTCAAATCCCTCCTTCTACAAACGAATACTTGTTCTTATTTTATCACAAATAACTATTTTTGGCACATAAAATAAAGCCTTATCGCATGTGATTTCATGAGCGATAAGGCTTTAAGCAAAAATTTATTCCTTCCCTAACTGAATTGCCTTCTTAATATCCTTCAATGACCTTGATGGGCCATACATCAAAACGCCACCGCGGTAGACGCGTGCACCAAACCAGCCGAGGATGAAAATCGTGACGAGCAATATCGCAATGGATAGCACCGGCTCCCAAACGGGTAAATCCAACATGCCGACGCGTAAAAACATAACGAGTGGTGCAAAGAACGGGAAGAAGGAAGCATATTTGATATACGCCATTTCTGGATTACCAAGCCCAGTTGCCGCAATCATAAATGCCGCCACAATTAACAATGTCATTGGCAAAATCATTTGTTGCACATCTTCTGTTCGGCTAACGAGCGAACCAAGTAAAGCGGCAAGCGTCGCATAGAGGAAATAACCTAATAGGAAGAACACGATGGCATAAACGATTGTTCCGACATTCAAATTCGAAAAACCAAAGACAGAGAAGAAACCATCCGCCATGTCAGATGCTGACGTTTTCAACGCAATGAACCCTGCGAGGCCAAACAACACCATTTGCAATAAACCAAGCGAGCCAATCCCCGCTACTTTGGCAAACATATGCTTAACAGGCGATACACTCGATATCAGAATCTCCATGACACGCGATGATTTTTCCGTCGCCACCTCTGTTGCAATCATGCTGGCATACATTATAACTGCAAAGTAGATGAGAAACATGAGTACATAGACGAGACCGCGTGCCTGGCTCAACTCCTCCTCCGTTTTTGCTGACGGAGATACGGAATGTTGATCAAACTGAATCGGTGCAAATAATGTCTGCACTTGTTCACCGGACAATGATAACTCCTCTGCCTTCATTTCCGTTTGAATGGACTGGAGCGCCTCTTGTATCATCATCGGAAGCGTGAATTCCATTGAGCTCATAGATGTATAGTTCGCTTGAATCGTATTGGCTTCATCCAATTTCACTGTCAAAAAGGAATCAATTTCTCCTTCTTTCACCTTATCCGTCAGTGCTTGTTCCGATTCACTGGCTTTTTCTACTGTCTTATCAGAGCCATTAGCCTTGAACTGCGCTGCCAAACGGTCTATTAAAATACCACTATCGTCAATCACTTGTAGCACTTGCGACGACTCACTACCGCCGCCTGTCACACTTTTCACACCATCAATAATTCTGTCCATATTGGCAAATAAGAAGACTGCCGCCATCATAATCGCCGTTGTAATGATAAACGACTTCGTTTTCGCTTTGGTCACGAAAGCCTGTTTAAAGATAATCATGAATTCACGCATGTTGTTTCCCCACCTTTTCGATGAAAATATCTTGCAACGAAGGCTCTTCAATTTCAAAGTGACGGATTGGTCCTGTTTGTAAAGCCGCCGTCAATAGTTTATGGGCAATATCTTCCATTTCAACTTGGAAGACAGCCCCTTCGATTGTATTATGGACAGATGTGACACCCGAAATCGATTCAAGCTGTGACAAATCATTATCTGAATGAATACGGACATTCTGCTTACTAAATGACCGTTTGACATCACGCAGTGTGCCACTGACAATCTGTTTACCTTTATCAATAATACTTAACTGCTCACATAATTCTTCCACATGATCCATGCGGTGGCTCGAAAATATAATGGTCGCGCCGTCATTACGGAAATCCAATATTGCCGCTTTCAACATCTCAACATTCACCGGGTCAAGACCGGAAAATGGTTCATCCAGAATGAGCAATTGTGGCTTATGCAGAAGCGATGCAATCACTTGGATTTTTTGCTGATTTCCTTTGGATAGCTCTTCAATTTTTTTATTGGCATAATGCGGCACTTCAAAACGGTCGAGCCAGTTGTTGAGCTCTCTTTTCGCATCTCCTTTGCTCATGCCCCGCAGTTGTGCGAGGAAAATAAGCTGGTCTTCTACCTTCATTTTCGGATAAAGCCCGCGTTCTTCTGGTAAATACCCGATTTCAGGACTTGTTGCATAAGTGATAGGCTTATTATTCCATGTAATCCGCCCTTCATTCGCGTTCAATAATCCTAGAATCATCCGGAATGTTGTCGTCTTGCCTGCCCCATTGGCGCCAAGAAATCCATACATCGTGCCATCGCCAACGGACAGCGTCAAATTGTTCACAGCCGTAAAATCGCCGAAACGCTTTGTGACATTTTCAAGTAGTAGAGTCATATTGTTACCCCTTTCAAATTTCAACCTTATAACTATACGTGTCTAACACCTAGAAGTTTCACACTTGTTAGTTTTTGCTGTTAGCTATAACTGCACCAATTAAATACGACAGCATATGTGTGACCCAAATCCCTGCCAGAATGAAAAAAGCAAGACGAGGTCCTTCTACAATCATGACAATCATCCATGCAATGTATATCGCAACTGTTGTCACTCCCCATGAAATTGACCTAGCCTGTTGATGGATTTTCCTATATCGCTCGTCAAACAATCGATTTTTCTTACCTATCCTCGAATTTACTAACAGAATAATTAAAACAATCCCGAGGGAAAGTGGAAATCCCAATAAAAATGCCCATATGTCAAATCCTTCGTACATCCTCATTCCTCCTCCGGTGTAAAAATATCTTCGATGCGACAATTGAACAACTTCGCAAGTTTGAATGCCAAAGTCAACGATGGGTTATATCGGCCTTTTTCAAGCGAGATAATCGTCTGCCGCGAAACTTCCAATTTTTCCGACAAGTCATCCTGCGTCAATCCCATCTCCGTCCGCATTTCTTTAATCAAGTTATTCAATATCCTGCTCCCCCTTTCAATAGTAAAGGTAGCTTTACGTAAAGGTTACTTTACTATACGTTTGATGTCAAGCAACCTTTACATATTATTTTCACAATCTTTTGTAGTATTGTAGTATAATGACTGAAAGAGAATGGGAAGGGTGAATGTGTTGAGAACTTATAAGCTGACTGCATATGAACCAACTGGGAAATTGATTACAGAGAAGACGTTCACAGCGGAAACAGATGAAGCTGCAAAAATACAAGGGCAGGCATTACTTGAAGAAAAAGACCTTGTCGAAAAAACACATCGTCTTGCATCTCCAGCCGGGAAATTATTATTGTTTCATTCATAAAAAAGTGCAGCTTAGCAAAAATTCGCTTAGCTGCATTTTCATTTAGATAACAAGGGGGAAAAATAGATGTCACAAGGACTTGTTCACCATATTGAACTGTACGTTTCTGATTTGAAAAAGACGATTGATTTTTGGGGTTGGTTGTTAGAGGAATTAGGCTATAGCCTGTTTCAGGAATGGGACAGTGGGCGGAGTTGGAAATTAGGCGAAACCTATCTTGTTTTTGTGCAGGCGGAGGACAGGTTTTTGGATGTGCCCTATCATAGATGCCGAGTTGGCCTTAATCATTTGGCATTTCACGCAAGCTCACGTCAACAGGTCGATGAGCTAACAGACAAATTACAAGATAGAGGAATCCGCATTCTCTATCCCGAAAAGCATCCATTTGCCGGTGGACCCGAGTATTACGCCGTTTTCTTTGAAGACCCGGATAGAATGAAGGTTGAATTAGTAGCGCCTAAATTAATTCATACACATATCGACAAATTGTGATAATCTATAAGGGAATTAGATTATTGCTTACCAGTAGAATAAAAGGGGTGTTCTAAATGAAAATCGCATTAATCGCTCATGATGAAAAGAAAAACGAAATGGTGAACTTCACAATCGCCTATGAGCATATCTTTTCACAATATACGTTATATGCAACAGGTACGACGGGGAAAAGAATTATGGACGAAACGAAACTGACCGTTAACCGACTCATGTCAGGACCTTTAGGTGGGGACCAACAAATCGGTGCAATGCTGGCGACTGGCGATTTGGACTTAATCCTCTTTTTCCGTGACCCATTGACAGCACAGCCACATGAACCTGATGTCAGTGCACTACTAAGACTATGTGACGTCTATGGCATCCCACTTGCAACAAATATTGCAACGGCTGAACTGTTAATACGCTCTGTCGAAAATGGCTATTTTGCTTGGCGAGAAACGGCGGATAAATATAAATAACTTTAGTCTATCAAAGCATTCTCTAATTTATCAATGAGTCCGACATAAATTTAAAAAGATACACCTACTTGGATGGCTATCCGTGTAGATGTATCTTTTTTCAATTCATTCATACCATCAAACGCTGGTGTAAGTTGTTAATTCCATGTCATGCTTTGCATTTTTTTGATTTAAATAGTTAATATCAATTTTAATGCCTATTATCTCCTCGGCAACAACTTGGAAAGTTTGCTACTGTTGGTCGAGTCTTTCTTCCATATGTCTAAAATGGCTCCTGTTTTCAGTTTGATTATTTGCCATTTCTACTTTTTTTTCTCTTATCTCTAGCTTAACCTTATCGAAACGTTTGTCAATCAGGTCAAAACGTTCCTCCATACGATTTTCCATTTGTTCGAATCACTTGTCCATTTGCTCAAAGCGATTCTCCATCTGCCCCATAAACTGTTTTAATAACTCTTCCATTATCCTCACCTCATCTTTCGCTATAGATTGTCTTCACGCTATAATTATAATTCACATCATTTTGTCATTCGAACATACTTCTTCATCCAGTATACAAGAAAAACCTCTAATTGATAAAAAATACCGGATGTCACCCCGTAAGGTTCACATCCGGCACTGCTCTTATTTCCCCGTAAACACTGGTTTTCGCTTCTCCACGAACGCCTGAATACCTTCCATATGGTCAGCCGTTTTGCGCATCGCCACTTGTGCTTCGCTTTCCATTTTCAAGACATTTTCAAGTTCAGAAAGCCTCTGCATATGCAAAATGTTCTTCGACGCAATCATCGACGCAATAGGTGAAGCAAGTAATTTCTGTGCATAGGCTTCGCCGTATTCAGCAGCCTGACCTTCCGGCACCACTTCGTCAATCAATCCCTTCGTCAAGGCTTCCGAACCGTTCATTACCTTACCTGACCAAATCAATTTTTTCGCCTGCGGCACACCGATACGTTCTTTTAAGAAAAAATGGCCTGCCCCGTCCGGCACAAGACCAATTCCAATGAAGTTCATCGCCAATTTACTTTCTTCCTCCGCAATAATGATGTCGCAGCCTAGCGCAAGACTAAAGCCGAGCCCGGCCGCCGCCCCGTGGACGACCGCAATCGTAATTTGTGGCAATGTGTACAATGCTTTCGCAAGACGTGACACATCGACCATTACCTTTCCAATATCCATTGGGCTGTTCGGATCCACCATCGCTTTAATATCCCCACCAGCAGAAAATGCTCGGCCTGCCCCTTGAATCACTAACACTTGCATCATTGTGTCGCCCTTCAGTTCTTCAAAAACGTCTGCAAGCTCCTTCATCATCACGCCATCCATCGCATTCATCGACGCAGGTCTGTTCAATGTGAGACGCGCAAGTCGTCCCTCTTTTGTCAATTCAACAGTTGTATACATAAAAAAAGACACCCCTTATAATAGTATGAAGTAAAATGAATCACCATTCATTATATATATATTCGATGTCTTTTCCATATATCCTTTATTTATATTCAGCAAGTGTTCAACACTTGCTGAATATAAATAAAGCCTCCGGCGGATGTCACAGATTTTGAAAGGAGTTAATCGAGCTCGCTCGATTCAAAATCTGGACGCAATTACGCCTCGGCGTAATTGATTTAACTACTCACCGTCTCTGGGAAAATTGTATTCAAATGCTCCAGCTTCTTCTCAATCGCATCTTCAAACGTCAGAATATACGCTGCCGGATCTTTCGGATTGTAAAACTGCGTAATTTTTCCTGACTTCGGATCGATGAACTTACTAGACGCCCCACATCCCACACCAATAATCGTCTGTACTTCTTCCATGATGATAATATTGTAGATACTTTCTTCACCCGGTTTTGCATAGCCAACGTTTTCTAAGTTGCCTAAAATGTTTTTCTGACGATACAAATAGTATGGCTCATAACCATTTTCCGCATTCCACTGTTCGCCAAGCTTCATCATTTGTTCAACCGTCCCACGATCTGCAACTTTGTACTTGTCCTTATTACGTGTCATTTCAGACGCTCGTTTGAATGATAATGTATGAACCGTCAGTGATTCCGGTTGCATCTTTGCGGTTTCATCAAGCGAATGCTGAAACTCCTCCATGCCTTCATTCGGCAAACCGATAATGAGATCCATATTAATATTTTTCATGCCCATATTACGGGATAGCCAAAATTTATCGACGGTCTCCTGAACCGAATGATGACGCCCGATAGCTTTCAAGGTTTCATCCGTATACGATTGTGGATTGACGCTAATGCGGTCGATGCCCCATTTCTTCAGCACGTCAATTTTAGCAGGCGTAATCGTATCAGGACGGCCCGCCTCCACCGTTATTTCACGCACATTTTCCATGTTTGGAAACGAGGCATACATCGTTTCGTACAAAGCATCCATCTCTTCTGCTTCAATTGAAGTTGGCGTGCCTCCGCCGAAATAAATAGTCGTAATCGACATATTATGCTCTGTTAACCATTTCCCCATTTCACGAATTTCTTCATGTAATCCATCAAGGAAAGATTCTACCCGACCATTTTTCCGATGAATCGCATAGGCGGGAAACGTACAATAGGCACATTTCGTTGGACAAAATGGAATACCAATGTAAATGCTCACTTCATCTTTCAAGTCATACAAATCAGGTACTGAGCGCAGCTGAACATCTGCAATTTGGGCAAGAAGCTCACTTTTTTCACGCGAAATTCGGTGGCGATCCATTAGCAATTGCTGTGCTTGTTCCGTGCTATGCCCTTGCTGACGGTATTTATGGTACAGCTTCATCGGACGAATGCCCGTTAAAATTCCCCATGATTGCTGCATACCTGTCGCTTGCTCAAGTGCTTCAAGTAAAATATGTGAATAAATACGTTTTAGCTGACGCGTTTGGATTTTTTCATCATCCATCTCTTCCAGCTCAGAAAACTCAGAAGTATACTCCGCACCATCCCAAATAAGGAATGCTTGCCCTATCAGCATATTATCCTCATTTTTTTCAAGTGAAAACACTACACTGATGGCCTCATCTTCGTCTTCATCTATAATCTTCGACTGCTCAAAAAAAAGATTAGCCAGATGGGTGAACATCCGAATCCAATCCTGTTCGAACGATTGTTTTATAACGATTTTCTGCATGTATGTGTACCAACTTTCTATGGATAAATCTGAGGTTTTTTTCTTATTAGTAACGTTCATTGTACCAAATTTTCGTTAGGGATAAAGAAGAAAAACCGGCATATGCCGGTTTTAGATGGATTCATATAGTTGCTGTACGGGCTTCATCAATACGCGATTCACTTCTTCAATCAAGCCGCTAAGCTTCATTTCCGCTTCAAGCATCGTCATGATTTTAGTGTTTTGTTGCGCAAGCTGGGCCGTTTTTTGTGCATATTCAAGTTCCTCTGCAACAATTTCTTCACCTTGCATTTGTTTTTCTTGAAGTGTCATCTGGATTTTACGGAAGCTTTTAAATAGAGCAAGTGCTTCTTCATCCGCTTTCACTTCACCTACCGCTTGTTCCACTGCTGCAAATTCTGTTGTTTTACGAAATGTTGCTTCCAACTTGTTTAGATCATCATAGATATTTACTGTCATTGATAGTTCCCCCTACGATAAATTTGTTGCAAAGACGATAAGGCCTTGAACGATACCGATGATTCCGCCGAGCAATGCCCCAAGAACGGTAATCATTTTGAATTCGCGCTTGGAAATGCCCAATACGAGATCCTCCAGCACAGCCACTGGAAACGTATCGACTTGCTCTCTTACCATATCATCTAATTTCAATTTTCCAAGTGATTTTTCTAATTGTTCTTCTGCTTGTTTAAAAGCAAATTCGATCAGCTTTGGTGTGATGTTAACAGCTGTCCACTCTGCCCCATCCGGCCAATAATCACGAATTGACTTATTAAGACGCGCTTCCAAGGCCAATTCATTTTTCGCATATGCCGTGATTGAGCCGAACAATCCGTCCCAATCAAAGCCAGTCAACAATTCCTCAACAGGACGTTGTTGCAACTTTTCCCACTCATTATAAATAATTGTATTCACTAAAGCTGTAGTACCAGGTGCAGTAACAAACTTGATGGCTTCTCGTTGTACTTTTCCAACAAGTGACTCCGATTCTCCAAAAAACATATTGACCATACTACCTAATGTTCCTTTAGACGCCAGAAAATCATCAATGAGATTACGGAACATTGCTTTTCCTTCATCGGATGCGAAGTATTGTTCTGACCTACCCAAAATGTACGTTGTCACAGTTGGAATACGCTCTCCTACTTTTACCCGCCACATTTCCGGCAGCACCTCTTCTACCGTTCCGGTCGTCAGTTTTCGACGCACGGCGTTAAGCTGGGCATTGAGCACTTCCAACACTTTCTGTTCTGCTTTGTCTGCAACTTGTGTTGCACCCGCAGTCGTCAGCCAATCATTCAAGGTTTTATCTGAATGCAGGACATGTTCTACCAGTTTCTGTTGAATAAAGCTCTCTGCCTTTTTTTCCATGTCAGGTGTCAATAACTTCTTGCGGAAAGTATCAGGGGTTAACAAATAATTAGTAACCGTCTTACCAAGCTGCCTTGCCAATTCGTCACGCCGTTTTGGAATTAACCCAGGCGTGAACGGCAAACGCCATTTCCCAATATATTTTGCTTCATGTGGCCTAAAAAGCATTTTGATCGCCAAGTGATTGGTAAATCCACCAATCAGCGCGCCAATAAAGGCCATAAATACCAATGTCCATAAAAAATCCAATCGCTTCACCTTTTTCCGTTTCTTTACGTCCCAATTATAGCAGAACGGGACCAAACGGAAAAATGCAAAGGCTTATCACAATGCGTTATACATCGTCGACATTCGAATCGCATGCTCCATTTCATCATGCATGGCAATAAATAATGGATTATAAGCCTGCTGAAATGGAATTGTCAACAGCATTTCCTTATACGTTTCAACGCCCTCCAATTCATCAACCAACGCCCTTTGGACACACTCTTTCAAGTTATAACAAGGCAATGGCTTCTTTGGATTTGGAACAAACGTCCCCGTCATCATATAATAGAGCTGTTGGAACATTTCATAATGGCTTTTTTCATCTTCATACATATGACGGAGAAAATCTTGCCAGAGCGGATCATTCGTCAAGCTGTACATGGATTTATAAAAATAATAATCTCTGTACTCACCTTCAATGGCCTGCTTTAATTTATTTACAAACAAGTCAGCACCCTTTCGCTTATCTTTACTCCGATTTTATGCGATTGGGTAGTATCTTATGAAAGGAGTTAACTATGCTACAACATTTCAGTTATAAACCCATGTATGACAATAAACAATTACCAGGTTGGACCTTTGCATTTTTCTTTCGCAATACGAGATATACCGGTGATTATATGCCTGAGGGAGATATACGGTGGAACGGAGAAGCACCTACAGAAGAAGAAAACGTTAAAAAAATGATTCACGAATTAATGACTTTCCACATTTACGACTGATTCCAACTATTTCGGGAATACTACGCTTTATAACAAGTAAGGAGGCGTAGTATGACAAAAGAAAAATCACCCGAAGAACTACGTAAGGAAAAGGAACAGCTGAAAGTGCAAAACCAAATAACGGAAAATATCTTTGAGGATAAAAGCCGGGTTCCTAATGAACAAAACGCTTGGAAGGAAACTCAATACCAACGAGGCGAATGAAAGAATACCCTGCACAATAAAATGTGCAGGGCATTTTGTTATTCCTCAGCCAACTTCCTCTTACCAAAAATAAAGAAATAGTACGTGGAGGACACAATATACAAACATGCCGTCATCGTGAAGGCATAGGCATAGCCCCAGTAGAAACCATTGGCGATGACGAGTCCCGCAGCTACTGGACCCATAGTAGCCCATCCAATATTAAATACCATTTGGTTCACAGAGTTCGCAAGGCCTTTATATTTATCCGCAACAATTTCCATCGCAATGGCACTTTGAATCGGATTCCCCGCGTTCATGAGTGCCTGACGCATCAAGAAACCGAGGGATGCCAGCAATAATGATGTCGTATAAGCCGTCAAAATAAGAAAGGGAATCGATAGCACTTGGAAAATAATGAGTGCTTTCACTTTTCCAACCTTTTTCACGAGTAGTGGCCCAATCAGCATTGCCACCGCCGTCATCGCAGATCCCAATGATAATATCAACCCGATATACGCATTCGACGCATCAAAACGATTGGAAAAATATAAATTCAAATAAGGAACAACTAATCCTGAACCAATGCCAATGAGCAAACTCGCAAACGAAAAATGGAAGATGAGAATGATATTGCGCTTAAAGCTACTATCAACACTCTCCACTTTCTCTTCCTTATCTAGTTTCACCTGCACAGGCTCCGGTGGCTTATTTTGCAGTTTGAATAAAGGCAATAGTCCCAGCGTAAAAATAACGGCTCCTACAAGTAACGCAAAGCGGATCGCCGATGCTGCATCCATGCCCCCCACCACTTCAAGCACATCCGCAATCACACCGCCAAATAGACTACCAATAACGTTTGCCACAGTCATCAACGCAAAATGGATACTGAACATATGCACGCGTTCAGCCGGTGTCGAGTTCTCTGCCAAAAATGGCACACCTGACACTTGCACAAATGCCATGAATAAGCCCGTCAAAAATGCCGCGTAAATAATTGGTGTTTCCGCAACCGCAACACTGCGGTAAAACAACGTCATTGCCCCAAACAACGCACCGCCAACAATCATCCATTTCCGTCCAAACTTATCACTCAAAAAACCTGCCGGCACAAGCATAATTGCCGATGCCATCGCCGCCATCGAAATCACCTTACCATTAACCGTTTCCGACATCCCCAGCTCTTTTATATAGAGATTGTACATGACCATAAAAACACCCATACCAATTTGGATGAGCACATTCGCCAGCATAAACAACCTAACATTTTTATTGAATGAAGAAATCTTCCTCTTCCAATCCGCAAACCATTTCCCCATACCATTCCAACTTTCTAATCAATTACGCCTTGGCGTAATTGTGTCCAAATTTTGAATTGCGCTTGAGGCCTACAGGAAGTAGGTTATGCAGTCGGTACGACAGGACGTCGCGAACTTAGACTGCCTTCCTTTAACTCCCTTCAAAATTTGTGACATCCGCCGGAGGCTTAACTTGAAGTAGCAGGAACTTCTACTGCTTCAAGTTATTACTTCGACTCTCTAAATATACGGCTTTCTGAATAGTTTCGCAACTACTTCATATTGTATCCCTGTGAGTGGTAGTAAACATAAGCTAAACCGTAGTAACCGCACTCCCAGTACAGTAAACTCATTACCTATCAAAAAAGAGGGAACCCCCCTCAACCAATTTTCGGTTGAGAGGAAGTTCCCGCCTGCAATTTATACATTTGCGCGTACTGTCCGCCAAGCGCCAGCAATTCATCATGCGAACCACTTTCTACTATTTCCCCGCGGTCTAATACTAAAATGCGATCCGCGTTTTTAATCGTCGAAAGTCGATGGGCAATGATGAATGTCGTACGCCCTTTTTTCAGTACGTCCATTGCATGCTGAATAATTTCTTCCGTTTCTGTATCAATGTTAGACGTCGCTTCATCTAATATCAAAATCGCTGGGTCAAATGCCAAAGCCCGTGCGAATGAAATCAACTGCCGCTGTCCAGAAGAAAGTGTACTCCCTTTCTCTACAACCGGCTCGTCAATACCACCAGGTAAATGCTTCAATACACGTTCCCCTCCAACCGCGTCAAGCGATTGCTGCACTTTTTCACGTGTAATACGCGCATCCCCTAAGCTCACATTTGACTCCACCGTACCGCTAAATAAATATGGATCCTGCAAGACAATCCCCATATGATCGCGAACCGTCTGGCGTGGCATATCATTGATGTTCATGCCATCAATCGTAATCGCCCCTTTTGACGCATCATAGAATCGGAACAGTAAATTCATAATCGAACTTTTCCCCGACCCTGTATGACCAACGAGCGCGACCGTTTCCCCTTGCTTCGCCTCGAATGACAAATCCTTCAGTACATATTCTTCTTCCTTATAAGCAAACCAGACATTTTCAAAACGGACATTTCCGCGGTAACGAGCGATTTTATCATCACTTACGGGCTCCCCTTCACGGTCCAACAACTTGAAAACACGCTCTGCTGCTACAAGGGAATGCTCAAGTCGTGCAAACTGATTGACAATACCCGTCACTGGATTAAACAATCGTGTAATGTAATCCACAAATGCATAGAGCATCCCGACTGAAATTACACTTTCTGTCGCTAATGATGCGCCACCGAAATACCAGATAAAGAACACGAACGTCATCGATCTAATAATATCGACCAGGTTATGTGATGTCGCCGCTTCCACTTTCAACAACTTATTTTGATAGTGATAATGCTCATCGTTCAGCTCACGGAATTCTTCCTCCATTTGCTTTTCACGACGAAACGCTTGAATAATCGTCATCCCATTTATTGATTCATTAATCATCGCGTTCATATCACTTACTTTACCGCGAATGATATGGTTGACCTTTGATGCAAATTTCCTGTACATCTTCATCCAAATATACAAAATAGGCAAGACGAACAGCGTAATCGCACCCATTTTCGGATCTAAATAAAACAAGGCAATAAAGATACCTGTAATATACATCCCACTAATCGCAAACTGTGAAACAACCGTTACATACAGGTTTCGAATTGCTTCTGTATCATTGGTAATCCTTGCAACAACTTTCCCCGCCGGTAAATTATCGAAATACCGAATCGGCAATGTTTGGATATGTTCGTACAAATCATTACGCATTTTCTGCACAATACGGTTGGCTGCATTTTGGAGTAGTAAATATTGGAAATACCTCAAAATCGCCGTTACAACTGCTAGCCCGAAAAAGACAGCAAGTAATTTGGCAATCGGTTCGAAATCGATACCGCCACCCACAGCACCTGCAATATGGTCGTCAATAATTTTCTTCGCAATCATCGGCCCCATCAAATCCGCACCTACTGCAAAGCCAAGCAATACCAAACCTGTAATCAGTAGTTTTTTATAATCAAGCGCATAGTGAACTAAACGTTTACCAGTACCCATATTATTCAACCTCCCCAATCTGCTGGCGGTCGAATTGCTCTTTGTACCAGCCGTTCATTCCTAGCAGCCCTTCATGCGTTCCTTCTTCAATCACGCGACCATCGTCAAGAACGATAATCCAGTTAGCATGCTGGATTGCTGACAACCGATGTGTCGTAATGATTGTCGTTTTACCGGAACGTTCTGCTTGAATATTTTCAATAATTTTTGCTTCTGTTTTGGCATCGACAGCAGACAGTGAGTCATCCAAAATAAGAATTTCTGGATTTTTCACGAGTGCACGTGCAATTGAAATCCGTTGCTTCTGCCCGCCAGACAAGGCAACGCCTTTTTCGCCTACAAGCGTATCCAGTCCATCCGGCAGCATCTCAAGATCTTTCTCGAAATAAGACAAACGAATCGTTTCTGCAATATCTGCGTCCGATGCATCTGGTCTGCCGAACAAAATATTTTCTTTCACTGACCTTGAAAACAACACGTGATCTTGCGGGACGTAACCAATCCAATCCCTCACCTGATCTTTTGTCATAGACTGAAGTGGTACGCCCGAAAAGACGATTTCCCCTTCCCCAACTGGGTATTCGCGCAACAATTGTTTAACAAATGTTGTTTTCCCACTACCTGTCTTACCGACAATACCAAGTGTATCGCCACGATCCAAATGGAGTTTAATCGCATCTAGGTTGACCGAATGCGACATAGGATACGTAAAGAACACATCGCGGAAGCCAACATTTTCCGGCAGTTCCATCGTAACGGGCTGTTCGGGATCTTTGACGTCTTCCTCATAGTCTAGTGTTTCTGTCACTCGGTCGAGTGATGCATTACCGCGCTGCATGACGTTGATTAATTCACCAATCGCAAACATTGGCCAAACAATCATACCAAGATAAACGTTAAATGTTACAAGATTCCCCAGTGTCATATCTCCTATAGAAACAAGATACGCCCCATAACCGAGTCCAATCATATACGTCAATCCTGTTAGTACCTTTGAAATAGGCATAAACAAAGCATCAATTTTTTCGACATGCATATTTTTCTGAAAAACATCCTCTGTCATTTTCGCAAATTCGTTTTCAGTTGCACGCTCTTGCACATAAGCACGAACAACACGTACACCAGCGACTGCTTCTAAGACATTGTCGTTCAAATCGCCGAAAACTTGCTGAGCTGTCATATATCTTTCATGAATCTTTTTCCCCAATACTTGCATGATGAACGCCAAAATCGGCAACGGTAAAATCGCCACTAGTGTCAATTTCCACGACACAAGGAAACCCATCGTCAAAACAAGTGTCAGCAAGTACAGCGTAGAATCGATGAGCGTCATGATCCCAAAACCGGCTGTTTCCGAAATGGCACGCAAGTCATTTGTTGAACGTGCCATTAAATCGCCTGTCTTGTTTTTCTCATAAAACGTCGGTGTCATCTTCAAGAAATGGCGCATCAATCTTCCTCGAAGTTGCCTTTCAATTACATAGGCACCACCAAATAACTGATATTGCCAAACAAAATTACACGCATAGTTCACAGCCATAATAAGCAACATCGAGCCAAGCAATACGGCCAATAACTTCGTCGTCAACGTCTGCATATAAATCGAGTCAATGGCTTCCCCAATGAGCCAAGGCGGAATAACGACCAACACATTCGTTATCATTAATAAGATCAACGCAACTGTATATCTCTTTCTATTTTCTTTAAAAAACCACTTTAATTTGAACAAAACCGAAAACATAAACCCATCTACCCTCTTCCTTTTTCTCTACCAACTATCCACTTTCAAGAGATTCCTTTTTCAATAATTTCCTTTGCTGCTTCATGATTAACATAGCCAGCACTCCTTTTCTCAAGTTTTATGCAACACGCAAAGCGTGAAAACACCATAAAATGGTATATCATAACATCAAAAAAAGCACACGCCTTTAAACATAAGCGTGTGCTTAACGAAAAAGAACGGCAACCCGTGCCATTCCAGATAAATTCAAAAATGAATAGAAGCCGGACGGGACGGATGTATCATGAAGTTTTTTTGAGTGACGAATAGCTTTTTCATGTTCCGTACCTCCCTTTCTATTTCGAGTATCTAACTATTACAGGTTACCATTTCCATTTTATCGATGTCAATAGATTCCGAGAATTATTTTAATTCTAATTCCCTTCCTAATTCCCCAGTGCTTGAACTTTATCTACTACATAGACTTAACTATTTGTTTTTTTCTTGTAAATAATTTATCATTGTCTTAACTAACTATTTTACCACTACAGGAGGTGTACACTTTGTTCTCCCCCTCATTTGGGTTTGGAACAGAGTCATTATTTGGAGATTGCCATACGATTGACAGCATTTGCTGTCTTGATCGCCCTCACCGCATTTTTTGTTGCGAGTGAATTTGCTATTGTGAAAGTAAGAAAAACACGGATTGATCAGCTTGTTGCGGAAGAGAATCGCCAGGCACTCAATGCGAAAAAAGTAATCAGTAATTTAGATGAATACTTATCCGCTTGTCAATTAGGAATTACGATTACCGCTCTCGGACTCGGGATGCTAGGGGAACCTACTGTTAACTTAATGCTGAAACCAATTTTCGCTCATTTTGATTTGACAGCCAGTCTTTCCAGTCTACTTTCATTCATCATCGCGTTCACGTTCGTTACATTTTTGCATGTTGTTGTAGGTGAATTGGCTCCTAAAACAATTGCGATTCAAAAAGCGGAAGAGATTACATTATCATTTTCAAAACCGCTTATTTTGTTCTATCGCCTCATGTACCCCATTATTAAAGGCATGAATGGCTCTGCACGCCTTATCTGTCGACTTCTAGGCTTTAAATCCATTTCAGAATCAGAAGTTGCACATACGGAAGAAGAGCTTAGGATGATTTTAGCTGACAGTTTAAAAAGCGGTGAAATCAACCAATCTGAATATAAATATGTGAATAAGATTTTTGAATTCGACGACCGGATTGCCAAAGAAATTATGGCCCCTCGGACAGAAATGATGTCGATTGACAAAGATATGACATTACGTGAAGTGTTTGAAGTGATTGGCGTTGAGCAATACACACGCTACCCTATTACAGATGGTGATAAGGACCATATCATTGGCCTTGTGAACATGAAAAACTTATTAACGGCATTCATTAAGAATCCAGAAAATGAGCATCAGTCCGTTATTCATTATATGCAACCGATTATCCATGTTATTGAAACGATTGCCATCGGTGACCTGTTGCTAAAAATCCAACGGGAACGGATTCACATGGCTATCCTAATGGATGAGTATGGTGGAACTTCCGGCCTTGTCACAATTGAAGATATTTTAGAGGAAATCGTCGGTGATATTCGGGACGAATTCGATACCGATGAAGTGCCTGAAATTCAAAAGGTAGGCGACGATCATTATATCTTCGATGCCAAGATGCTGATTGAAAATGTCAATGACATTCTGGCAATCGACATTGACGAGGAGGATATCGATACAATTGGCGGCTGGTTTATGACCCAGCGCTTCGATGCCATCCAAGGTGAAAAAATTATTGAACAAGGGTATGAATTTATGGTAAAAGATGTAGAAGGTCACCATATTCTCTACTTGGAAGTATTCAAACACGAAGAACAACAAGCCGACAACATGTCAGAATTATCGTTGGAATCCTAATGAAGAGCGACTCTCACTATGAGGGTCGTTTTTTTTGTTAGGTATTTTGTTTACTTGCAGGATAACGTTGTATACTTCATCCAAGACGTTAGTTACTTTTCGGATAAGGTTTGTATACTCCACCCAATGCGTTGGTTACTTTTCGGATAACGTTGTGAACTTCACCAAGCGTTGTCTACTTTCCGGATAACGTTGTCTACTTCACCCAACACGTTGGTTACTTCCCGGATAACGTTGTGAACTTCAGCAAACGTTGTTTACTTCACGGATAACGTTGTCTACTTCACCCAACACGTTGGTTACTTTCCGGATAACGTTGTGAACTTCAGCAAACGTTGTCTACTTCACGGATAACATTGTCTACTCCACCCAAGACGTTGGTTACTTTCCGGATAACGTTGTGAACTTCAGCAAGCGTTGTCTACTTCACGGATAACATTGTCTACTCCACCCAAGACGTTGGTTACTTTTCGGATAACGTTGTGAACTTCAGCAAGCGTTGTCTACTTTCCGGATAACGTTGTCTACTTCACCCAACACGTTGGTTACTTTCCGGATAACGTTGTGAACTTCAGCAAACGTTGTTTACTTCCAGGATAACATTGTCTACTTCATCCAAGACGTTGGTTACTTTTCGGATAACGTTGTGAACCGCGGCAGGAGTTGTCTACTTTCCACAATACGGCGTTTATCTTCCCCTAATAATGTATATTTCATAAATTTCATATTGACACACTCCTCTGACTTTGTTAATATTAGCCTATCTTACAGAAAGCAGGTGATGTTTTTATGGCTATTATCATTGTATCTGAGATTGCTCAATCGATCGGACCCATACTTTCACCTGCCATACTTCTATAAAAGTATGCTTATTCTGTTATGCGCGTGAAAGCTGTGGTGTCCGATCAGGACTCACAGCTTTTTTTATTGTCTAGAACGCACATAACAGGAGGAATACAAATTGATTAATTTAAATGACTACGGTTGGAATACATCCCATGAAGAAAATTGGGAAGAACTGAACAATAACGAAAAAATGAAGAAGTGCACGCCCGGGCGTGTTACGCTTGAACATAAACATATGTATCGAGTAGTCACTGCTGACGGTGAATGGTTATCTGTCTGCTCTGGCGCCATGCAACATGACGCTGTAGAACGACGTGACTTTCCTGCAGTCGGAGATTGGGTCGCAGTCGAAAAGATGCCGGGTGAAGAGCGCGGCATCATTCATGCGATTTTACCTAGAACATCGCTCTTTTCAAGAAAAGCAGCTGGCACAACGATTGTCGAACAGATTATCGCAGTAAACGTCGATGTTGTCTTTCTCGTCATGTCGATGAACAAGGACTTCAATGCCAGACGACTTGAACGCTATCTTGTCGCCGCCTATGACTCCGGCGCTAACCCAGTTGTAGTCTTAACGAAAAAAGACGTTTGCGAAGATCCCTCATTTTATATGGAAGAAGCTCGCAACATCGCTTTCGGTGCTGATGTGTTTGCTGTCAGCAATGTAACTGGCGAAGGTATTGACGAATTAACTGCGTTGTTAACAGACGGGAAAACAGCGGCATTGCTTGGCTCTTCAGGTGTTGGTAAATCATCACTGACAAATGCTATATGTGGCTATGAAATGATGGCCGTACAAGATATTCGTGAAGATGATGCGAAGGGTCGGCATACGACGACTCACCGAGAACTTATTAAAATTCCAGGTGGCGGCGTACTCATTGATACGCCAGGCATGCGGGAGTTCCAGCTTTGGGAGACCAACGAAAGCCTAGACTCCGGCTTTAAAGACATCGAAGCATTTGCAGACGTCTGCAAGTTCAATGATTGCCAGCATAACAACGAACCCGGCTGCGCCATACAGGAAGCACTTGCCACAGGTACTTTACCCGAAGACCGCTACGCGAGCTATTTAAAGCTTCAAAAAGAGTTAGCTTTCTTGGAGCGTAAAATGGATCGTGCAGCACAATCCGCGGAGCGCAACAAGTGGAAAAACATTACGAAAAGCATGCGCAAACATCCTTCGAAGAAGAAATAATAAAAATAGCTGTGCACACTGATAATTCTCAGTGCGCACAGCTATTTTTCAACCCTTCTTATACTCAATATGATACACATCATGCCTTCGATCTTTCAGCTGCTTGACCGTTCCATCTTGACGCTGGCGGCGCAAAATTTCAAGATCGACGTCACCAATCAATACCATCTCTAAGTTAGCATTTGTCTCGCCCACAATACCGTCCCGCGCAAACTCGAAATCGGATGGCGCGAATATGGCAGACTGCGCATATTGGATGTCCATATTATCCGTCTGTGGCAAATTACCGACTGTACCCGAAATAACGGTGTAAATTTGATTTTCGATAGCACGGGCTTGTGCGCAATAACGAACGCGTAAATAGCCTTGGCGATCTTCTGTACAAAATGGTGTGAAGATAATATTAGCACCCATGTCTGTCGCAATACGAGCCAATTCTGGAAACTCGATATCATAGCAAATTTGGATGGCAATTTTTCCACAGTCTGTATCGAATACGCGAACTGCATCTCCCGCACTAATTCCCCACCATTTGCGCTCATTGGGCGTAATGTGAATCTTATATTGTTTTTCGATTGAACCATCTCGTCGGAATAAATAAGAGATATTATAAATTTCTTCATTCTCTTCTTCGACAAAATGAGAACCACCAATAATATTGATGTTGTAACGTACTGCTAAATTTGTAAACATTTCAATATACTGCGGCGTGTACTCCGTCATTCTACGCACGGCTTGACTCGGCGAGCGCTCATTCAAAAAGGACATAAGCTGTGTTGTAAATATTTCAGGGAAGACGACAAAGTCAGAGTTGGCATCCGACGCAACATCGACAAAGTACTCGCACTGGTGAGCCATCTCTTCGAAAGACGAAATCTTGCGCATTAAATATTGCACGACGCAAATTCGTACAGGATAACTTGTCTTAAAATGACGTTTGGTAAGCGGCTTATAATCGACGTTGTTCCATTCCATCAGTGTCGCATATTTCTTCGATGCTTTATCGTCTGGCAAATAATTCGGATTGACTCGCATTAACGTAAAATCATTCATCAATTGAAAAGTTAGCACCGGGTCATAAATTTTATGGCGTGATACAGAATCTACATATTCACGTGGTGACATTTCCGCAGCATGTTTATGGTAATTCGGAATCCGTCCACCAAGGATGATGGACTTCAAATTCAATTCCCTGGCGAGCTCTTTTCGTGCCTCATACAGACGCTGCCCGACCTTCATACGTCGATAACCAGGATGCACCATCACTTCGATACCGTACATATTGTAGCCGTCTGGATTATGGTTGGTAATATAGCCTTCATCCGTCACATCATCCCAAGTATGACGGTCATCATACTCATCGAAGTTAATAATAAGACTTGAACAGGAACCGATAATTTCACCATCCAGTTCTGCAATGAGCTGACCTTCTGGGAAAATTGCCAAATGGCTTTTCAGTTGCCCCTCTTCCCAAGGCTCCATCCCGGGAAAACAAAGCTCTTGCATCGCCAACAACCTCTTAATGTCTTTGGATTCCATTTGACGAATAACCATGCTTACTTCAAATGATGACAAATCGAATTCTTCGCTCACTCGAACCACTCCTTTCTTTTTATTATATCGCACAACTCTGACTAATCAATTATGCCATAGCGCGATTGCAACCGAATCTTTTGACATCCAACAGAGGCCAACTTACTTCAGTAGAAGCAAGTTATTAATATTTTACTTGCCCAGGATAACCCCCTATAATCAAATATGTAGTTAACCAAGTGGGAGCTGGTCATATGCAAAAACGCTTAGAGAATGGACTCATTTTTATTTGGACCGTATCTTTCGTCGCAACGTTGGGTTCGCTATACTTTTCAGAAGTACGTGGATACGAGCCCTGTACACTTTGTTGGTACCAACGCATCTTGATGTATCCAATTGTCATTATTTCAGGGGTTGCCCTATTCCAGAAAAATGCACGAATTGCCTTAACGACTGCTGTTTTCGCGACTATTGGAGGAAGCATCTCTCTCTATCATTACAGCATCCAAAAGTTAAGCTTTTTGAGCGAAACTGCACCGACTTGCGGCAACGTGTCTTGTACAGGACAGTACATCAATTATCTTGGATTCATCACCATCCCCTTTTTAGCACTAGTCGCATTTGTAATCATCTTTATCACAAGCCTTTTCATGATGAAATGGCAGAAGGAGTCGAAGTAACTTGAAAAAACTACTCATCATTGGCGCTGCGATTGTCGCCGTCTTCATCCTCATCGTTGTTTTGTCGAATAAATCGGATCAGATCAAACTAAAGGATAATCCGTATGCCACAGACAAGCTATCTAAATCGACAATCGCTTTAATTGGCAATGAAAACTATGACAACATCGTTCTACCAGAAGTACTTAACGATAAAATCACTTCAGGTGAACCAGTAACAGCCTACTATTTCCACCCAGAATGTCAGTACTGTATGGCTATGACGCCAGTCATGATGCCGATTGCTAAAGAGATGGGTGTAGATGTATTGCAATACAATATGATGGAATTCCCTCATCCTGCTGATGTAGAATCATGGCCTATGCTAGTCCACTACAAGGATGGTAAAGAAGTTGGAAGAATGGTCGGCGAACAACCCGCTGAAAATATCCGGGCATTTTTTACTGAATTTGAAGGAAAATAATGAAGAATAGCTGGAAGGAATGATATAAATGGCTTTATTTCATTATAAAACCCTACAAGACGGTCTAACCGTCGAACAACTACTCAAAGAACAATGGCAAGGCGGTAAAAAAACGGTTCACTTGATGCGAATGGCAAAAAGTGTGCTCGATTCAGCAGGTAATCCAGTAGATGACTGGCGTGCTCCTCTGACTAAAGGGACGGAATTGGTAGTCACATTTCCAGACACCGCTTCCACGTATCTATCAGATGACAAAGGTGAACTGAACATTCTTTTCGAAGATGAACATATTCTCGCTGTAGTGAAACCGGCTGGCATAGCGACTCATCCCGATGGACCGACAGATAACGGCACGCTGATGAACCGTGTCATGGCACATGTTCGTAACAATGGCGGTGACTATGCTGAGCATATCCATCGTCTGGATAAAGGTACTTCCGGTGTTGTGCTCATTGCTAAGCATCCGATTGCAAAATCTCTGTTCGACCGAATGATTGAACAGAACAACTTGACGAGGAAATACGTTGCCGAGGTTGATGGCTACTTGAAAAGGCCAAGAGGAACTATTAAACTGCCGATTGGTCGAGATCGCCATCATCCCGCGAAGCGACTTGTTTCCATGTCTGGACAAGCTGCGGTCACTCACTTCAAGGTTATTGAACGTAGGGAAGATACAACTCTCGTTGAAGCCCAGCTTGAGACGGGGCGGACGCACCAAATTCGTGTCCATTTATCCCATCTTGGCAATCCAGTTACAGGGGATACATTATATGAAGGCAGTGAAACCGCAGACGGTCACTACCGATTGACAGCCACTACGCTAAGCTTCATTCATCCATTTACAGAACAACAGACAACAATTGAAATGAAGTAAACTCAAAAAAATCCATGGAGAAATTTTCTCCATGGATTTTTTAATTAGAATGTCAGTTGACGAATTCCATTTTCAAGACGCTCGTCTACTTCTTTGGCATCTTCGATATGTTCTACGATTAAGTCATGAGCTTGTGCAAATAGTTTTTTCGCACCCAATAATTCACTCTTCACTTCTTCCGACAATCGTTTTTGTTCTTCAATCATCCCCTGTATTGCACCGATATCTCCTTGGCTATGTTCAATCGTACCTAGGATGCTTTCGATTTTTGCAGCTGTTGCAAAACTGACTGCTACACCTTTTTCAACAAGCTCAGCACTTTTTCGTGTTGCAGCAAGTGCCATTTCGATTTCATCACGTAGAGAAGAAGTTAATGTTTGGATATTAGCCGTACTATTAGAAGTACTTTCCGCAAGTTTACGCACTTCTTGTGCCACAACCGCAAATCCTTTCCCTGATTCTCCTGCACGGGCCGCCTCGATTGATGCATTTAATGCTAGCAAGTTGGTCTGTGCCGCGATACCTTCGATGACACCAACAATTGACTGAATCTCAACTGATCGAGCGCTCAAATTGGTCATATTTTTTTCGGATGCTTGAATTTGTATTCCTAAATCTTTAATGACTTCTGCAGTTGCATTGACTTCTTTCGTACCTTCCGATGCTTCCGTCACCATGCTATACGACTTTTCTTCAAGTGAACGACCTTTTTCGTACAACTCCTGTGATTTATCTGAAGTTCTTTCACTTAAGTCTCCAACTCTTTCAAACTTCACTTCGATTTGGCTAACTGCTTCGCCTAATACATTATGCTGTGCATTGACCTTTTCATGCTGATTGACAGCTGCATTTAGTTCGCTTTTTAATTCAGTTAAGCGATCCTGTTCTTCGATTTCTTTATCTGAATACGCCGTTTTTAGGCGTTCGATTTCTAATTGAAGACTATTGTCCTGAATATTCTTTTTCTTATTCGTAAACACATACATTCCTCCTAGAATCTTTTCTTAAATTATATCATACAAATTACTCAACAATTCTATCTATGAGAAAAGGTTTACTACTCACAACGAATCTGGATCCGTTCCCGTCCGTTCATTTCGATTAAGCGCATTGATCGCTTCCATATCATGTAGCGACAATTCAAAGTCAGCCACCTCACTATTTTCTTTGATCCGTTCTGGTGTCACTGATTTCGGTATTACAATAAGATCATTTTGCAAATGCCAACGAATGATGACTTGCGCAGGTGTCTTGCCATATTTTCCGCCAATTTCAAGTAGTGTCGGGTCCGCTAGAAGCTGTCCTCGTGCAATTGGTGACCAGGACGTGACTGCAATGCCATTCGCTCGGCAGAACTCACGTAATGACTCCTGCGTTAGGCGCGGATGGAGTTCAATCTGGTTGACCATAGGTGCGACATTCGCTTTCGCTAAAATCTTTTCAAGGTGATGCCTATGATGATTGGAAACACCTATTGCACGGATTAGTTTTTCATCATATAGCCGCTCAATCGCTTTATACGTTTCTGTATATTTTTCCGGAACAGGCCAATGTGTCAAATAAAGATCCAAGTAATCAAAACCGAGTCGCTTGAGTGAAGCCTCGAACG
The DNA here is from genome assembly GCF_033485175.1 of Sporosarcina sp. YIM B06819. Taxonomy (NCBI): domain Bacteria; kingdom Bacillati; phylum Bacillota; class Bacilli; order Caryophanales; family Caryophanaceae; genus Sporosarcina; species Sporosarcina sp. YIM B06819. Next base: position 9,575 of record NZ_JAWLIQ010000015.1, on the reverse strand, counting down.
CACGAAGCGTCTCATCATAACCTTGATCGGTATTCCATACTTTCGATGTAATGAAAAGCTCTTGTCGTGGAACCCTAGCATGACGAACCGCTTCGCCCGTCTCTTTTTCATTCGCATAAATGGTTGCAGTATCAATCGCGCGATAGCCTGTCTCAATGGCGTATGTAATGGCTTCAAAGGTTTGCTGTGGATTGGTCATTTTATAAACGCCTAACCCTAGTTGAGGCATCGCTACTCCGTTAGCAAGTTCCTTTGTTGCGGTGAATACTTTTGACATTCTAATTTTCCCCTTTCAAAACTTTTTATCGCAGTATGCGATAAAGTAGTTTTTCCTTCTTTTTTCAATTGTACATTCGTAAACTGATTTTGACGAATTCGCTGATTTGACTTTATTCAGCAGGGGGTCGGAACTCCCTGCTGAATAGGGGAACTCAGACTAAGTACGCCGCGTCCTGCGGCAACGTCTGAGTAACCAACATCCTGTTGGCCCAAGCCTCCGGCGGATGTCATAAATTTTGAAAGGAGCTAAGGAAGGCAGTCTAGGTTCGCGACGTCCTGTCGCAACGACTGCATACCCGCATCCTGCGGGCACAATTCAAAATTTGGACGCAATTACGCCAAGGCGTAATTGATCTGTTAGTTGAATTCCGCCTTAAAAACGAATATTATTGTAAATGGAATTCATTTCGTTCGTATTTTGAAAGGAGATTTATGATGTTTCATTTAAAAGAACACCATACAACTGTAAAAACTGAAATATTAGCTGGGTTGACTACTTTTTTGACAATGGCCTATATCGTCATTGTCAATCCGATTATTCTTGCTGACGCGGGCGTACCATTCGAGCAGGTTTTCCTCGCAACAATTGTTGCCGCAGTCATTGGTACACTATGGATGGCACTGTTCGCCAACTATCCAATTGCCATCGCACCAGGTATGGGTTTAAATGCTTATTTCACATCCATTGTCATCGCATCAGATGGACAACTTGATTACATGACCGCCTTTTCTGCTGTCTTCGTCGCTGGTCTATTGTTTGTCTTATTGTCTTTGACATCGTTCCGCGAGAAATTAATCCAATCAATTCCTGAGACCTTGAAACTAGGAATCACAGCAGGCATAGGATTATTCATTGCCTTTATCGGCTTACGCCTCTCAGGGCTCGTTGCTCCCCATCCAGGTAATCTTGTGCAGCTAGGAGATCTGACTTCTCCCCCAGTTCTATTGGCACTATTTGGACTGCTCGTGACAATCATTCTAATGACATTGAATGTCTATGGTTCGATTTTCATCGGCATGATCCTAACCGGAATTGTAGCCGTCTTTACGAAGCAACTAACATTTGAAGGACCTCTATGGCAAATGCCACATTTACCAGAAGGTATTCTAGTTTGGAACCCGATTCAAGCAGTCGGAGATGTCATCTCTCATGGTCTATACGGTGTCGTCTTTGCATTCTTAATCGTTACATTATTCGATACGACCGGCACAATGATTGGCGTTGCCAAGCAGGCCGGCTTAATGAAGGGCAATACATTGCCTCGTGCACGTCATGCCTTGCTTGCTGATTCTGTCGCAACTGCAACAGGTGCAATGTTCGGTACAAGCCCTACATCAGCTTATATTGAATCGTCTTCTGGTGTTGCAGTAGGTGGACGAACTGGTTTAACGACACTAACCGTAGCTATTTTGTTCATCGTTGCTGCATTTTTTGCTCCGTTTGTCAGTGCACTTTCGGGCGTATCAGCAATTACTGCTCCTGCTTTAATTATTGTTGGGAGCCTGATGATTGGCGCGGTTAAAAACATTGACTGGGATTCATTTGACGAAGCATTTCCAGCATTTCTCGTTATTTTAACAATGCCGCTCACATCAAGCATTGCAACGGGTATCGCGCTTGGCTTCATCACTTATCCACTTTTAAAAGTTGTCAAAGGAAAAGGGAAACAAGTTCCTGTTCTTTTGTATATTTTTGCAGTATTATTTGCCTATCAGCTTCTCTTTTTACCGCATTAAGCAAAAGCCGTTACTGGATTTGTCACAACTTTTCCTGTCGGTCATTTCAATTTGATTGCCGATAAGGTATACTGGATGAAGAACTATTGATTTTACAGGAGGTATAATCTGATGAATCTTATTCTTATCATGGGTGTTTCTGTAGCATTCCTAGCTGCGATTCTTACAGGCGGCTACGAAGACAAAGGCAATAGCCATAAAAGCAAGAAAAGCCGTGGCCATCAGCCAACCTAATACAATTTAAAAACGGGACTAGCCTTATGGCTGTCCCGTTTTTTTACGCTAATCCTGGATAATCTTGTTGCCTAAGCGCTTCATAAATAAGAATCGCTGCCGTATTCGATAGATTTAGCGAGCGAATATGTTCATTCATTGGAATACGCAAGCACCGTTCTTTATTTTCTTCTATAATATCGTCTGGCAGCCCAGTCGTCTCTTTCCCAAAGACAAAGAATATATCCTGTGCTGCATCTGAGTAATCAAATGACGTATGTGGCTTGTCGCCATGCTTCGTCAAAAAGTAAAATACCGCATCTGGATAGGCCGCAAACATTTCGCGAATGCCATCATGATACGTAATATCAACATACTCCCAATAATCAAGTCCCGCTCGCTTCAACATTTTATCGTCTGTCGAAAATCCTAGGGGCTTTATAAGATGAAGCTTCGTTTTGGTCCCTGCGCATGTCCGCGCAATATTGCCTGTGTTCGCCGGGATGAGCGGCTCAAATAATGCAACATGTATAGCCATTTTAGCACTTCCTTCTAAACTTGTTGTATCCAATTATCCATTGCTTTTTTTAATTCAGCAAGTACTTCTGGATCTTGCTCATTTTCTAATGCTTTTTGGATTGCTCTATAGCCTTCCTCCATGCCAATTCGACTAAGAGCCCATGCAATGGTTCCCCTAATGACAGGGCGCGGATCTTGCTCCAACATCTCAATCAATTCTGGCACTGCAGACTCCTCTTTGAAGTGTGCAAGTGCAATGATCGCATTGCGTTGAATCGGATTTTTCCCTCGCCATGAGCCAGACACATGACCAAATTTCTCTTTGAACTCACGGTTCGATAATTTGAGAATCGGCTGCAATTGCGGTTTCGCTAATTCTGGATCTGGTTGGAATGCATGCTGATGCAAGTTATGCTTTCCTTTATTTTTTGGACATACCGTCTGACATGTATCACAACCATATACCCGATTGCCAATCTCTAAACGAAACTCATCCGGTATGGGGGTTTTAGACTGCGTCAGAAACGCGATACAGCGCTGTGCATTCAGTTGACCTCCTTGGATCAATGCCCCTGTCGGACAGACGTCCAGGCATAGTGTACAGTCTCCACATTCGTCTTCCATTGGCACGTCTGGCGCAAACGGGATATTTGTAATCATTTCTCCCAAATAGACATACGAACCAAATTCTGGCGTAATAATCGAACAGTTTTTTGCCGACCAACCAATACCTGCACGCTCTGCAACCGCGCGATCAGCAAGCTCTCCTGTATCGACCATCGAACGAACCTTAGCAGTAGGTACATTTGTTAAAATGAACTCTTCTAGAAGGCTAAGCTTCTCTCGTAGAACTGTATGGTAGTCAGTCCCCCATGATGCGCGGCAAAACATGCCACGCCGCTCACCCTTCTTTCCTTTAGGCGCATTCACCATCTTGGATGGATAAGCAACGGCAATTGCAATAATGCTCTCTGCTTGATCTAACAGTAGTGCAGGTTCTGTTCGCTTATCTAAGTCCTTCTCTTCAAATCCAGACTGATAGCCCAGCTCTTGTTGCCGCTTCAGGCGATTTTTCAGCTCACTAAATGGAGCAGCTGTCGTAAAACCGATTTTGTCTATGCCAATTGAAACCGCATAGTCTTTCACCGCCTGTTGCAATTGAACAGTATTCACGCCTTATCTCCTCCTTTATGCTAGTATTAAACTAAATTATATAAAGGGTGATGTCATTGAATATTGAAATGGCTTCGAAGATTTTACAAGCCGTGCCCGGATTAAAATTGGGCATTAACCATTATACCAAAATTACCGTATCAGAATCGCCTCAAATGATAAAAGGTCGATTACAACTGTTCCAGGAACAACTTTTCTTTGAACTAGAAGGCAAATCTGTAACTGACTTTCCAGGCATTAAGGAATGGCGGACAGTATGGAAAGCGCTTGGTGCAGATCCTAATCGCTATCGTCATTCCACAGAAGCACTCATGCGACGTGTTAAAAAGCAAAACTACATCCATCCGTTTCACTCGGCTGTCGATCTGAATAACTTCTTCTCCTTACAACACGCAATCCCAGCAGGTATATATGACTTTAACAAGATTGTCGGCAATGTCCAAATTTCATCAGGCGCAGAAGCAGATGGCTATGATGGATTGAATGGTCGGTTCAATTCATTACACAATATTTTACTGTTAAAAGATGATTATAGCCCGTTTGGCAGCCCATTCGTCGATTCTGTACGAACTGCTGTCACAGAAGAAACAACAGAAGCGCTCCATGTGTTCTTTATCCGACCGTCAATGGATGCAACGGAAGCACTTGAACTGACTACTGCATGTGGGAATATGTTCACTAGTGTTAGTGGTGGTGACGTCCGCTCATACGTTTTGCATGAGGGACAAACTTCCATTGTAGTTAACTAATAGCATTAAAGAATCGGGGGAATGATGGGATGGCTAACATTACACTCGCTGAAGCAGTAAAACTAAAAAGCATTTTAACGAAACGAATCCATGAGCTTGAAGATGAAATGAGACGTGTTGCTTTTACTACTGTGGAAAAAGGCAACGAGCCTGTACAAGGACCACGGCCCCTGCAAGTCGTAGAAACTGAGCTGGACGAAGTGCGTGCTGACAGTCGCGTACTTGATCGTCTGATGTATCGAGCCAATATCGACCATAACATCGACTTCCAGGGGCAAGCACTAGCCATTGTAGAAGCAATCGAACTTGCGACTCAATTACGTGCTAAAGCTCGATTTTACAAGGAACTTTCCATGTCCCAAAAAGAAGAAATCCAATACGGCTACTCTGACAATACTGTTGTCTATCGTGTCGCTTTATTTGATCCAGAAGACTATCGGGTCAAATCATTGCAAGCAGAAAAAGATGCGCATAAGTTATCCAATGCTATTAATGCCAAAAACTATTCTATCACTTTGGCATTTGACGATAGTAAATACTTTTAACCCCTTGAAAAGGTGAGACTCCTTTCCAAGGCATAGTGTGGGACCAACAATTTAAATTACTGGCAAACCAATAACCAGTCCCCATTTACTTTGTGACCCATCTCCAATGACCAACCAAGGCAATTGCAATTGACAACCCTTACGAGTGTCAACCGGTCCCCCTATGAAAATCGCTCCTTCCGTTTCGGCGGTAAGGAGCGATTTTATTTATGGTCAATTTGTATATGAATACAATTAAAGCTGGGGTACCCCTTTCCAACATAGCCGAGATTGCTGTCCATTTGAAATCGGATGGAACACCGAATATTGACATGACCTTACGCTACATCAAACCAAGGGAAGAAGATAAAGCCGGGCCTACGGAAATGATTGGCTGGGATTTATCAGTCATTTGGGGAATTTTTCAGATGCGGCCCCTCAAAGTACTTTTGCTTTTGATGGTCGTGCCTCAACAAGAGTAGATATCATTCCACACAAGCGCTCACCGTTTCCACCAGCAAGCCTGCATCGGTCTCGTTCGCTGTGGAGATCATGTGCAGATAGCTGGCCCCGTTCGGACTTTCGTAGTTTAGAGGCAATGTGCCAACCGGCTTGTTATTGAGCAGTATTTCAGCGGTGGATCCCTTGGTCACGCCATTCCAATGAATACCGAAATCGTACCATGTGTCGGCACGCAAGGTTTCCGAGCCGAACGTTTCTCCGATTGAAAGCCTGATGGTGTATAGCGCGTGAAGGGTAATATCGGCGTCACAGGCGTTAAAGAGCCGATCGGCGATGCTGAACCTTGCGCCGCCGGACCCTTCCGGCAACTGCAAGCGCAGATAAACGCGCCCTATTTCCCCATTCGGGAAATTCCAGGTGGCCCCTCCCTGGCGGTAATCCGCACCGGTCTTCTCGTTCATCAGTTCGGGGTCATCCAGAAACGCTATCTTCATGACCTTAGCGCCCGGCTTTTCCGGATGAGCGATAAGCAATGCGGACGACTTGCGATTGTACGAAGCATGCCCCTTGATTACGGGGATGTAGGTATGATGCGTCCAGTCATTTAAACCGTCTTCAAAAGTGCTGGTCCGCGACTTTTCAGCTAGCCAGCGCATGTCCACGATCACCAGACGACGGTGGTTTCTATGCTGGCCAATTGATACAAGCACGCGGTTATCATCGAGTTGCACGAACTCGCTCTGGTGCTTGCCGCGATCTTCCGGTCCGCCAAACGTGGCGTAATCTGAGCGATTGCGATGTTCGTCGAGAATCAACTCGCGGAAGCCAATCCAAGTCTTTCCATTGTCAGATGATATTGCGGCGTGGTGTGAGTCGCGGTTGGTGAACACATCCTCCCACATGTCGTCCACCGCGGTCTCGAGTTCCGGCAACGCCTGCGTATTGGTCCACAACATAAGGAGCCGTCCGTCCTTGAGCTTCCCTATCGTGGGCATGGTAAGTGTGCCGAAGAAATGTGACGGCTCCCCTTCGCTCCAAGTTTCTCCCTTGTCGGTGGAGAACGATTGGTAGTGCTGATCCTGTGAGGTTCGGAATAGCATCCAGAGTTTGCCGCCTTCGAGTTCGACGATGGAAGCCTCCGCTCCTGCATTGTACCATCGCACCCCCTTGTGCTCCCCGCCTGCCTGATGACGCGGCGCGTTCACCACGCTCTTCGATTTGTGCCATTTGAGTCCTCCATCCTCGGAAATGTGGACTTCGATCCCCTTTCGCATTTCATGGGACGGGACAAGCAGCCGCTTGCCGTTGTCAATAAAAAGCGGGCTACGTAGGATGCCACTGAGCGAGAGCAGGTCACCATGCTTCTTGTCCCACTCTCCTGACCACATGCCATCAATCGTCGCAGTGAACCATGAGCCATCAAGTCCGCCCTTACTCACGAATATAAAATCTTCCACAGGTTGGATGCGCAAGAACTCATTTGTATTGGGGTTGCACGTAAAGGCAGGGGATTCCTTCGTCACACCACCGAAATTTGGCGGATAACTTTGGGGTACTTCCTCGTCGCTCCATGTGAGTCCGTTATCCCGGCTGACGAGATAGTGCAACGGCTTCTTGTCGCCGGAGTAATGGCGGATCTCACGATTGCCGATGCGAATCAGGCCGCGTCCTGCGTCGGAAGGCGGCGTCGCAACAATGAGCGGAGGCTGCACCAGGGACTGTGTCAGATTGGTAGCGTCAGGAATCAGGGCATCCGGCAGGGATGCGAGATCAAGATTTCCTACTTTCAAATTCATACCTTTTGTAATATTTTCCTTGGACATTGCTTTTCCTCCTACGAAATTATGACTATATTAGTGGTAATATATCTCACCGTACCAAAAATATTCTACAACAAACTGGCCGGTTTGTTGTATTGTCATAATCTAGCTTATCATCTTAATTGTATCAAATCATTATTAAATCTGAATTATTCACGTATAAACAAATGTCCGGAAAGCTTATTGAACAGTAATTAACAGCCCGTTATAAACATCTACCAATTATTTGGTCTTTATTATGTTTTTTGTATATCGAACTATTAATATCATTTGACTTATCCAATCCTACGGGTAGAACTACCTACGTAATCAAAATCCTTAATATTACCACCTATGGTTTTGCCACTATCACCTAAGGTCTTACTGTTATCACCTATGATTTTGTCACTATCCCCTATGGTCTTGCCGTTACCACCTATGATTTTTCCGTTATCAATCAACGCTAAGCAAATATCAAAAATTTACGGCATGTTATATTCAATTAAACCGAAATGACTTACATAAATGAATATCCGTCTATTATTTGGTAATAAGCCCCTCTTACAAGGCCTATTATTTCTACTTTCCCCTCGTTGCTTAACTCCGTCATTAAATCAAATACCTTTTGACGTGACCAACCTGTTAATTGGCGTATTTCTTTGTTCGTCAATGCTTTTTTATCTAAGATTGAGAGCACTAGAATTTTCACCTTTTCAATATCTAATGCAACATTTCTCTCGTAGCTCATTTCACCTTTCAGCTGTGCAGCTGAATATGAAGACAAAGTATAATATCTTCCCGTTCCACGTCCGACTGCCTCTATTAGCATTAATTCATTCGCTAATCTACCCAACAGTTCCCTAGCTTGCTCAACATCACGTTGAATTAGCTCAGCAACCTTCGTAGAGTCAATTTCTTCATGACGGATTAGATATTGAAGAACAAGTAGATCATCTACACCCAATACGATTCCCTTCGCTTCCAAAAGATTTTGGTTGGCTACTATTCTTCACTAACGTCATTTGACAAAGAAACATTTTTAATATGAAGAACGAAAAAAGACATAACCGAAGTTATGTCTTTTTTCCTTAATACCCGAGGCCGGACTTGAACCGGCACGCCTCGCGGCATCGCATTTTGAGTGCGACGTGTCTGCCATTCCACCACTCGGGCATAATAACTATTCTTTTCACGAAAACCAATCCATCATAAGATTGGAGGCGGCAACCGGAATCGAACCGGTGATAAGGGTGTTGCAGACCCATGCCTTACCGCTTGGCCATGCCGCCGTAGAAAAATGGAGCGGAAGACGGGATTCGAACCCGCGACCCCGACCTTGGCAAGGTCGTATTCTACCACTGAACTACTTCCGCGAAACTGGGGTAGCTGGATTCGAACCAACGAGTGACGGAGTCAAAGTCCGTTGCCTTACCGCTTGGCTATACCCCAAAAAAATAAATGGGGCGGACGAGGGGAATCGAACCCCCGAATGTCGGAATCACAATCCGATGCGTTAACCACTTCGCCACGACCGCCATTATAGCTATTCTTTTCATTTATAAAAACTATGGGGCGACTGAAGGGAATCGAACCCTCGAATGTCGGAATCACAATCCGATGCGTTAACCACTTCGCCACAACCGCCACGATATTTTAATTTAAAATGGCAGGGGCAGTAGGAATCGAACCCACATCAAAGGTTTTGGAGACCTCTATTCTACCGTTAAACTATGCCCCTAAAAAGATGGTGGTGGGGGACGGATTCGAACCGCCGAACCCGGAGGGAGCGGATTTACAGTCCGCCGCGTTTAGCCACTTCGCTACCCCACCAAATATAAAGTAATGGTGCCGGCGAAAGGACTTGAACCCTCAACCTACTGATTACAAGTCAGTTGCTCTACCAATTGAGCTACACCGGCACGTGGAATTAAAATGGTGGCTCAGGACGGAATCGAACCGCCGACACAAGGATTTTCAGTCCTTTGCTCTACCGACTGAGCTACTGAGCCACAAATATATTCATTTTTTTAAAAAAAATGGCGGTCCCGACCGGGATCGAACCGGCGATCTCCTGCGTGACAGGCAGGCATGTTAACCGCTACACCACGGGACCATTTGGT